>DXZW01000020.1 GCA_019419455.1 Collinsella sp. | reverse complement strand
TCATGCCGAAATGGCGCGAAGCACGCGGTTGACAAAACTATAGAGACACGTCCCAGAAAAATCCTTGGGCGCCGCGCAGCCGCCTAGGCAGTGTAGGCGATAGTCGCGTCGACAGCATGGCGCCAGCCGGCGATCTTTTTGGCTCGCTCGTCGGCAGGCATGACAGGCTCCACGATGCCGCGGGCGCCGTAGACGTCGACGACATCGCGCGTGTACATGCCCAGCGCAATGCCGCAGGCCCAGGCCGCACCCAGGCCGCTCATCTCGTCGTTGCTCGCGATGCGGATGGGCGAGCCAACCAAGTCGCTCTCAAACTGCATCAGGTACGCGTCACGCGTGGGGCCGCCGTCAACACGAAGCTCGGCCAGCGCCGCGCCCGAATCCTCGACCATCGCATCGATGACGTCGAAGATCTGATAGGCAATCGACTCATCGGCGGCCTTTACGAACTCCGCGCGGCCCGTGGTGCGTGTCATGCCAAAGACGCAGCCCTCGGCATCGCTCGCCCAGTGCGGCGCGCCCAGGCCAGTGAACGCCGGCACAAAGTAGACGCGGCTCGCCGGATTGGCGGCATAGCACAGGTCGGTGACTTCCTCGGGATTGTTGATGAGCTCCAGGTCGTCGCGCAGCCACGTCTTGACGGCGCCGGCGTAGCTCACGTTGCCCTCGAGCACATACTCGGTCACACCGTCCATACGCCACGCAAGCGAGCTCGAAAGCCCGTGCGAGCTGGCAACGAACTCGTCGCCGACGTTCATCATGACCGAGCTGCCGGTGCCATAGGTCGCCTTGGCCATGCCGCGGCTATGGCAGCCCTGGGCAAACAAGGCGGCATGGCTGTCGCCGAGCACGCCGTGAATGGGCACGGGTGCCGGCAAAAAGCCGCCCAGGTCCGTCATGCCGAACATGCCATCGGAGTCGGTCACCTGCGGCAGACAAGCCGGATCGACGCCAAAGGCCTCGCACACCGGCTTGCTCCAGCAGCCACGGCGCAGGTCGAAGAGCTGCGTGCGGCTAGCATTGGACCAGTCGCAGCGAAACTCTGCGCCGCCCGTGAGCGTCCAGACCACCCAGGCATCGATGGTACCCAGGCACAGCTCGCCCGCCGCCGCGGCCTCGGCAGCCGTGGGAACGTTCGCGAGGATCCAGGCCATCTTGCCCGCCGGATAGTAGGGCGAGAGTACCAGACCCGTCGTGTCGCGCACCAGCTCGGCCACACCCTCGCGCGCGGCCAGCTCGTCGCACAGCTCGCGGGCGCGGGCACACTGCCACACGACGGCGTCGCACAGCGGCTCGCCCGTCGTGCGGTTCCAGGCAACGGTGGTCTCGCGCTGGTTGGAGATGCCGATGCCGGCGACGTCGGCAGGGTCGACCCCGGTCTCCTCCACCACGGCGCGCGCCACGGCCAGCACGTTGGCGGCGATCTCGGCTGGATCATGGCTCACCCAGCCAGCCTCGTTGACAATCTGGCGATGCGGGCGATCGGCACGATGAATCAAATGGCCGCCCTCGTCCACCAGCAGCGCCTTGGTGCCCTGCGTGGATTGATCGATTCCGATGATGTAGCGGCCCATGGCCACCCCTTTCAAAACGAATGTGACAAAGGGGCGGTCCCTTTGTCACATTCCAGTTACTCTGCGGGCAAGAACTCGGCGACGGTCTGCGCGATTCCGGCACCCGTCAGGCCGTAGTGCGCAAAGACCTCGGGGCTCGTGCCGGTGATGACCGGCGCATCGGGCAGGGAGAGGCACTTGACCGGACGCGGGCAATGCTCGCCCACGACCTGCGCGACCATGGAACCCAGGCCGCCGAAGGGGCTGTGCTCCTCGACGGTCACGACGGCGCGCGTGGCACCGGCGGCCTCGATCACAGCCTCAGCATCGAGTGGCTTGACGCAATACATGTCGAGTACCGTTGCCGAGATGCCCTGCTCGGCCAGCAGATCGGCGGCGTCCACGGCATGGCGGACCATCTCGCCGGTGGCGACAATCGTCACATCGGCGCCGCGACGCACCCAGGTGGCGCGATCCATCTGGAACGGGCACTCGTCCTCGGTGTACACGTCCTCCACCGGGTTGCGGCCCACGCGGATGTAGGCCGGCTTGTTGTCGGCGACCAGGGCACGCACGAGCTCGGCGGTCTGGAATCGATCGCTCGGCAGATACACGCGCATGTTGGGAATCGCGCTCATGGCGGCGATATCCTGCGCGGAGTGATGGCTCATGCCTAAGGCGCCGTAGGACACGCCGCCCGAGATGCCGATGAGCTTGACGTTGGTGTTGGAGTACGAAACGTCGACCTTGCACTGCTCATACGAGCGCGTGGTCACAAAGGACGCCGGCGAGGCGACCCAGGCCTTCTTGCCGCACGAGGCCATACCGGCGGCGATACTCACCAGGTCCTGCTCGGCGATGCCGACCTCAATGGACTGCTGGGGATACTGATCGAAGAACGGCGTGAGCGATGCGGAGCCGCGGGAGTCGGAGCACAGGACGACGATGTCTTTATCGGTTGCGGCGGCCTCGAGCAGCGTGTCGCAGATAGCCTTGCGGTTGGCGATCTTGTTAGCCATTGATAGCCTCCTTATGGGCAGCGAAATCGGCGATGATCTGGGCATATTCCTCATCGTTGGGCAGGTGATGATGCCAGGCGGCCTTGTCCTCCATAACCGGCGAGCCGTAGCCCTTCACCGTGTTGAGGATGATGACCGTGGGCTTACCCTTGGTCTCGGCGGCCAGCGTCAGCGCGGCATCGATGGCCTGGACGTCGTTGCCCGGAATGGACAGCACGTTCCAACCGAAGGCGGCCCAGCGCTCCTCCTGCGAATCCTGCTTCATGACGTCCTCGGTGCTGCCGCTGATCTGCAGGCGGTTGCGGTCCACGAGCGCGCACAGGTTATCGAGCTGGTAGTTGCCGCCGCTCATGGCGCCCTCCCAGACCGAGCCCTCGGCAAGCTCGCCGTCGCCCATGATGGTGTAGACGCGGTAGTCGCGGCCGTCCATCTTGCCGGCGAGTGCCATGCCGACGGCCACGGGCAGACCATGGCCCAGCGAGCCCGAGTTCATCTCGATGCCCTTGAGCTTGTTGTTGGGGTGGCCGATGTAGGGGCTGCCGAACTTGGAGAAGCGGGCCTTGACGGCATCGAGGTCAAGATAGCCCTCGTGGCAGAGCACCGCGTAGTAGGCCTCCATGGCGTGGCCCTTGGAGAGCACGAAGCGATCGCGGTTGGGATCGTCGACGGTCTCGGGAGAAATGTTGAGGTGGTTGGCGTAGAGGGTCATGAGGGCATCGATGACCGACATGTCGCCGCCGATGTGCCCGCCGGCGCCAGCCATGATGATATCGACGCAATCGCGGCGAAGGTCCCAACGCAGGGATTCAAGCTCTTCGATAGTTGCCATTTCTACTCTCCTCGCAGGTAAGCTTTGACGTCTTCTTCGATGGGATCGTACAGGTCGGGGACAATGCCGATGTACTTGCACGCCTCGTATAGCACCGGCACCACGTTGGCGTGGATGGCGACACAGTGGTGGATGTAGGGACCCTCGACGATCTTGGCCTCGAGGCGCTTGAGGTTTTCGACCTCGACCCACAGGTAGGTGCCCATGCCGGCCGGGCCGTCGATGCCGCGGGCGTTGCCCAGCAGCAGCGAGTACTCGCCGTTGTCGCCGTCAAAGCGGGCAAGGGTGAGGTCGCCGTGCTTGGCCTCGGCCGTCAGCGCGCCGGGGTGATCGAAAGCCAGCGGGTAAGTGAGCTTGGGCTTGACGGCCGCGCAGCTGCAGGGCCAGGGGCCGCAGTGCTGCAGCAGCTCGCCGTTCTCGTTGTCGGGATGACGCACGGTCCAGTCGGCAAACATGCCGCGGTGACGGCCCAGGTCGGCGGCCTCGACCATCAGCGCTGTGATGGCGCCATGGATGTCGGTCTCGCAGACGACAGGGATACCCATCTCGTTGAGGATGGCGTTGGCGGCGCAGGGCATAATGCCCAGCTCGTCCTGCAGGGCGTTCCAGCACTGGATGGCACCGGCGTTGCAGCCGTACTTCTCGACCAAGCGCTTCATGGCAATGGCAAGACCGGCCACAGCGGGGACCTTATCCTCGGGGATGCAGATCTCAAAGCTGTCGGCAATGTGGGCGAGCATGGCTGCCATGGCCTGCTCGTCGGCCTGGGCGTCGCGCACGGCCTGGACAAGCTCGGTCATGGGGATGGGCGAAAGCTGGATGTTGAACTTCTCGAGCAGCTCGCCCTCGTTGCACATGGTCGACCAGAAATCGAACGGACGGGTGGCCATCTGCAGGATGCGGGTGTGCTTGAAGGTCTTGACCACGTTGCACACGGCCAAAAAGTCCCAGACGCCGCGCTCGAACTCGGGATCGGTCAGGCGGCAGTTGGTCATATAGGTGAAGGGGACCTGGAAGCGACGCAGGACCTTGCCGGTGGCGAACAGGCCGCACTGGCTGTCACGCAGGCGGGTGCCGTCGGGCTCGGGGCGCTCATCGCGCGGGCCCCACAGCAGCACGGGCAAGCCGAGCTCGCGGGCAAGGCGAGCGCAAACGTACTCGGTGCCAAAGTTGGCGTGGCAGAGCATGATGCCGTCGACGCCCTCGGCGCGGAACTTCTCGACGATAGGCGCGATATGGCTGTCGTCGAACAGCAGGCCCTCGTCGTTGATGTCGTCGATATCCACAATCTCGACGCCGATCTCGCGCAGGCGATCAGCCGTCAGACCGCGATACTTGATCGCGTCCGGCGCGCTAAAGATACTGCGGCGCGTGGGCACAAAGCCGAGCTTGATCTTGTCCATGTACGTCCTCCCCTAGTCACATGTTCAGTAAACAGACGCATGTTTCGTTTTGTTCTGTTTACTAAATGTTTTACTCTTCTGTTTAGAAGTTTAGCGCGAAATACCCGTAGACGGTAGAGAAATCAGCCTAAACGGTATGTAAACAAACTGAACATACAAGGGAAACAAAAGGAGGACCCCGAAGGATCCTCTTCTGAATGGCACTATGTTAACTGCCCTAGCGAGCTTTGGCACGCTGCAGGCAATGCCGTCTCCGCCTAGATTTCGCGCACGCTTTGGCGCTCGACAAAATAGGTCGATACGGCCGTCTTGCAGGTATAGCTCTTGGGATTGCGGATGTTGCCCACCAGACGGCGCACCGCGATCTCGCCCACCTCGTGTTTGGGAACATGCACCGTGGTGAGCGGCGGGTTGGAAAAAGCGCCCAAAGACAGATCGTCAAAGCCGATGATCGAGACATCCTCGGGCACGCGAATGCCATGCTCGTTGAACGCGCGCATGGCACCAACGGCGAGCACGTCGTTTTCGGCAAAGAAAGCCGTTGGCAGATCTTCGTGCGAGGCGTTGTCGAGCCACGCGCCCATGTCGCGATAAGCGCCCTCGAGCGTGGTGCCCAGCGTGACGCGCCATGTCGGGTTGGCCTCAAGGCCCGCGTCCTCAAGCGCTTGACGATAGCCGCGCTCGCGATCCTTAAAGTTGCGGATACGAAGGTCGCCCGCCAGATAGCCGATTTGCCTGTGACCCTTCTCGATAAGGTAGTCCACGGCACGCAGCACCGAATCGGTATTGGCAATGACCACGGCATCAAAGTATTGACGATCGCTCCAGCCGTCGAGCACGATCAGGTGAGCGGCAGCGTTGGCAAACAAGGCGTAGTCTTCCTCACCCAGCTCGGTACCCATCAGCACGATAGCAGCGGACGGATCGGCGATCAGGCCCTCGACCTGCGGACGCACGGCGTCAAGATCGCTAAAGTCGAGCGAGACAAAGCTCGTGCTCATGCCGTGGCGACGCGCCTGGCGCTCCACGCCCTCAATAACCGCGGGATGGAAGGTGCTCTCGTCCAGGATGGCGCCCGTCTTGCGCGCGAGCACAAACTGGATGCTCTCGAGTTGCGTCGACTGCTGATAGCCGAGCGACTGCGCGCACTCCAGGATGACCTTGGCGGTCTCCTCGCTCACGCTGCGCTTGCGGTTGAGCGCGTTGGACACGGTCGCAGGCGAAAAACCGGTAATGCGGCTAATCTCGCGAACACTTGCTTTAGCCATTGTTCCCCCTAGCAACGGCCGCTGTCGAGCATCGTGGCCTGACCGCCCCGTGACTCGACAACTAAACGACCGCAAATTCAATCTAAACAGAATAGTAAATGTTTAATAGCTAGTTTAGCCTGTTGTCAAGCGAAGCGACGCGACTATTCCCCCAACGGGCGTATTTACTCGGTAGCTAATCTGGATCGGGGCACAGAAACCGTTTAGCCAAGGATGCGAGCCATGCGTGTCTTAAACTCCGCGAGGAAACGTGGGGCGTCCACGGTGAGCGCCACGAGCGCACTCTTATCCGGATCGGACAGACGGTGCTCGTCACAGATAGTGCGGCCGCGATACTCGCCCAGCAAGTCAACGCGCAGGTTACAGCCGAGCGCGCCCACGAGCGTGGGATCAATCGCCACGGCAACCGCCAGCGGATCGTGCAGCGCGCAGCCGCCCAGGTAGGGCGCGTTCATTTCGTACGAACCGATATAGTGCTCGACCATGCTCGCAAACGCGCAGCCAGCCATAGTGCCCGAGCCCGTCCAGCCGGCAACGTCGCGGCGCGTGAGCACCACGCGATGCGTCACATCCAGCCCCACCATAGTGAGCTTGCGGCCCGAACGCAGCACGGCATCGGCCGCCTCGGGGTCGCTCGCCATGTTGGCCTCGGCACCGGCGCTCACGTTTCCGGGCACGGTAAGCGCACCGCCCATCACGACCACGCGACCGATAGACATCATCTCCGCCGCATCGCGCTCCAGGGCAAGCGCCAGATTGGTGAGCGGGCCGGTCGCAACGTAGACCAGATCGGGACCATAGGTACGCGCGGCATCAATCAGGTAATCGACCGCCGCATTGCCGTCGGCCGACGTCGCGCCCACCGGCTCGTACGGCGAGGCGGGCACGCTTGCGCCGCCGATGCCGTTCTTGCCGTGGATAAGCGTGGTGGACGCCGGCGGCGTGTAGGGTTCGGTCGCCTTCATGGGACGATCGGCGCCCAGGTACACCGGCACCTCGGGACGACCCAACAGGTCGAGCACCGCCAAGCAGTTGTGCGCCGACTGCTCGACGCGCACGTTGCCAAAGCACGTGGTGATGCCGACGAGCTCCACCTCGGGGCTCGCGATGGCGTAGGCAAGCGCCATCGCATCATCCACACCCATATCCAGATCAAGGATCAGCTTCTTGGTTGCCATTGTTCTACTCCGCTTCTCCGTCTACATCCAAACCGTCTAAACCAAACTTGTGCTCGACTTCCGCACGCGTGGGAATTGATTGCTGAGCGCCCAGGCGCGACACCGTCACCGCCGAGGCGCGAGCACCCGCCGCCATGCACTCAAAGAGCGGCAGGCCCTCCAGACGAGCCGCCGCCAACGCGCCGATAAACGTATCGCCCGCGGCCGTCGTATCGACCACCGCGCTCGAAAGCGCCGGCATGCGCAGCGGCTCACCGCCATCGCCGAGCGTAACCGAGCCGGCGCCGCCCAACGTGATGACCGCAGCCCCGGCGCCCTTGTCGAGCAGCGCATTGAGCGCGGCGACGCAACTCGCATCATCCGTGGGCAGAATGCCCGTCAGTACCTGGCACTCGGTCTCGTTGGGGCAGACCAGGTCGACCGCTGGCCACGCTCCTGCCGGCAGGTCGCAGGCGGGCGCCGGGTTAAAGATCGTATAGAACCCCAGCTCGTGAGCGCAAGCAAGCGCCCCGGCCGTCGCCGCAAGGTCACATTCGCCCTGGGCGATAAAGACGCCGCCAGCAGCCGGGGCAATCTCGCTGGCATCGCCGTCGAGCTCGTCGGCCACCAAGCGCCTCAGTGCGCGGGCAACGTCCTCGCCCGCAAGCGCATGGTTGGCGCCCGGCGACAGCACGATGCGGTTGTCGCTCTCACAGCGAATGATAGTCGCAGTACCGGTCTCCACGTCGTCGAGACGTGTCACGGACTCAACGCCCACGCCGGCATCTTGGAGCCCTGCCACAAGCGCATCGCCAAAGGTATCGCGCCCAACAGCGCCGATCATGCACGTGCGCGCACCCATGCGCGCAGCGGCAACGGCCTGATTGGCTCCCTTACCGCCGGCGTTGGTGATAAAACCGCTGCCATCGACCGTCTCGCCCGCGCGCGGCATGCGCTCGCACGCCACCGAAAGGTCCATGTTCATGCTGCCGAACACCGCAACGATGCTGTGATCCGCCATGGAAACCTCCTCGTCTTCGGGCTTTGCGCCCACCATCGACCAACGATTGTGCACTCTCGCACCCCCTATAACTTTAGTCCACTTTGATGTGGACGCGCGCTTGAGCTTGCGCCAGCAGCAAGCATTCACAGGGGCAGGCAGCTACAATGAATACGTGCTGATTATTCTCGTCATTGGATGATGTTTTATGGAACAATTCTCGCAATCGGGCTCGCGCGGTCGACGCCGCACGGGCAACGAGCCGGCGCCGCACGAACGCGTGAAGGGCGAGCGCCGTGCCAACGAGCCGCGACGCACCGCGAGCCCCCATCGCGCTTCTGCCAACAACGCTGGCCGCGCCAACACTCCCGCCGCGGAGCAGACGCCTGCTCGCCCCAAGTCCCGCTACATCCCTGCGCTCGACGGCCTGCGCACGCTTGCCGTCGTCGCGGTGGTGCTCTATCACCTCAACCTCACGTGGGCTCAGGGCGGCCTGCTTGGCGTCACGATCTTCTTTGTGCTTTCGGGCTATCTGATCACACGCCTGCTACTCAACGAAGTCGCTAAGACCGGCCGCATCGACCTCAAGAGCTTCTGGATCCGCCGCATCCGTCGCCTGGTCCCCGCCGTGGTGACCGTTGTGGTTGTAACCTGTGCGCTGTGCACCGTCTTCAACCACGTGATGCTCACCAAGATGCGTCCCGACATTCTGCCGTCGCTGCTGTTCTTTAACAACTGGTGGCAGATTATGCAGGACGTTTCGTACTTCAACGCCCTGGGCGACCCCTCGCCGCTTACGCACTTTTGGTCGCTCGCCATCGAGGAACAATTCTACCTGGTTTGGCCACCGCTGCTGTTTGCCATGGTGTCCATGCATGTGAGCAAACCCAACACGCGCCGTATGGTCCTGGGACTCGCAGCGGTATCCGCCCTTGCCATGATGGTGCTCTACAACCCTGCCGCCGACCCCAGCCGCGTGTACTACGGCACCGACACCCGCGTCTTCTCGCTGCTGCTGGGCGCCTGGATGGCCTTTATCCCCGATCGCGACCTGGCGCCGGTGCGTCTCGCTCATCGTTTGGGGCTCAATCGCCTGGCTGGCGCCGCCAAGCACGGCAAGAACGCCGAGGGCAAGCCTGGCGAGAAGGCCGACAACGCAGCCGAGACCGTCCCGGCACAGCCGAGCGCCCTCGTGCGCTTTTGGTCCTCGCCCGCATCCATCGATGTGTTGGGCGTCGTGGGTCTGGTTGGCCTTGCCGCCATGGTCGCGCTCACCAACGGCTACACCGCGTTCCAGTATCGCGGCGGCACGCTGCTATGCTCCATCCTCACGCTCATGGTCATCGCGGCCTGCGTGCAGCCCCAGGGAATGGTTGCCCGCGCACTGTCCGCCGAGCCGCTCGTGTGGGTTGGCAAGCGCTCGTACAGCATCTACCTGTGGCACTATCCGCTACTGTTGCTCATGAACCCGGTCGCCAACATCAACGATACGCCGTGGTGGCAGTACATTTTGCAGGTGTTGTTGGTGGTCGCCGTAGCCGAATGTTCATATCGCTTTATCGAGACGCCGTTTAGAAAGGGCGCCTTTGGGCGCACCGTATCCGAGTTCCGCGACGGCACCACCGCGCCCGCCAACTGGGTGCGCGCGCACGTCCCTGTCTGCGCAGCCTGCGCTGTCGTGTTGGTCGTTGCACTGGGCGGCCTGATCTTTGTGCCGGAGACCTCCGCACTGAGCGGTGAGGGCGCCGAAGTCCTCAACAAGGAAGCCAAAAACACCGCGCCCACAGACCAACAGGCGGCCGACGACACCGACAAGGACAACGACGGCTTCCCCGATGGCTCCTACGACCTGTTGATGATCGGTGACTCCGTGTCGCTGCGCGCCGTTGATTCCTTTGACGGCGTGTTCCCGCACAGCCATATCGATGCCGAAAAGGGCCGCCAGTTTGATGCGGGCCGCGCGACATTTGAGGGCTATCTCCAACAGAACCTTGCCGGCAAGATCGTGGTCTTTGCACTGGGCACCAACGGTTTGGTAACCGACGACCAGATCGACGCCATCATGGCCGATGCAGGAGATAAGCGTATTGTGGTGTTTGTGAACACGCGCAGCCCGCAGCCGTGGGTTGGTTCTACCAACCAGGCCATCGCCAACGCTGCTACGCGCTACAAGAACGTGCGCGTTATCGACTGGTACGGATACAGTGCCAATCGCAACGACCTGTTCGATGGCGATGGCACGCACCTGTCGACCACTGGCGTGACTGAGTACCTCAACTTGATCCACGATGCAGTCAAGAAGGACCTGCCCGTGCATCCCGAGGATCACGTCAACGATCCGCAGCCGGCGGCCGTCAAGTCTGCCACCGACGCGCTCGTCAATGCGCTCGCTCTCAAGCCGCACAAGCTGGGCACCGATAAGTAACCTGCAGCGCAAACTTCCCACATCCGGAGGGGGTGCCCGCCACGGCAGACACCCCCTCCGGCAGTTAGGAACGTTCCTTATGTGCCGGCACCTAGGGACACTCCTGACACAGCCGAGGAACGCCCTCCTTGCGACCGAATTCTGGGCGCCTCGCCACCCCGAACGTTGTTTCCAAGCCCACACCCGCAGCAAACAAACCAAAATCACTCTTTTCGAGCCGGCTTCAAGGGATCGTGGACAAAAAGGGGCAAATATGAGTACTGTTACCATTTTAGTAGCAGGCAAAACCACCCAAAATGACGTCCGAGCGGCCCCTACAACCCCCTAAAGCAGCCAACCTGACTGGTTTAAGACATATTGGAGCCAATTTTAATGAACATACTATCGGCTATGTCCATTATCTTCTTGGATGTAAATGCTATTCACTTAGCAACAGTACTCATATTTGGCATTTTTTGTCCACTGCCATATAACTAATGCCCTATAGCGGGCAAAAAACAGGCCGCAGTCCATCGCTACGGCCTGTTCGGAAGCAAAAGTGGGCGCTAAGCGCTGTAGCCCATCGCTTGCAGCACAAACATGACGACCGTCAGCACCGTAATCACGGCGATAGTCGCCCACGTGAGCACGTTCCACACGCGACCGTTGCGGTTGGCACCCATAATGTGACGGTCGGCGGCGATAACCACCTGGAACACCAGAACCACGGGCAGTAGCACACCATTGATGACCTGCGAGGTCATCATAATCTGGAACAGGTCGACGCCGGGCATGAGCACCAGCACGGCAGAGATACCGATGATGGCCGTAATGATGCCGCGATAGACCGGGGCCTCGTCCCAGCTGCGGTCGGCACCGCGCTCCCAGCCAAATGCCTCGCAGATAGCGCTCGACGTAACGCCCGGCAGCACGCAGGCAGCCAAGAAGCTCGCCGCGACCAGGCCCGAGGCAAACAGTACCGTGGACCACTGACCCGCAATAGGCTCCAGCGCGCGGGCAGCATCGGCAGCATCGCTAATCTGAATACCCGCCGGGAACAATACCGTGCCGGTCGTGATGATAATGAAGCCCGCAATGATATCAGCAGCGATCGAGCCGCTCACGGTATCAATACGCTGCAGCACGATATCGTCCTCGCCCGCGTTCTTATCGACCACGTTGTTCTGCGCCAAGAAAATCATCCACGGCGCGATGGTGGTACCGATCGTTGCGACCACGAGCGACACGTAGCTGGGATCATTTTGAATGTTAGGCACGACCAGGTCGACCGCGACCTCACCCCAGTTGGGGCCAGCCATAAACGCGGCGACGATATAGGTCACGAACACGCAGCTCACCAGCAGCAGAATCTTCTCGATGCGCTGGAAACTACCCGACATGGTAAGCATCCACACCAGCAGCGCCACCAACGGCACCGAGATGCTCGCCGGCACGCCAAAGAGGGCAAGGCCGCTCGCAATACCCGCAAACTCCGAAATGGTCACAGCCGTGTTGGCGATCAACAGCGCCGCCATAGCAAGTACACTCTTGCGCACGCCAAAGCGCTCGCGAATGAGCGATGCCAGGCCCTTACCCGTGACGCAGCCGCAACGCGCCGCGGTCTCCTGCGTCACGATGAGCAGCACAGTCATGACGGGAAGCATCCAGAGCATCTTGTAGCCATAGCTGGCGCCCGCGCTGGAATACGTTGCAATGCCGCCGGCGTCATTGCCCGAAAGCGCCGCCAACAGACCGGGACCCATAGCGCCAAAGATGGCCGCGATGGTCAGCTTTTGCTTGGTGCCCGACTTTTGCTTGGTATTTTGCACGCGACCACCTAACCCATGACTGACATGGCGAGCAGCACCGCGGCGATGCAATACGCCACACACGAGATCATGACGGCAATGACGTTCATGGCGGTGCCCGACGTGTTGAGGTCATGCTCGTCACGCCAGAACAGCACCATCAGGTAAATCACGGCGCTCATGTTGCCAACCAGGCAAATGATGGCAGCGATATTAAAACACCCGGTAAAGAGTTGCTCCTCAAACATGGGCGCATCGGGGAACGCGGCGGTGCGCACCAGCTGGGCGCACAGGTAGGTCACGAGTGACAGAATCAGGCCCATGCCCGTGCTCTGGAAGAAGAACCCCAGATACGGCTTGGGCTCGTCGTCGTGACCGTCATACTCCAGGAAGTAGTTCTTGACGAACGACACCATGCGCGAGGCCGCCAGCAGCACGAGCGGCATGGCGCACATGGGGAACACCACCAGATGCGCGGAGCCGAGCGCCGTTCCCAGCACGGTCGCTATAATGCACGACGCGATGCCCCATACAACAACCCAGTACTGGCGATGCACGAACCAGCTGAGCACATTCGTCGAGTCATCGGACGCGCTGTCGCCCGAGCCGACACCGGCGATCTGCAGGTCCTCCTGATGCTCCTCGGCGATAACGTCCATGGCGTCGTCGAAGGTCACGATACCCAGGATGTGGCGGTTCTCGTCGCAGACGGGGATGGCGACCAGGTCATACTTGGTCATCTCGTCCGTTACGTCTTCCTGGTCATCGTCGGGCGACACATAAACCAGATCGCGATAGGCCAGCTGGCCCAGCGTGGCGTCGCGATCGGCCACGATCAGCGTGCGCAGCGAAAGCACGCCAGTCAGCATGCCGCTCGGATCCTCGGTATAGACGTAGTAGACGCTCTCGAAGTCCTCGTCGAGCTCGCGAATCGCCTCGATGGCATCACCGACCGTTGCCGTTGCGGGCAGGGAGACAAACTCCGAGGTCATGATGCGGCCGGCGGTGTTGTCCTCATACCCCAGCAGGTTACGAATCGCCTTCTCCTCCTTGACGCCCATCAGGCGCAGGAGCTTCTCGGCCTTCTCGTAATCAAGCTCGTCGATCAGGTCGGCAGCGTCGTCCGGGTCCATCATGGCCAGCATCGACGATGCGTCGGTGTCGGACAGGCCCTCGAGCATCTCGGTCATAAGCTCGTCGTCATCGAACTCCGAGATGGCCTCGGCGGCCTGGGCAGTATCGAGCTGCGCAAACACCTGCGCACGCAAGCGCGGGTCGAGCTGCTCGATAATGTCGGCGATGTCGGCAGGGTGCAGCTCGCCGAGCGTCTTGTGCGACACCGAGAGTTGAATGTTCTTGGTCGAGCGGTCGAGCAGGTCCATGTAGGACCAAGCGATGATGTCCTCACTGAGCGGCTTGCCCAGGTGCTTCATAAAGCCTTCGACGATATGCTCGAGTGCGGGGCTGATCGCGCGCAGCAGACCGCGGGCACCGACCTCGGCACCCAGCAGGCGCAGCTGGTTTTCGCCCGACATGGAAAACTTGATGTCGTTGACGCGCACGACCTTCATGCCCTGCGTGTCGACGATCTGCTTATTGAGAACATCGCGCGCCAGCAGGAGCTCGGTCGGCTGCAGGTACGAGAAGCGAATATTGGTGGCAGACGTATTGAGATACACACCCGTCTCGTCGATGCGGTCGACCCATTTGCGCCAGCTGATCATGAACGGCGTTTTGCCGGGACCGCGGAACGCGAGCGACGTCACGTGCGGAAAAACTTCGCCGGTTGCAATGCCAAAATCGTTGACCACGCCGAGCTTTTCGCCGTCGACGTCCAAGACTGGCAATTTGAGCATCTCACTCAGATAATTCAATGGTGCTCCCCATCATTATTCCTCCGGACGCGGCCGCGCGTGCGGCGTCCGGGGGCTTCTGGATATGTATACGCATGCGCGGGCGGCACGCCGCTCGACGCTTACACCCCGTGCATGCGCAAAAAGCACCTGCATGGGGTCATCGACTGTATGGTCGAGGTTTGGATTTCACCTGTAACCTTTCTCTTGACCCTCATTAACCGCAGTAACTATAGCATCAGCATCGCCCTGCGGCATCGAATTTATGCGCTGCACATTGCAGGCATACCAAACGCTGACGTATCCGTGACATAGCCATTGGGTGTTCCTATAGTTTTGTCAACCTTCGATGCTACTCCCGGTAGGGCACC
>DXZW01000002.1 GCA_019419455.1 Collinsella sp. | reverse complement strand
TTCATGCGCGTCTTGGAGGAACGGGGCTGGGACACAGGAGCCGCCGCAGGCTCTGACTTGGGGGTCTCGTTCAGCTTCGCAAGGAGAGCCGTGAGGAGCACCTGAAGCTCGGAATTGGTCGACGTCATTTTTTTTTCTCAGCGTTTACTTCTTCCCGCGCATCCTCCCCCTGGCCTCCTCCATGCGTGCTGCGCGGCGTCGCGTGTCAGCGAGGGACGGATCAATGCGCCTCCCCAGAGCATGCGTCAGGGTCTTCGCAGGCATCGGCACCTGGATGTGCTTAGCGTGGGAGTCGCAGTCGAGAGGGATGATGTTCGGCTGGGAGGCGAAGCGGCGGGGCCTCGTGATGCGGTGGACCATCGGATCGTCTTTGGAGCTGAACGGCGCCTGCGTGCCCGCAAGAGGGTCCTTGAACGCCTGGACCACGCGGGGCGGGGCATAAGGGGGAGCGCCAGTCGCCATCGCAGCGAAGGCCGGAAGATGGGCAACAGTGTATACGCGGCCGTAGTCGTCTGCCTGAGTGTGCGCACGCATTTTTATTTACTTCAGGATCGTGTCGAAGTTCTCCCGCAGCTGGCGGGCATTCCGGAAGACGGTGAGGAAGTAGTAGCGACGGCTCGGGTCGCTCGGGTTGACGCCTGTCACCTTGTCGTATATCCCACAGAAGAGCTCGCACGCCTTCGTCCCGTCCCGAACCTTCTCGTTGATGATTGGGAAGATGTTCCCCAGGTCCTCGTAGATGTCCCGCAGCGCCTGGCTGTTGAGGCCTGCCGTGAAGATGAACTCCGTCGCATGCATGCGGAAGGGCGCGTGGAACGCCTTCAGGTTGTGGATGCAGGCCAGGACCGACGTGTTGTGGTGGCGGCGGTCGCGGATCAGCTTATAGACGAGGTTGCTCTCCGTGTTGACCCGGAACGCCTTCGCCCCCGAGTTGTCGTCGATCGCGAGGAGCACCTTCGGACGCGTGCCGTCGCTCGTCGGCGCGATTGCCTCAATCTCCTCCGTGATCGTAATGTAGCGGGCCACCAGATCCTCCAGCAGCTCCGGGTGCTCGTCCTTCGCGAGCTTGATGGCCCGCGCAATCTCCCGCCGGATCGCACGCAGCTCCTCCGCCTGCGCGTGGAGATCCTGCAGCTCGTAGATCTTCATGATCGCGACGTCGAGGAAGTCCGTGCTCGCCGTGTAGACGTGACGGGTGTGCTCCTTCTCCTGCTCGAACACCACCTCGTCCTCGAGGACGATCTGCGTAAGGCACGCAGCCCGCAGCGTCGCGTCCTGTCGGTAGTTCGCGGCGACGTAGATGATGTGACTGTAGCGGTAGATCTCGTTCAGGAGCCGGAAGAGGTTAATGATGATCGTCGTCTTCCCCGAGCCCGTCACGCCCACGATCGGGATGAAGCAGTTATTCGAGACCGGGAAGCGCTTTTCCCGATACTCCAGCGCGTCCTTCGTCGAGGCGGTCCGCAGAGTGAGGTCGAGTGGCATAATTAAAAATAATGTTGAGGCTGGAAACGAAGTATAACCACAATAGAGACATCAGGACTGGCCTTTATGATAACAAGATCCGCGAGATCCTTACGCATTTCCCCACAGGTCACTACATGAGCCTCGTCAGCGCATACTCACCTATAAGTGTATTCGA
>DXZW01000019.1 GCA_019419455.1 Collinsella sp. | reverse complement strand
CACGGTGCTCATTTCCCAGTGATCACTCGGACCACTTCTTAGTGAACATCAACAGCCTCGGCTTCCAGCCGCGCCCAGTCGACCGTCCCGTCGAGCCCGCGCGTGCGGCCCTCGTCGTAGAGCTCCCTCATCTTCGCCTCCGAGAAGTACCTGGATTCCTGCCATGTCTCGTCCTGCTCGCACATGACCGCGCCGGCCAGCCGCACCAGCGACGCCGTCGAGGGGAACGCCTGCACCACCCTCGACCTGCGCTTTATCTCGCGGTTCGTCCGCTCCTGGACGTTGTTGGTGCGCAGGCGCTTCCAGTGCGACGGCGGGAAGTCGAGGTATGCCAGGGCGTCCGGCGCGGCCTCCTCGAGGATCGCCGCCGCCCTCGGGCAGCACCCCTCCAGCATGTCGCACGCCACGTGGTACATGGCGGTCACGGTGGCGGCGTCGCGCCCGCGGAACACCTGCGAGACGATCCTGCCCACGCGGCGCTTCAGCTGCCAGGAGCCCGCCTCGCGCATGCAGTCGCGCATGAGGTGGACGGCGCAGCGCTGCCATGCCGCCCCCTGGAAGACCTCCGCCGCGGCCGCGACGAGGCCCGCGTGCGCGTCGGAGACGACGAGCTCCACGCCGGAGACGCCGCGGTCGCGGATCTTCCTGAGGAATGCCAGCCACGAGTCGTACGACTCCGTGTCCACCACGTCGACGCCCAGGACGCGCCTCCAGCCGCCCGCGTCGCAGCCGATGGCCGTGACGACGGCCGTGGAGGCCACGCGGCCCCCGCGGCGGCATTTGACGTAGGTGGCGTCGAGCCAGACGTAGGGCACCGGCGAGCCGTCGAGGGGCCTCGCGCAGAGCTCCTCGATGTCGGCGTCAAGGCTCGACGCGATGGCGCTCACCTGGTCCTTGGAGAGCCTGGACACGCCCATCTTCTCGGCGACGCGCCGCACCTTGCGGGTGCTCGTGCCGGTGGCGTACATCTCGGCCACGGCGGCCACGAGGGCGCGGTCCGCGCGCTGGTAGCGCTCGATCACGTCGTCCGGGAAGAAGCTGCCGGTGCGGAGCTTCGGGATTCGCAGCGTCAGCGTGCCGACGCAGGTGGCGAGCGACCTCTCGCGGTAGCCGTTTCGGCTGTTCGCCCCGCCGCCGCACAGCTGGTCGGCCTCGGCGTCCATCACGGCGTTCACGACCTGCTCGGCGAGGCGCCTGAGCAGCTCCTGCATGTCGATGGCGCCGTCGTCGAACCGTGGCATGGCGAGCATGTCCGGCGTCGGGTCTGATAAGATTTCCATAGCGGTCTTCGTCCTTTCCCAGAACCTGTTGTTGTGGTGATTTCAGATTCTAGGACGAAGGCCGTTCTTCGTTAAACGGGCGCTGGGGAGCCACCCTTACACCAACATTTTCGACGCGATCGCCGCAGCCGGTACGGCTACCACCCTTTCGTCTCATATCTAGCCCGAAGAGGTCGGCTACTTCTTAATACCGCGTCACAGACGCTTTGCGACCGATGCCACGGCCTCCTCGCTAACCGAATCGCAGGCAGGCGAAGGGCTGCGTGCAGATGATGTTGGACGCACCGCGATTGATCAGGTCGAGTATCTCGGCCGTGAGCAGCCAGACCTCGCCCATGTTATTACATACCGAAAGCACCGTGCGGGCCTTGTCGGCCATGGCGCCAACACCTGAAGATTTTATCCGTAACTCAAAGAGCTAGGAGGTTGATAAAATCCAGAAACATCATGGCTAAAAGAGACGGGCACACTGTCCCTGTTTTTCGCACGAGCAGCGCAAAAATAAGGCCCAGACAAAGATAGCCCCCCATCATTGCAATGATGTAATTTGTGGGTGCCCCGATTAAACACTGTTGAGTCACGAGAAGCAATGCCCATAGAATCGACTGTACAAATGCCCTTATACAAAACGGCCGAACTATTCCGACGATTGTGTATTCAAATAAAAATACGTACCTAAATAACAGCTCATGCAAAACTGAAACCGAACAGACCAATACCCATCTGGATATTGATTTTCCACCTATATCGAGCATAGCGGCCATAATAATAAATACGATGAAAATGAACTGCCATCCCAAAAGAATCCCACGCTGCTTGGTCTTATCGCGGGAAACAGCGCCCCGAGTTGCAAAAAGATAGACTACCAACGCACAAAAGAGCGCCCCTGTAGAGCACAGCCAAGCGGGAGATCCTTTTGCAATAACCCAAATGGCCCACGGCACGCTAGCAACCATCGTACCCAGTAGATAACGTGCCCCCAGGCGCATTATTTCAGTCGCTTTTCCCAAGCTCTACCACCTCATCACTAGCTGCTATTAGGTCCATATCGTGTGTAATAACAATGACAATCTTGTGCTTGCGCAGTTCCTTCACAGCATTTATCAGAGCTTCTTTATGAGCAATATCAAGTGATGCTGTTGGCTCATCGAATAAATAGACGTCTGCCTTCTTTTCCAAGACCCGCCTAATTTCCAATTGTTTCAGTTCCCCAGGAGACATTCCTCCGCACCTCTTCTTTTCGATAGAAGGAAAATTTCTATCGCTAAGAAAATCCTTTACTGATATCGGGGTTTGTTCGGCAAACGAAACTAGATTCCGCCTAAGGTGCTCGCAGTTGATTTCTTCTTGGGCCTTACCGTTGTAGGAAATAGCCCCACCGTAACCCGAATTGAAACAACCCATTAATAAGTACGCAAGGCTCGTTTTGCCCGAGCCATTAATCCCCACAAGAGCATAGAGCTTTCCTTTGTCAAACCTGAGATTCAAGTTATTGTAGAGACACTTTTCATTTAATGTAAAACCAAAATTATGCAATTCGATGCAATCGATCTCCAAGAGCTCCTCTCCAGCAACAGCCAAAGGCAATTTAGAGGCATTTAGACGAGATATCGATGAGAAGCAGTCTTGTACGCTACTACCTATACCGTAGATTGACCTCACGGCAGATAGCATTAAAGCCATGTAGCTCGAAACGGCAACAAGTTGGCCTACACTCATGCTTCCTTGCATTACATAGAAAGCCGAAATCAAAAGAATAGTCACCTGGGACGCAGCCGCAGCAAAGGAATCCGTTGCCTGAAATCTCGAAACGACACTTTGATAGGCGACTCCGGCGTGCAGCAAAGACGAAAAAAAGCTATCTATGGATTTCAATGCTCTTTCGAATAGCACATTAACATACAAAAATCTCTGATGCGCAAGTACGGACTCCACTTTTCCGAAATACAGGGACTGCTCCTCCTTAAAGGTCAGACCTGAAACAAAAAGCGGTTTTCTGAATAAAGCATAAGCAATTGCATACAAGATGCAAAATGTCACGGAAACCCAAAAGAGCGCTACGGAGCATCCATAGAGAAAAATAAAACTGATACCTAGCTGGACAACCGCAAGAAGTACCGTCTGGAGCACCGACAATCCGAAGGAAGCCACAGTATTGGCATCTGAACAAATTTGTTGAGTTTTTTCAGCTGACTCCTGCTCAAAATATAACTCAAAAGGCATCCGAACGAGCTCATCGATTTTACTTCGAACAATCGAGTATGCAGCCACGGTCGTTATCCGCATTGAAAGAAGGGTGCTTAAATAACTGACAACAATATCGATTAGTGCCGCAAAACCAATTAGAGCGCTGCTAATCATGATAGAATCGTAAGATGTTTTTTTAGATATATTGTCAACCAGAGCGCTCGTAAGCAGCGGGGATACAGAAGCCATCATTCCAGATATTATTAAGCACAACGCGAAGACTATAACCAGAAGCAATTGGGAAGAAAACCCAAGTCTGAAATATGGCAGATAATCGAAGAGCGCCGTTGAGTCCGCATCACTTCTTATGCTTGAAATCATAGGCCGCCCTCATTACTTTTATACAGTTCTTTCTTGCAGATACGCAGCTTGTCTTATTTTCATACAGCCTGGTGAAGGGACAGCCACCCATGCACATAGGAAGAAGCGAGCAGTTAAGACATTCTGAATCTGAACAAAAGTCATAAGCATTCCATTTGGAAACTTCGAATGCGTTACTCGCTACGCTTTCAAAGATGCTGCCATAACTTCTGTCGGAATATCCTATTTCATTCCAGCATTTATATAAGGAACCATCTGGTCCAATAACTTCTGAATATTTATTGACGGCTCCGCATATGGTCGGATTAAAGCCTGGAAGAAACGGATCCATGTACCCCGTCATTTTGTAGCGAGACAAACAGGATGCTTCAATCGAGGCAAATTCGTCCTCTGAATAGCACGGAGAGTTAGCGCATGCCCCATTTATATCATCTACTGCCGCTAAATACAGTTTTACTCTATTACGAAGACCTTTTTGATCAAGCGAATCAATCAAGCGATCAATCTGATCACCGTTCGTCGGATCAACATTAACTCTTAAGATGACATTGAAGTACGCACTAGCTCTTTTTACGTTATCGATAATACGGTTGAACGTATCACCGCCAGAAGGAAGACATCTTCGTTGATTGTGTATTTCAGGCGGACCATCGACAGTCACCTGAACGTGCGTGACCCCATTTTTTGCAAGCAACTCCGCCGTTTTCCCATCTAAGAAATAACCATTGGTCACCATGCTGGCGTTAAATAAGATTTCATCACTTCGGATTCCGCGCGTAATCTTCTCCACCGTCTCAATCGCCAATAAAGGCTCGCCGCCATACCAGGCAATCTGCAAACTGTCTGCCTGATTGTCTAAAGCCATGCCATTGATATGCTTTATTACCTGATCGACGCACTGGTCGCTCATTGAACCATAACGCTTGCCGTCCTCATAACAATACGGACACCTGAAATTACAATTCAATGTCGGAGCTATCGTAAATGAAAGTGATTTTGATTGCATGCGACAGGCCGATGATATCTCTTTTAAATGTTCGATTTCGTCAAGTCCGTCGGAAACCAACAACCCCGCGTCCATCAAATTGTCGACAATTTCCGAAGGGCCATTAGCCCCATTCGCAAATAGCGCCTTCTCGTATTCCGCATCCAACGCAACAATTGCGCCGGAGTAAGAGTTATATACCAGCGTAGGCTGATTACCTTTATCGATTACATTAAAGCGAGACTGTTTCATTTCTACTCCGTTGCATATTTCAATATATCAACCTGCCATTAGGAGTAATTCCAGCCACAGAATTTGGTAATGCAGATCCTCAGGCCACACGGTCCTCCCCCTGAATAACTCCAACAAATATGCGCTGCACAGGACACACACGTAGAAATATCTCGAGACGAAGCAGGCATCTGAGTATTCACTGGCTTTTGAATATATTCCATCGAAGCTCCTAGCTTACGTGTATACCGCAATATTGAAATGCGCGGCAATTCCCGCCCGTGTACACGGTACACATCCCCCAGGGATTACAGCGCCCCTGACATTTTGCGCCCTGACAAGGACACCAACTTGATAGCAAAGCAATATCGTCAGGTGTTTGAGTTGGCTGTATCCAATCCACAATGGCTCCTTTCTCGTTTTAGGCCTAGTTATACTTTGGTCAAAAAGTCAAAAGCTGTTTGATAACTTTTTGTACTAGATGAAACAATTTGTTTGCCTTGTTTAACATTTTTTAATTTACACTTAGTCTGATTAAAAATTCAACCTAAGGAAATTCTGGTGAATGTTGTTCAGCTGCAGTATTTCATAAAGGTATTTGATTGTCAGAATTACTCGGATGCAGCAACTATATTAAGCGTTTCGCCGCAAGCTGTTTCAAAAGGCATTCGAGCATTGGAATCTGAACTTGGTCTGAAGCTGTTCGAAAAAAGAGGCAGTATTCTACATCTAACAAACTATGGAGAGGAAATCCTTCCTATAGCATTAGATGCACTAGCTTCAATTGAGGGAATTCAAGCGTATGCGCAAATCACGCGTGAAAAGATAAAAATAATCCAGACACATTTGACACGCGTTGCAGTCGGACTACCACCAATACTCACAAGCTGGTTCAACCAGCCCACACTAAACCGGCTCTCGAAAAAGTACAACGGTGGTAAATTTGCTGTTTCCAGATACGACGACGGCGGAACGTGCTTATCCCTTCTACTTGACGGACAAATCGACATTGCGATTGTCGCTGGGCAAGTAGACACCAATCTTTTTGAATCGCATTTTTTATTGAACGCCGAAGTCAACCTCCTCGTTGAAAGCAATCACCCATTAGCTAGTCACGCAGCAGCGAATCTAAACGCGGTGGCTCAATATCCAATTGCAAACACCTGTGACATTCGATATTGTCGAAAAAGAATAGACTCAGCATTTAACCATCTGGGCCTTTTCCCCCGCTACGAGAGTATTAACTTAGCAGACCGGCACAATTTGTCCGATTTTCTCATTCGTAAGCATGGGGTTATTTTGACCATAGCCTCGCAAACGTCTCAAATCAGGATAGGCTATCCAGCAAAAATCGTTTGCCTAGGCAAACAAGATAGATTATCAATCCCTTTTTACTGTGCTTCAAATTCAAACGATGTCCAAGCGCAAACTCATCACGCGATAAGCTGCATTCAACTTGAGGCACGCCAGCTATCCCGCTGTTTAAAAAGCGCTGAAGAAGGAGACCTTTCCGGCTGAACATGGCGGGCGTACTAATTCTATGCAAAACAGCATCGCATTCCGCCAGAACGGAAGCGTGGGCCAGCCCCGAGTTTTTTGTAGTATTCCGAGAGAAAACAACAAGGGCCGGCAGACTCTTGGCAAATCAGTGACCCACTCACCACCCACAAAACTGTGCCCCACTTCCGAAATACGAGTCCGCTGAAGGCGTCAACAAGCCCATTTACGCAACATATGTCCAGCAAAAACGGGTGGTAGCCGGTACGGCTACCACCCGTTTGTCTCATATCTAGCCCAAAGCAGGCCAGTTACTTCTTAATGCCACGTCCCAGACGCTTGGCGACCGATGCAACGGCCTCCTCGCTGGCCGGCCCGCAGCTCACGCAGCCATCGTGGGCACGCATCTGGCCGGTGACCTCGTCCATCGCGAGCGGCGCCACCTTCTCGAGCTTAAAGCCCTTACCGGCGCGCATGTTCTCCTTGGCCACGCTGATCATGAGCTTAATACGGTTGAGCTGGTTGACCTCGGACGCGCCGGGGTCGTAGTCCACCGCGACGATGTTGCTCTCGGGATGTTGGCGGCGCAGCTCCTTGATTACGGCCTTGCCCACCACGTGATTGGGCAGGCACGCGAAGGGCTGCGTGCAGATGATGTTGGGCGCACCGTGATCGATCAGGTCGAGCATCTCGGCCGTGAGCAGCCAGCCCTCGCCCATGTTGTTGCACACCGAAAGTACCGTACGGGCCTTGTCGGCCATGGTACCGATGCGCTCGGGCGCCTCAAAGCGGCGGGACTTCTCGAGCATCTCCTCCACCGGCGTGCGCATCCAGTCCACGAGCTTAATAAGCGCCTGCATACCCGCACGCGTGGTAGCAGAGCTTCCCAGCTCGTCCTTCTGTAGCTCGGCGTTGCTCATGGAGTACAGGAAGAAGTCGAGCAGGCCCGGCACCACGGCCTCGCAGCCCTCGCGCTCAATGACATCGACCACGTGGTTGTTAGCCGTGGGATGGAACTTGACCAAGATCTCACCGACCACGCCCACGCGCGGCTTGGTGCCCTCGCCCACGAGCGGCATGGTGTCGAACGCGCGGATGGCCTCGCGGCACAGCTTGGTGTAGTTGTGGCGGTTGAACTTAGGCGCCAGCTTGCGAGCGCGCGCCATGTACTCCTCGTAGAGTGCGTTCGCCGCACCGGGCGTGGCCTCGTACGGACGGCAACGATAGAGCATCTGCATCATCACGTCGCCAAAGAGCACCGCGTACACGGCCTGCTTAAGCAGCGCCGGCGTAATCTTAAAGCCGGGGTTGTCCTCGCCGAGTGCCACGGCCGAAAGCGAGATCACCGGGATCTCGGGGTGGCCGCTCTCGCGCAGGGCCTTGCGGATGAGCGCGATGTAGTTGGTGGCACGGCAGCCGCCGCCGGTCTGGCTGATGACCACGGCGGTCTTGGACAGGTCGTACCGACCGCTCTCGATGGCCTCCATAATCTGGCCCGTCACCAGAATCGACGGGTAGCAAATGTCATTGTTCACATAGCGCAGGCCGGCCTCGACGGCATCGTGGTCGGTCGAGGGCAGCAGCTCCAGGTTGTACCCGGCACCGCGGAATACCTCTTTGACCAGGTCAAAGTGGATCGGCGCCATCTGCGGGCACAGGATGGTATAGCCCTCGTCGCGCATCTGCTCGGTAAAGGGCACCTTGGGCCACGCAGTCGAAGCACTCTCGCGCTGCGCCTCAAACGTGTACTTGCGGCTCGCAAACGCGGGGGCATCCGTGGAGGGCGCCACCGGCGCGGCATCGCCCTGCTCGTAGGCCTCGCCCGCGGCCGTGGCCTCGGCCAAGCGCTCGGCCTCCTGGTCCTTGAGCGCCGCCATGAGCGAGCGAATACGGATACGCGCGGCGCCCAGGTTGGATACCTCGTCGATCTTGAGCACGGTGTAGATCTTGCCACTGGCCTCCAGGATCTCCTGCACCTGATCGGTGGTCAGGGCATCGAGGCCGCAGCCGAAGGAATTGAGCTGGATCAGGTCCAGGTCGTTGCGCATCGTCACAAAACGGGCCACGGCGTACAGGCGACTGTGGTACATCCACTGGTCGACGACGCGAATCGGACGCTCGGGCTTTACCAGATGCGCGAGCGAATCCTCGGTAAAGACCGCAAAGCCAAAGCTCGAGATAAGCTCGGGCAGGGCGTGGTTGATCTCGGGGTCGTTATGGTAGGGACGACCGGCGAGTACGATGCCGTGGCCGCCGTGGTCCTCGACCCACTTAAGAGCCTCCTCGCCCATGGTCTGGACATCCTCGTGGAAACGCGCATCGGCCTCAAAGGCAGCGTTGACGGCGGCATCGACCTCGGAGCGCGTGATCTTGGGTCCGCGCACGCGACCGCGACCGGCTTGCGCATCGGCCACACGGTCGACGGCGAGCACCTGGTACAGACGGCGCTTGAGCTCGGTCTTATCGTGATACGGCACAAACGGATACAGGAACTCGATGTTCTGTTCGCGGATCTCGTCGATGTTGAGCGCCAGCGCCGTGGGGTAGCTCATGACGATGGGGCAGTTATAGCAGTTACCGGCGGTCGGATCCTCCTTGCGCTCCCAGCGCACGCACGGCATCCAGATAAAGTCGACGTCACGGTCGATAAGGTTCATCACGTGGCCGTGGCTCATCTTGGCCGGATAGCACACGCTCTCGGACGGCATGGACTCGATGCCCGCCTGGTAGGTCTTCTTGCTCGACTGGTCGGACAGCTGCACGCTAAAGCCCAAGCGCGTAAAGAACGCGTGCCAGAAGGGGTAGTTCTCGTACATGTTGAGCGCGCGCGGAATGCCGACGGTACCGCGCGGGGCCTCATCGGGGCTCAGCACCTCGCGGTTAAACAGCAGCTCGTTTTTCTTTTTGAAGAGGTTGGGGGCCTCGGTCTTCTGCTTTTTGTGGCCGGCGCCCTTCTCGCAGCGGTTGCCGGTAATGAAGCGCCTGCCGCCGCCAAAGTCGTTGACGGTGAGCTGGCAGTTGTTGGAGCAACGGCCGCAGCGGACATGCTTTTGCGTCACGGTAAGGTGCGCGATGTCCTCAGCCGAAAGGATGGTCGAGGTGCCATCGGCACCGGCGCGATCGCGGGCGAGCAGGGCCGCACCATAGGCGCCCATGCAGCCGGCGATGTCTGGGCGCACGGCATGCACGCCGGTGAGCTGCTCAAACGCACGCAGCGTGGCGTCGGACATAAAGGTGCCGCCCTGAACGATCACCTGGCTGCCAATCTCCTTGGGGTCGCGCAGCTTAATAACCTTGAACAGGGCATTCTTGATGACGGAATAGGACAGACCGGCCGCGATGTCGCCCACCGTGGCGCCTTCCTTTTGCGCCTGCTTAACGCGCGAGTTCATAAAGACCGTGCAGCGGCTGCCCAAATCGACCGGGGCCTTGGCATGGATGGCGGCATCGGCGAACGCGCGCACGTCCATGTTCATAGAGACGGCGAAGCTCTCGATAAAGCTACCGCAACCCGACGAGCAGGCCTCGTTGAGCATGATGTGCTCGATAACGCCGTCCTTGACGCGCAGGCACTTCATGTCCTGGCCACCGATGTCCAGGATAAACTCAACGCCGGGCAGGAATGCCTTGGCGCCGCGCAGGTGCGCAACGGTCTCAATCTCGCCGGAATCGGCCTTGAGGGCCTCGATGAGCAGCGCCTCGCCGTAGCCCGTGGTGGTCACGTGGCCGATGGTGCAGCCGGCGGGGATGTGGTTGTAGAAATCGGCCATGATGACCTTGGCCGTACCCAGGATGTCGCCGTTGTTGTTGCCATACCAGGTATGCAGCAGCTGGCCGTCCTCGCCTACGAGCGCGGCCTTCATGGTGGTGGAACCGGCGTCGATGCCAATGAACACGCGGCCGGTGTAGCCGTCGAGCTTGCCCTTGGGGACGACTTCCTGGTCGTGGCGGGTTTTGAACTCGGCGAAGTCCTCGTCGGTGGCAAAGAGCGGATCCAGGCGCTCGACCTCGGCACCCTGTGTGTCACCCAGGGCATCGATAGCCTCGATGAGCTGCGGGAACGTGCTGAGCTTGTTGGACTCATGCGCCATGGCGGCGCCGCTCGCCACAAACAGGTGAGCGTTTTGGGGCACAATGCGGTGCTCCTCGTCCAGGTTGAGCGTAAGGTAGAAGCGGTGGCGCAGCTCGGAGAGGTACTGCAGCGGGCCGCCCAGGAAGGCGACGTTGCCGCGGATGGGACGGCCGCACGCCAGGCCCGAGATAGTCTGGGTCACGACAGCCTGGAAGATGGAGGCCGCCACGTCCTCGGGGCGGGCGCCTTCGTTGAGCAGCGGCTGGACGTCGGTCTTGGCAAAGACGCCGCAGCGGCTGGCGATTGGATAGATGGTGGTGGCGTTGGCCGCGAGCTCGTTGAGGCCGCTGGCGTCGGTGTGCAGCAGAGTGGCCATCTGGTCGATGAACGCGCCAGTGCCGCCGGCGCAGGTGCCGTTCATGCGCTGCTCGATGCCGTTGTCGAAGTAGATGATCTTGGCGTCCTCGCCGCCCAGCTCGATGGCGACGTCGGTGGCCGGGATGAGGGTCTCGACGGCACGCTTGCTGGCGATGACTTCCTGGACAAACTCCAGGTCGAGCCATTGGGAGAGCAGCAGACCGCCCGAACCGGTGATGGCGCAGGTAATTTGGGCAGCCGGCAGCACAGTCGCAGCACCCTCGAACAGGTCGCGGGCGCAGGCACGGACGTCGGTGTGGTGGCGCTGGTACTTGGCGTAGACGATCTGGTTGTCATCGTTGAGCACGGCGAGCTTAACGGTGGTGGAGCCCACGTCGATGCCCAGGTGCAGGTTGCCACGAGCGTTCTCGGGGTTGAAGATCGCGCCTTCGGGGGCGTGGGCGGCGGCTACGGGCTCAGCGGCGGTGGCGGGCTCGCTAGCGATGGACGTCTCCCCTGCCGCGTTCTTGGCATCGGCAACTGCCTCGGCAACTTTCTCGGCTGCCGCGGTCGCGGCCTTGTGCGCAGCGTCCACCACGGCGGGCGCGGCCTCGCGTGCGGCAGCAACCATGCGGTCCTTAATGCCCTCGACGAGTTTGCTCATCTGTCTCTCCTCTTAGTTGTTGGACTCGACGGTTGCGGCGGTGTCGGCCGCGTCCTCGAGTTGCAAGTTCAATAGCTTCATGCCGTATTCCGGCACGTTGATATCGATGGGTTGGCCATACAGGTCACCAGGACGCACAAAAGCGAGCACCGTCATAATGCGCGCCATGGCCTCGGGCGATTCGGTAAGCCCGCGCTCAAACCAGCGCTGAATCATGCCGACCTCGGCACTCACGACGTAGGTGACGTAGTAGTCAAAGAACGTGCCCAGCGCCAGGCCCAAAATGCCCGTCTGCGCACGCGGCACCACAGCCTCACGCGCGGTGTCAATGATCCTTTTAATGAAGGCCTGGTCGCCGCCCGGACCCAGCAGCGCACCGATTAAGTCGCGGTTGGCCGCAAGATAACGCAGCAGCTCAACCGAACCGGGCGCCGGCTCGAGCTCATCGATGTTGTGATAGAGATCAGGCAGATGAGCTGCGGTGATGAGCTCAATGCGCTCACGGATCTCGGCCAGCAAGCCGTCCTCGATTTGATTGATAAAGTCGGGGATATCGCGGTAGTGCGAATAGAACGTGCGGCGCGTAAGGCCAGCGCGCTCGGTGAGCGACGCGACATTAATGCGCGAAAGGTCGCCGCTTTCGGCAAGCTCGCTGGCAAGTGCCTGGCGAAGGGCACGCTGCGATCGAAGGGACCGGCGATCGCATTTCTCGAGCTGGGACAAGCGTCCTCCTTGTTACTCAGCCTGTGCGCTATTGCACAGTGCGAGTATTATTGCACACCGTGTGCATCAACACGTAAAGGCAATATTTAGAATGTGACGAGGGGGCAGTCCCTTTGTCACATCCCACGGCGGCATTACCGATTGTCCAAAATGTCATTCATGGGTAGAATAGTGTTGACGGCAGCCCAAGTTGTAGCTGGCTGGGCAGCGCCGTTGCTTGTTTTAGGGGGTCAACGCCTTAGCGGCGGCGACCCCTTCTGTTACGCTTCGAGCGTTGCTTGAGTACCTCGGAAAGTCCGATAAGCGTCGTAAGAAGCGAGACCAATGCGGTCAGGAGCCTCACGAAATCAATCAAATCGGTCATGGGCATCACCTCCCATCAGATGGAGGGCGCTGCCCGGCACATGGAACTGCCGTCAACGATACCGATTCTATCAAAGCGCAGTTAGATATGCGAATGTTTGTTCGCATTTCAGAAGATCGGAGCTCGGGTATGGCGAAGGAGCAGTTCCTTTGCCATACCCGAGCTTGTCGCCGAACTGCCAACTACATTTTTCGATTTATTCGGCCACGCTACTGGTTTTGTATAAATGCACCGCCGGGATTATCTGAGGGTTTTTGTCCTTATTTGAGCGTATACATGCCCATTTGCGCACTTACGTCACCGAATCAAACACCATTAGAGGCATGAATGTTCCCGAGAGGGCATCTTTAGCCATTTAACGACCTCCGACAGGCCGAATAACTCGAAATTTGTTGGTGGCGAAAGCGTGACAGTCCTATACGCCAAAAGCCGGTATCTCCCATGTGACAAAGGGGCAGTCCCTTTGTCACATTATTCAATGATGGTGCGGGAGCTCTGCTTATGCATGGTGGCGAGCATGTGTTTGGGGACGGCGTGGGCCATGCAGCTGCCGATGGTCGCGCTCGCGGCGGCCTTGGCTGCATCGCTTGCGTTTTTGGTCGCGTAGCTGTGGCGGAAACGCTTGAGCATGGCGATATCGTTGCCGCCGTCGCCGTAGACCGCGACCTCATCCTCGGCAATACCGTAGTAGCCCGCCAGCCAGGCCACGCTCTCGCCCTTGTTGCACGCCACGTCCGTGATCTCGAACATCACCGGATCGAACGGCGCATTGACCACGCGGTCCGATCGCTCGGCCAAATATGCCTTAAGGTCACGCTCCAGCTCGGGCGAGGTCACGCGGCAGTTGATCTTGCACACATCGTGGCGCAGGATGTCACCGATCGACTGGTCGAAATACTGCTCCTCGTGGTACCCGCCACGCGCACGCATGCCGCGCATCACGATGCGCTTGATGGGGCCGTCCTTTTTAAAGCCCGCCTGATGCATCTCGAACGAACCGCTCGAAAACATGCCATCGGGCGTGGAGCAATCAAAGCAAATGTCCGGGAACGCCTTGAGCAGTTCCTCAGTGACCTGCGGGTCGATGGTCCAGGTCTTGAGCACCTCGCCATGGCTGTCGCGCACGATGGATCCATTGGAGCAGCAGGCGTCAAGCGCCAGGCCCGTAAAGCCATGCTCGCCGATCGGCAGCGTCGAGCGTCCGGTCGCGGGAACCACATGCAGGGCGGCCTCGGTCAGCTCGCGAATGGCACGGCGGATGGTCCCATCCGCCTCGTGCAGGGCGTTCAGCAGCGTTCCGTCTAAGTCACTCGCGAACATCTTGATCATGGGCATGCCCCTCCTTCGTCTGCACGATATTTTAGACGAAAGAGAGACGTGCCCATGCAAGGGTGTTCCAACGCGCCAGGACATTCGCTTCCGCAGAGCAACGGTGCCCCAGCGCGTTAAGACAATCGCCGCAAGCGATTTTTCAGACGATAAAACAGCGCCGTCGTCAACGTCAGCACCGCCAACATGGCTGCGAATACAATCGCCGGTGCCCATCGATCATATGCAACCCCGTACGTCAATTGGCCGATAGGTGTTGCGCAGGAAAGGACCACGTAAACGACCGAAAGCACTTTTCCGCAGAGCTCAGTCGGCGCTACCCGCTGAACAAACGCGATGATTTCAACCGACGCAATGCTTGCCCACACCATGATCCATGCCGAACCAACCGCAAACACGGTGAACACGCATACATCTACGCCGAACAGCAGCGTAACAATAATCGGCGCGACTCCAAAACAGATCATCGCAACATATCGACATATGCCATTGAAAGAAAAACGATGCGGCCAAATGCCGACCAAGCCACTGCCGGTAAGACCACCCAGGCCCAGAGCAACCTCAACTATCCCAACGCAGGACGATTGCATGCCGAGATGCTTTGTAACAATAATGGGAGCGCCAATCGTTAGCCCAACCAACGCAAGGTTCAAAACTGCCGCAAGCAAAATCACAGCGACCAATGATGCATTTTGCAACAGATACCGAATCGACTCCCGAAAATCGTTTCGGCATGTCGTACGAGTCGCGCCGTCTCCCATCGTTTCAGATGAGGCATTTTGCTTGAGTACGCCACCAAACAACAGAGCTGAAATCGCAAACGTTACCGACGCGATTGTGCAAAGAGCATCGATGCCAAAGCACCCATAGACTGCCGTCCCGACCACAGGACCCAAGATATTGCTCACCATGGTCACCTGCGAAACCAATGCAGTGGCCCGCTCAACCTTCTTTTCACCCGCCATGCGCACCGTCTCAATTTGGAGTATTGGCTTTAGCAGCGATTGAGCGCCATATTGAACACAAAGTATCGCTACTACGACGACCGCAAGAGGCAATGAGTGCTTCATGGGGATAGACAGCAGTGATGCAGTCATCAGAGCAATGCCGAGGGCCACGAGGGCCTCGCGATGTCTTCCCCTATCCGCCAAGATTCCGCCAATCGGAGTTGCGAGTACGCCGGGTATGAACGCTATCGCCACGGCGGCGCCATATAACGTTGACGATCCGCTGCAATCGAACAAGTAAAGCGGATACGCAAAGCACAGCGCCGACAGCATCGAATACGTGCACAGCTGCGCAACCAGAAGTTCCGCGAGCCTGATTGACCGCACTGTTTTTGATTTCAACGAGACGCCGACGTCTCTCAGCCCAGCCATAAGCCCACCCCCTATACATACCACTAGTATGTATTTAATGACTTGAAAAGGGCAGCCGTGGCTACCCTCACAAATCAATTACATACCGTTGGTATCTATATTACCACCCAGCGCGGTCCCATACGTCCCAAATCCGTGCCGTTGTCTGGAGCACTTCCTCGCCCAAATCGAGTCCCACCGCAGCGGCCATCTGCGCCAGACATTGTGCACGAGCGAGCATTCGCTCCTTGGGCTCGAGCGGACGGAACAGCGGCAGCAGCCAGAGATTCGCCAACAACGATACGGCCTCCGCCGCTTCGCGCGGGCATTCGCACGCAATGGAGCCGTCGGCGATGCCCTCCTCGATCACTGGCAAGAGACAGCCATCGGCTGACTCGTCAAACGAGCCCTGGTACTGCATCGCCAGTAGACGCGAGCTTTTTACCGGATCCGCCGCAGGATGCATGCGTGCCCATAGCTCAATTTGCGGAACAACGGACTCGGGCGCGTACAGCCGCCTGAGCTTTTGGGCTCCGGTCATATTACCGACGCCAAGCATCGAGCGGCGGTGCTCAACAATCGGAGTCATCGCCCGATCAAACGCGGCGTTGAAAATCTCTTCTTTGCTCTTGAAGTGATGATAGACAGCGCCCTTGGTCATGCCGTCGAGACGGTCAACGATATCTTGAATACTCGTCCCCTCATAACCCTGTGCGCAGAATAGCTCCAGTGCCGCGTCGAGAATCTTCGCGACCGTCTCCTCGGGATATTTATTGCGACCCATAATCCGCCCATCCGCAACGCAAGCCTTATGCCTCATTGCAGCATTTTAACGTTGCGGATGGCAGACGGTCGATTCTACACCGCGGCCGGGCCGTGTTCGCCGGTGCGAATGCGGATGACTTCTTCGACCGGCTCGACCCAAATCTTGCCGTCGCCGACGGCACCGGTGCGGGCGGCATTGCAGATGATGTCGACAATTCCGTCAACGTGCTCATCAGCGCAGATGAGGGTGAACTGCACCTTGGGGATCGTGTTGACAAGCAGCTCGTTGCCGCGCACGTATTCCTTCCAGCCGTGCTGTGCGCCGCAGCCCTGCACCTGGTTGATAGTCATACCGCGAACATCAGCAGCAAACAGCGCATCTTTGAGAACCTCAAGCTTCTCAGCACGAACGATCGCCGTAATTTTCTTCATAGTGAATTCCTCTCAATAATCAACGTATCCCTTTACATGAGACGCGGGTTTCCCAGGTGCCGTAAACCAACCTCAGAGATCAAAAAAGTTCAACTGACTGGTCTTAGCAGGTTTCCCAAGTGCCGCAGATTGCCGTGAAAGAGGAGCGAAGCGTACTTAAGTACGTGAGCGACGATTGAACGGCAAGGTGCGGTGCTTGGGGAAGCTGCTAATCGAGTCCGGAGAATGAGGGGTATGCGCTCTCGCCGTGCTGACTCGCATCCAGGCCCAGCGCCTCGTCGGCCTCGTCCACGCGCAGGCTACCGTGGAACAGCGCCTTGACCACCGCGGCGATCACCAAGTCGAGCATCAGCACAATAACGACCGTCACCACAATGCCCAGAACCTGCGAGACAAGCAGCGACACGTCGCCCGTGTAGAACAGGCCGCCCCTACCGGTCCACGAGAGCTCCGGCACGCAGAACAGGCCCGTGAGCACACCGCCCAAGATGCCGCCGATACCGTGGCAACCGAACGCGTCGAGCGCATCGTCGTAGCCGAACTTGGTCTTAAGATGGCTGATGGCCAGATAGCAGACGGGCGATACGATCAGGCCCATGACCAGCGCCGCCCACGGCTCGACAAAGCCCGCACCCGGCGTAACCACCACAAGGCCCGCAACCAAACCGGTGCTAGCACCCACCAGCGTGGGACGACCGGTGTGCACGCGCTCGACGACAAGCCACGAGACCATGCCCGCCGCGCTGGCCGTCACGGTGTTGAGGATGGCGAGTGCCGCCACGGCGTCGGCCTTAAACTCGCTGCCGCCGTTAAAGCCAAACCAACCAAACCAAAGTAGACCGGCGCCCAGCGCCACAAACGGCACGTTATGCGGACGGTAGCTCACCATGCCAAAGCCGCGACGACGGCCGAGCATTAAGCAGAGAATCAGGCCCGTGAGACCGGACGAAATGTGTACCACGTCGCCGCCGGCAAAGTCGAGCGCGCCGATGATGTCGCCGATAAAGGAACCATCGCCGCCCCAAACCATGTGGGCGAGCGGCGCATAGACCACGAGCAGCCAAATGCCCAGGAAGGCCGTCATGGCACCAAACTTAACGCGGCCTGCCAGACTGCCCGTAACGATAGCGGCGGTGATCATGGCAAACGCCATCTGGAAGGCGATGTTGATGATCTGAGGGTAGACGGCACCATCCGCAGCATTGCCCTCGGCCGCCTGCAGCACCTGGTTGAGCACCGGCAGGCACAGCAACTGGTCAAAGCCGCCAATAAACGGGCTAGAACCGTCGCCACCGTAGGCCAGCGACCAGCCGGCAACAATCCACAGCACACCAACCAGGCCAATGGCGCCAAAGCACATAAGCATGGTGTTGATGACATTTTTGCGCCTGGACAGGCCGCCATAGAAAAACGCCAGACCCGGTGTCATTAAAAACACGAGCATGGTGCAGATGAGCATAAACGTTGTCGATCCCGTATCGTACATTCGCTCCCCCTTGGTCGCATGAACGTTGTCGGCGCTCATGATGCGGCCGAGGGGCAACTGGTGTAGACCAGATACGGCGTTGTTAGACGCTGCGTTGTCGAATGGAAACGGCACCGCAATCTTGGAAACGGCGCGGCAACGGACGCGAAACGAACGGGAAACGTGCGAACGAGAAGGGCGCGCTTGGCTCCGCTCTGGCTAGCGCCGGAACAGCTCGCGGGCTCGGTCGCGGAGGTCGGTAGCTCGAATGACACCCTCGTAACGATTGATGCGCAGACGCGGGAAGGCGTTAAAGAAGCGTAGGTCGCGGCGGCTGAGTGACACGCTCGGTACCGGGCGGCTCATGCGCTTGCCGGCAAGGCGACGACCGAGCGACGGACGCGGCATACTCGGCGCGGCATCGGCCACGCGGCGGGCAGCGAGCGCCAGGCCGCGAGCACCATCCGAGATAAACGTCGGCATCGAAGTCTTCTCGCGCAGGGCATCGAGCGCCGCGTCGCCCAGCTCGGCCAGCCAAGCGTTAACGGCGCGACCGCGGATATGCGTCTGCGCCACCGAGTCAATCGCCGAATCGGGAATACGTTCGAGCATTGAGTCCGAGGCATCGGCAAGCGACTCATTGATGCGGTCGGCAAGGTCGGCACGCACACGCTCAAGCTGATCGGACAGACGCCGCCAGCTCGCCAACGAGCACACCGCATCGACCATCATCGCGACCGCGACGATAAAGGCGGCCAAGCGCACGATTAGCACCGGCAGATGGCCAAGCAGCCCCAGCAATGCCGGCTCCACTAAACGGCAAATACACAACGCACCCAAGCCAAACGCGCAGGCCCAGTACAGGCAGATGCGTCCGTGCAGGTTAAACGGCAGATGCGAGTAATCCCAAAACCGGGCACCCGTCGTTTTTTCCAACAGCACGCCCACGCTATATTCGATCACGCTGCATACGAGCGCGGCAGCGACAAACTGGCTCGAGGCGTCTGGGATTCCACGCAGCAGCAACCAGCACGCAATGCCGCCCGCACCGTAGATGGGACAACACGGCCCTAGCAAAAAGCCGCTGTTGGCAAAGCGTCCGTGGTTGAGCATGGCGCAGACTGTCGACTCCCATACCCAGCCGCAAAAACCGTAGAAGGCAAACGAGAGTACCAGCGCCGAGAGCGGACAGGCGGCAAGCGTCGCGCCGTCAAATGCCATGTCGATCGCGGTTCCCACCGTCTACCCACTCCTCTTTTCGTTCGATTCTTTGCTCGAGCCGTCACTCGGGCCCTCGTTCAAATCGTTCGCGCCGCCTTTGCGCGGCAGACGGCCGGCAATCGTCTCGCGCAGTGCGCACCATTTATCCGCCAGGCACACAATCCATGCCTCACGACACGTCGGCGGCACCGGTACCAGCGGAAACATATGCCGTACGATAATATTCCGCTCGCGCGGCGTCAGCTCAAAATCTTCCTCCGCACGCGCCAAGGCAAAAAACGGGTGACGAAAGCCATGCAGTCGATGGCTTGGGTCGGGATCGTGCCAGTCATAGAGAAAGTAATCGTGCAGCAGGGCCCCGCGCAGCAGCGATAAGCGGTCGACGGAGATACCGACGCGGCCCAGGCGCTCGGCAAAGGACAGACTTGCCCGCGCTACCGAGGTCACATGCGTATAGACCGTCACATCGCCATGTTGGATAAACTCATGCATCAGGTCCAAGCGGCCCGCCTGGGCAAGCTGACGGGCGGCATCGTCGACCTCGCGCGCGATTTTCTCGGCACGAACGGTATCGGACATGCGGCCTCCTTCCGGCGGCGCTCGGCGGCAAGCCGCGGCCTGCGCGCAATGAATAAAATCATCATCGAATTTACCAGTATGGCATCGGACAAAACGTTTTGCCCCGCCAGTTGGCGAATTACCGCGCCGCCGTCACATATCAAACGCCAAAATGTGCGAGACTGTCTTGTGCAATTGTGCCGGCCGAGGGAGTGCCGGCGCACGATTCGCATGGAGTAACCCACAACGATGCTGCTTACGCAAACGACAACGCCCGAGGACGTCAAGGCTCTCGATCGCGCCGAGCTTCCGCTGCTCTGCGGCGAGATCCGCCACGCCATCCTCGAAAGCTCCGCCGCCGTCGGCGGGCACGTTGCCCCCAACCTGGGCGTCGTTGAGCTTACGGTTGCGCTCCATCGCGTGTTTAACTCCCCCATCGACAAGATTGTCTTTGATGTTTCGCACCAGACCTACGCCCACAAGGCGCTGACTGGGCGCGCGTACACTTATATCGACCCGGCACGCTACGGCGAGGCCTCTGGTTTTGCCAATCCTGACGAGTCCGAGCACGACCTGTTCGCCATGGGCCACACCTCCACGTCGGTGAGCCTGGGCTGCGGCTTGGCGCACGCTCGTGACCTGGCGGGCGATGCGTACAACGTCATCACCATCATTGGCGACGGTTCGCTTTCGGGCGGTCTGGCGTTTGAGGGCTTTAACAATGCCGCCGAGCTCGACAGCAACCTGATCATCATCGTCAACGATAACGACCAGTCCATCGCCGAAAACCACGGTGGCCTGTATCGCAATCTGGCCGAGCTACGCGCCAGCAACGGCACCTGTGAGCGCAACGTTTTCCGCGCGATGGGGCTCGACTACTGCTATCTGGACACCGGCAACGATGTGTTGGCCCTGGTCGACACGCTGCAGGAGCTGCGCGATATCGATCATCCCATCGTGCTGCACGTCTCCACCGCAAAGGGCAAGGGCTTTGAGCCAGCCCAGAGCGACCCCGAGCGCTGGCATCATGTGGGTCCGTTTGACATGGCGACTGGGCGCAAGCTCTGCCCGGGCCATCCGAGCGAGCCTGCGCCGCGCACCTATGCCGACATTACGGGCGAGGCGCTCAGCGCCGCCATCGAGCACGATCCGCAGGTCGTGGGCATCACGGCCGCCACGCCCTACATCATGGGCTTTACACCCGAGCTTCGCGCCGCCGCCGGCAAACAGTTCGTCGATGTGGGCATTGCCGAGGAGCACGCCGTGACCTTTGCCACCGCGCTTGCGCGCTCGGGTGCCAAGCCAGTCTTTGGTGTGTACGGCACGTTTTTGCAGCGCGCCTACGACGAGCTGTGGCACGACCTGTGCCTCAACGATGTCCCCGCAACCATCCTGGTGTTTGGCGCATCGATCTTTGGCACCACATCCGAGACGCATCTTTCGTTCTTTGATATTTCTATGCTGGGCGCTCTCCCCAATATGCGTTACCTGGCGCCTTCCTGCATGGAGGAATACCTATCCATGCTGAGCTGGTCGCTCGACCACCGCGAGCATCCCGTGGCGATTCGCGTGCCGGGCATTGGCTTGGTAAGCCGCCCCGATCTTGCGCCTGCCGAGGACGCCGATTACGGCGCCGTTCGTTACAACGTGGTGTGCCAGGGTCGCGACGTGGCCGTGCTCGCGCTTGGCGATTTCTTTGAGCTGGGCGAGCGCGTGGCAAACCGTCTGACTGCCGAGTACGGCATCGAGGCCACGCTCGTCAACCCGCGCTATGCAACCGAGCTCGACCGCGAGTTCCTCGACAGCCTTGCCGCCAAGCATCGCGTTGTCGTCACCCTCGAGGACGGCATCTTGGACGGCGGCTGGGGCGAGCGCGTAGCGTGCTACTTGGCCTGCACGCCCGTGCGCACGCGCACCTTCGGCATCGCCAAGGGCTTCCCCGACCGCTACGACCCCAACGAGCTGCTGGCGCAATCCGGCATGACGGTCGAGAACATGGCCGCCGAAGCGGTACGTCTGCTGAACGAATAGAAAAACCTCCGCAAGGGAAGCACCCCTGCGGAGGTTTTTATTTGGCTCTGTTAGACCAAATTTGACACGATCGGCTGTTCGTCGAACCGGAAAAT
>DXZW01000018.1 GCA_019419455.1 Collinsella sp. | reverse complement strand
GCGTAGCTCAGCTGGGAGAGCGCTTGACTGGCAGTCAAGAGGTCAGGGGTTCGATTCCCCTCGTCTCCACCCGAGCATTGAATGAGGCTCCAACGCAAGTTGGGGCCTTTTTTCATATAGGAACACAAGGTCAAAGGCGGCACCATGATCCTCCTGGTCGACAAGATCGAAAAAAGCTTCGGCGCACGCGTCCTCTTTAGCGGCGCGTCCTTCCAGATCAACCCCGGCGAGCGCTTCGCGCTCGTGGGCCCCAACGGCGCCGGCAAAACCACCATGCTCAAAATCATCATGGGCATCGACAGTCCCGACTCCGGCCAGGTCCAGTACGCAAAGGACTGCCAGGTGGGCTACCTAGAGCAGGAAACTAATCTGGAACAAAAGGACACCACCATCCTCGCCGAGGTCATGGCCGCCGCCAAGGAAATCCGCCGCATGGGCGAGCGCGCTAACGAGCTGCAGGCCCAAATCACCGAGCTCTCCGAGCAGGGCAAGGACGTCGACGCACTCCTCAACGAGTACGGCCGGGTCCAGGACCGCTTTGAGCACCTGGGCGGCTACGAGCTCGAGAGCAACGCCCGCAAAATCCTGTCCGGCCTGGGCTTTAAGGTCACCGACTTTGAGCGCCCGTGCTCCGAGTTCTCGGGCGGCTGGCAGATGCGCATCGCGCTCGCCAAGCTCTTCCTGCGCCATCCCGACCTGCTGCTTCTGGACGAGCCCACTAACCACCTGGACCTCGAAAGCGTGCAGTGGCTGCGCGGCTTTATAGCCAACTATGACGGCGCCGTCCTCATCGTCAGCCACGACCGCGCCTTCATGGACGCTTGCGTCGACCACGTCGCCGCACTCGAAAATCGTCGCGTGACCACTTACACCGGCAACTACAGCAGCTACCTCAAGCAGCGCGAGGACAACCTTGAGCAGATGCGCGCCAAGCGCGCCGCCCAGGAGCGCGACATCGCCCACATGCAGGTCTTCGTCGACAAGTTCCGCTACAAGCCCACCAAGGCAGCCCAGGCCCAGGAGCGCATCCGCAAGATCGAGCAGATCAAAAAGGAGCTTGTCATCCTACCCGAGGGCCACAAGCACATCGACTTTAAGTTCCCTGACCCACCGCGCTCCGGCGATATGGTCGTGGGCCTGGAGGGCGTCTCCAAGTCCTACGGCAACAAACACATCTACAGCGATATCGACCTCAAGCTCTACCGCGGCGAGCACGTGGCGCTCGTCGGCCCCAACGGCGCCGGCAAGTCCACGCTCATGAAGATCATCGCCGGACTGGAGCCGCCCACCACCGGCACCCGGGACCTGGGCACCAACGTAGGCGTAGCCTACTACGCCCAGCACGCACTCGAGGGCATGACCGAGTCCAATACCGTCCTGCAAGAGATTGACACCGTCACGCCCAAGTGGACCGTGCCGCAGCAGCGCAGCCTGCTGGGCGCCTTCCTGTTTAGCGACAACGACGCAATCGAAAAGCAGGTTCGCGTCCTCTCCGGCGGCGAAAAGGCGCGTCTGGCGCTCGCCAAGATGCTCGTAGCACCCGAGGCGCTCCTGTGCCTGGACGAGCCCACCAACCACCTAGACATCGACTCGGTGGACATGCTCGAGAACGCCCTGCAAAACTTCCCCGGCACCATCGTGCTGATCAGCCACGACGAGCACCTGGTGCGCGCCGTGGCCAACCGCGTCATCGATATCCGCGACGGCAAAGTCACGGTCTACGACGGCGATTACGACTACTACCTCTACAAGCGCGAGGACCTCGCAGCCCGCGCCGCCGCCGAGGCGGCAGGGGAGAGCGCGCCGGCCACGACCAAGTCCGCCAAGGCCAGCGCCGCCCAGGCCGACACCCCCGTCGCCGCCCCCAAGCCTGCCGAGGGCAAAAAGACCAAGGAGCAAAAGCGCGCCGAGGCCCAAGCCCGCGCTGCGCTCAACAAAAAGCTCAAGGGCGTGCGTAACCAGCTCAAGAAGATCGAGACGGAGCTCGACAAAAAGCGCGCCCGCTATGACGAGCTTATGGAATTGATGGCGAGCGAAGAGCTTTATGCCGATCAAGACAAGTTCAACGCCGCGCTGGGGGAATATAACGGGCTTAAGCAAGAGCTGCCCAAGCTCGAGGACGAATGGCTGGAGCTTTCCACCCAAATCGAAGAGGAGACCGCGCGTGAATTCTCGTAAGGCCGCTGCCGTGGCGATGAGCATCATCGCCATTGCTTGTCGCATCTGCGGCATCTTTATGAGCGCGATGACCGTGCTGCTGTGCTTTAGCGGCCTCACTGCCAAGCTGCAGATTGTGGGCTTCGTCGTTGAGCTTTCACGCGCACTGCCAAGCGCCATCGCCGGCTATGGCGTCATCACGTCGCCCTTTGGCGGTGTGTTCCGCCTGGATTACGCTATCGTGGCCGTCATTTTGTTTGTGGCCGATTACCTGCTCACGCGCGCCTCGCGTCGCGTCCGCTAGGGGAGCGCCATGTCCAGCAGCTACCTCATGAACCTGCTCGCCAGCGCCGTTGCCGTCATCGTGGGCATCGTGATCCACGAGAGCGCACACGCCGCCGCGGCCTGGGCGCTCGGCGACAAGACGGCCCGTTCGCGCGGCCGCGTGTCGCTCAACCCGCTTAACCATATCGACCTGTTTGGCACCATCATCCTGCCGCTGCTCATGCTCGCGGCCGGCGGCCCGGTATTCGCCTTCGCCAAACCCGTGCCCGTCTACCTCAACAACCTCAAGCACCCCAAACGCGACGAGGTCCTGGTGAGCGTGGCCGGCCCCGCGTCGAACATCGCACTCGCGTGCCTAGCGGCCGCCCTCATGCACGCGGCATATGGCAGCCTCTATACCGGCATGTCCTTTGCCACGGCGTCACAGATCATGAACTTCGGCGCCACGTTTATCGTGGTCAACCTGTCACTCGCGTTTTTTAACCTCATCCCGATCCCGCCGCTCGACGGCTCGTCGATCATCGTGCCGTTCCTCAAAGGCAAGGCGCTCGCCAACTACTACCGCCTGCAGCAATACGCCATGCCGATCCTTATCATCGTGCTGTACCTGCTGCCCATGTGGACAGGACTCGACGTGATTGGCCGCTATTTCGACGTTACCGTGTATCCGCTTGCTGAGCAGCTGCTCAACTTCGCAATCGCCGGCATCTAAGGTAAACTTACAGGTCGACCGTGCAAAACGGTCGTAACATGCACCCAAACCGCGCCGCGAAGGCGCCGTCAAAGGAGGTCGAAGATGTCGTATCGCGTGTCGACGCAGGTCTACAGCGGACCTTTCGACCTGCTGCTGCAGCTGGTAACCCGACAAAAAGTAGATATCGGCGCCATCTCCATCAGCGAGGTGGCCGAGCAGTACCTTGCCGAGGTGGAGCGCATCGAGGCGCTGGACCTGGACGTGGCGAGCGACTTTCTGCTGGTCGCGGCAACTCTTTTGGACATCAAGGCCGCCTCGCTGGTGCCCCAGGAGGCCCCGCGCAAGACAGACGACGATGACGAGGACGACGATGACCTCGAGGAACTCAGCGCGCTCGACGGCGACGCCCTACGCGAGGTCCTGATCCAGCGCCTGATTGCCTACAAGCAGTATAAGGGCGCGGCGGCAGCCCTTGGCGCCCGCATGCAGGCCGAAAGCCGCATGCATCCGCGCGTGGCCGGCCCCGACCCCGAGTTCTTGGGCCTTATGCCCGACTACCTGGCCGGCATTACCCTGCGCGGCCTCGCCGTCATCTGCGCCGACCTGGACGGCAAGCGCCAGACTTTCCTGCTGGAAGCCGAGCACGTGGCACCGCATCGCGTGCCGCTCGACCTGACGGTGGCCTCGGTCGATCGCTTTACCATGGCTCACCAAACCTGCACCTTCCGCGAGCTGTTGGACGGCGATGCCACCACCGAACAGCTTGTCGTCACCTTCCTGGCCATGCTCGAGCTCGCCAAGCGCGGCTCTCTTACACTGAGCCAGGACGAGATCTTTGGAACTATTCAAATCAACCGCGTCGAGGGCGCCGAGGCATACGTGCCCGGCGAGGGCCCCGAGCTCACCGAATAGGAGACGCTAGTATGTCGAACCTTTCCACGCTGGAGGCAAACAGCCTCAAAGGCGCTCTCGAGGCGCTGCTGCTGGTGTCGAGCGACCCCGTCAGCGCACCCGCGCTGGCAAGTGCGCTGGATATCGCCCCGGGCGAGTGCGCGTCGCTTTTGGCTGAGCTCAAAGTTGAGTACGAGGAGGCCAACCGCGGCTTTCAGCTGCGCGAAGTCGCCGGTGGCTGGCGCATGTTCACGCACCCCGCCTACCATGACGTGGTCGAGGCCTACGTGCTGAGCTGGGACACGCAAAAGCTGTCACAGGCGGCGCTCGAGACCCTGGCCGTCATCGCCTACCACCAGCCCGTCACGCGCGAGGTGGTCAAGGGCATCCGGGGCGTCAACTCCGACGGCGTCATCGCGTCGCTCGTGGACAAGGGCCTGGTGCGCGAACTCGGCCGCGACCCCGAACGCGGTCAGGCCATCATCTACGGCACGACCAACGCCTTCTTGGAAAAGTTCGGCCTGCGCTCCACCCGCGACCTGCCCGATCTGGAGCAGTTTGCCCCCGACGAGCAGTCACGCCAGTTTATCCGCGAGCGCCTGAGCGGCCGCAGCATTCAGTCCACGCTCGAGGAGCAGGCCGAGGACCTGGACGAAGAGCGCGAACTGATCGATACCGATGTTGAGGACACCGATGGCGAGGAGCTTCTGCCCACCGGTGATACCTCGGAGGATATGCATGACGAGAACTAACGAAGCAGGGGAGACGCGCATCACAAGCGCCACGGGCGCCACAACGCCCGCAGGCGACGTCCAGCCCGTCTATCCGCACACCATGCGCCTGCAGCGCTTTTTGGCGCGCGCGGGCGTGGCGAGCCGCCGCGGCTCGGAGGACCTGATGACCGCCGGCCGCGTGACCGTCAACGGCCAGATCGCGACCGAACTGGGCACCAAGGTCGACGTCGACCACGACCATATCGAGGTCGACGGCATGCCCGTCAAGCTCAACCAGGGCGCCGTGTACCTGATGCTCTACAAGCCGACCGGCTACCTCACCACCATGAGCGATCCGCAGGAGCGCCCTTGCGTGGCCGACCTGGTCCCGCGCGACCGCTTTCCGGGCCTGTTCCCTGTGGGCCGCCTGGACCGCGACACCACGGGCCTTTTGCTCTTTACCACCGACGGCGACCTGTCGCAGGATCTGCTGCACCCCAGCAAGCATGTTTACAAGACCTACCAGGCGCTCGTGGACGGCAACCTGACCGATCGCGACTTAGAACCACTCCGCCGCGGCATCGAGCTCGATGACGGCCTGTGCCAGCCGGCGATCTGCCGCGTCATTAACGCGCGCGAGGCCGAGGCCGTAGCTCCGCAAGGCGTTAAACCCGGCACCACCGCCGTGGAGGTCATCATCCGCGAAGGCCGCAAGAACCAGGTCAAGCGCATGCTGAGCAAGATTCACCACCCGGTGATCCGCCTGCACCGCTGCAACTTTGCCGGCCTGGAGCTCAAGGATGTGGCCAAGGGCTCGTGGCGCGAGCTCACCGACCGCGAGGTGCAGATCCTCAAAGACGGCGGTATCCCGCCCAAGCAGGCCAGCTCCAAGCGCAGCGCCGCGCCGGCGACCAACACCGCGAGTCGCACGCGTCACCACGGCAGCCACGGCTCCGCGCCCAAGCGCAACACCTACCGCGAGCGCTACACGAGCTAGGCAATCGCAAAGCCCCAGCGCCCGCGTCCCATACCAGCACGTCAACCACCGAAAGGAAGCATTGCATGATCGTCGCCATCGACGGCCCCGCCGGTTCCGGCAAGTCCACCATCGCCAAGGAGATTGCCCGCCAGCTGGGCTTTAACAAGCTCGACACGGGCGCCATGTATCGCGCCGTCACCTTCGCCGCGCTCGACCGCGGCATCGACCTGGACGACGAGGCGGCCATTGACACCCTCGCCGAGCAAATCGAGATCCGCTTTACCAACGGCACCGGCGAGGACACGCGCCTGACCATTGACGGCCAGGACGCTTCGGCCGCCATCCGTACCCCGCAGGTCGACGCCAACGTATCCAAGGTCTCGGCCTACCCGGGCGTGCGCGCCGCCATGCTCATTCACCAGCGCCGCGCCGCCGAGGACCGCGATATCGTGGCCGAGGGTCGCGACATCGGTACCGTCGTATTCCCCAACGCGCAAGTAAAGGTCTTCCTGACCGCTGACCCGCGCGAGCGCGCCCGTCGCCGCGTGCTGCAGCGCCACCAGAACGACGCCCAGACGCTCACCACCGAGCAGCTCGAGGCCGAGGTCGACGAGACCCTCGACGCCCTCAAGCAACGCGATAAACTCGACAGCAGCCGCGAGGTGGCGCCGCTCGTGCCCGCCGAGGACGCCGTGCACGTCGACTCCACCGCCCACACCATCGACGAGGTCGTCTCGATAATCGAGGACCTCATCAACCAAAGGAGGTAGGCCATGCGCCTGTTTAAGCAGACGCCCGAGGATTACTACAACGCCCCCTACGCCGAGTTCCCGGCGCTCATCCGCGGCACCGTCGCCGTGGTCATGGGCATCCTGTGGGTCTTCTCCAAGCTCATGTGGCGTTGGAAGGTCGAGGACAGCGACCTGCTGTTTGAGCGCCAGGAAGGCCGCGGCAGCGTGGTCATCTGCAACCACACATCGATGGCCGAGCTCCTGGCTGTGGAGACGGCGCTGTTCTTTGGCGGCCGCCGCATTCGCCCCATTTTTAAGTCCGAGTTTGCGAAGAGCAAGATCGTGCGCTGGGCCTTTAGCCGCGTGGGCGGCATTCCCGTCGAGCGCGGCACCGCCGACATGAAGTGCCTGCGTGCCGCCCAGCATGCGCTGCAGCGCGGTGAGGACGTCCTGATCTTCCCCGAGGGTACGCGCATCCGCTCGCGCGAGATCAAGCCCGAGGTCCACGGCGGCTTTGCGCTCATCGCCCAGATGGGTAAGGCACCCGTCAACCCGCTCGCCATCTGCGGCTGGTCCGATATTACGCCTGCGGGCAAAAAGATCATGCGCCCCAAAAAGTGCTGGATCCGCGCCGGCAAGTCAATTTCGCTTTCCGACGCGCCTGCCGAGCTCAAGCGCAAGGAGCGCCTAGCCTGGTTTGAGTCCGAAGCCATGAGTCGCGTCTACGCCATGCGTGATGACCTGTGCGCCGAGCACCCGGGCAGGTTCTAGCCATGGACGAGGAAGTCATGAACACCGCCGAGGCTGTGCCCGGCAAGGCAGACGCCCCCACTATCGAAATCGCTGCCCACGCCGGCACCTGCTACGGCGTACAGCGTGCGCTCGATATGGCGCTGGCCGCTGCGCCGCAGGCAGGGGAGTGCACTCAGGTCCATACCTTGGGTCCGCTCATCCATAACCCGATCGTGGTACGCGAGCTCGCCGAGGCAGGCGTCGGTCTGGCCGACACCTTGGACGACGCCACGTCGGGCACTGTGATCATCCGCGCCCACGGCGTGGTGCCGCAGGTCATTGATGCCGCTCGCGAGCGTGGCCTTAACGTCGTCGACGCCACCTGCCCCTACGTGAAGAAGGTCCACGTGGCGGCCGAGCGCCTGGTGCGCGAGGGCTACCGCGTGATCGTCGTGGGCGAGCCGGGCCACCCCGAAGTCGAGGGCATCCTGGGCCACGCCGGCGATGACGCGCAGGTCGTGAGCTGCGCTGCCGATGCGGACGCGCTGTCGCTCAAGGGTAAAGTGGGCTTGGTTGTGCAGACCACCCAGACTGCGCAGAACTTGGCCGAGGTCGTGGCTGCTATCACCCCGCGCGTGCAGGAGCTGCGCGTGATCAACACCATCTGCGCCGCCACGAGTGAGCGTCAACAGGCAGCAGCCACACTTGCCAACCGCTGCGACTGCATGGTCATCGTGGGCGGCAAGAACTCGGGCAACACCCGCCGCCTGGCGCAGATTTGCGCAGACGCCTGCGAGCGCACGTATCACATCGAGGAAGCTTCTGAGCTCCAAGCCGCGTGGTTTACCGACGCTCACCACATCGGCATCACCGCCGGAGCCTCCACCCCGCAAGAACACATCGAGCGCGCCGTCGAGCGCATCAAGGAGCTTTGCCGCTAACCATGGACCAGACCGTACCCGCATACGCCGCCGAGGTGGCCGATTACGGGCGCAGCCGCGACCCCGAGCCGGGTGAGGGCGCGCTCGTAAAGAACGTGCGTCCCGAATCGCCCGCGTGGGATGTGGGTATCGAGCCGGGCATGCGCGTGCTCACGGTCAACGGTGAGGCGCTCACCGACATGATCGTATGGCTCTGGGAGGCCGACGATGATACCGTCGACCTCGAGGTTTTCGACCCGCGCGACGGCACCGTCACCCCCGTCGAGCTCGACCGCTTTCCCGGCGAGGATTGGGGTTTGGAGTTCGATGGCCCCATCTTCGACGGCATGCGTACCTGCGTCAACGCCTGCGTGTTCTGCTTTATGACCATGCTCCCCAAGGGCGGCCGCTCCACGCTCTATATTCGCGACGACGACTATCGCCTAAGCTTTTTGCAAGGCAACTTTGTCACGCTTACGAACCTCACCGACGAGGACGTGCAAAACGTCATCCAGCGCAACATGAGTCCCATGAACGTGTCGGTCCACGCTGTGAGCCCCGACGTCCGCCGTCGTATGATGGGCCGTAACGCCCAGCGAGGCATGGACGTACTCGAGACCATCATGGCCGCCGGCATCGAGATTCACGCGCAGATCGTGTTGTGCCCCGGCATGAACGACGGCGAGGAGCTGGAAAAGACCCTGCGCTTTTGCGAGGAGCACGAGCAAATCACAAGCCTGGGCATTGTGCCGCTCGGTTTTACCAAACACCAAAACCGCTTTAGCTGGTCATACAGCGACAAGCCCGAACTGGCGCGCGAGACCATTGCCATGATCCGACCGTTCCAGGACCGCGCCTATGAGCGCTTTGGCCGCCACACCTTCCAGATGAGCGACGAGTTCTATCTGGACGCCGGCATCGATCCTCCAGAGGCAGACTTTTACGACGGTTACCCGCAGTACTACGACGGCATCGGCATGATCCGCTCGTATCTAGACGAGACCGACGACGTGCTTGCCGCCTATACCGAGCGTCTGGCCCGCGTCCGCGAGGCCATCGCCGCCCGCAGCCAGCATCTGCTGTGCCTCTCGGGCGCCAGCGCACGCGACACGGTGGCCCGCTTTGTGGAGTCGCCCCAGGGACTCGCCGGCACTGTCACGGCCATCAAGAACCGCTACTTTGGCGGCAACGTGGACGTGACCGGCCTCATCGTCGCGTGTGACATCTTGGAGCAGCTGCCCCAAGATCTGTCGGGGGTTATGCTCTTTGTGCCTAAGCTCATGTTCAACGCTGACGGCATGACGCTTGACGAGTATCATCGTGACGATTTACTCGCAAGCCTTACCAGTCGCGGCGCCGAGGTTCATGTGGTGTCGACCATGCCGCATGAGCTGCTCGATACCCTGGAGCATATCCTTGGCATTGTGCCTGCCGACTCTAACACTTCCACTGAACCTACCCATTAAAGGAGAGCAGATGAAACCTATCGTCGCCGTCGTCGGACGCCCCAACGTGGGCAAATCCACGCTCGTTAACCGCCTGGCCCAGACCTCGGACGCCATCGTCCACGAGTCTCGCGGCGTCACGCGCGACCGCTCGTATCACACGGCCGATTGGAACGGCCGCGAGTTCACCATCGTCGACACGGGCGGTATCGAGCCGCTCAAGAGCGACGACGTCTTTGCCACGTCCATCCGCGACCAGGCGCTCGCCGCCGCCGAGGAAGCCGCAGTCATCCTGTTTGTAGTCGATGGCCGCACCGGCGTCACCGAGGAGGACGAGTCGGTCGCCCGCATGCTCAAGCGCTGCGACAAGCCGGTCTTTCTGCTGGTGAACAAGCTCGACAACCCCGATCGCGAAAACGACAGCATCTGGGAGTTCTATTCGCTCGGTATCGGCGAGCCCACGCCGCTCTCGGCCCTGCATGGCCATGGCACGGGCGACCTGCTCGACGATATCGTGGCCCTGCTTCCCGAGGAAGAAGACGAGGTCGCCGATGAGTTCCCCGACGCGCTGAACGTGGCCATCATCGGCCGCCCCAACGCCGGCAAGTCGTCGCTGTTCAACCGCATCCTGGGCGCCGACCGTTCTATCGTGTCCAACATTGCCGGCACGACGCGCGACGCCATCGACACGGTCGTCGAGCGTAACGGCAAGCACTACCGCATGGTCGACACCGCGGGCATTCGCAAGAAGAGCACCGTGTACGAGAACATCGAGTACTACTCCATGGTCCGCGGCCTGCGCGCCATCGACCGCGCCGACGTGGCGCTGCTCGTCGTCGACGCCTCCGTGGGCGTTACCGAGCAGGACCAGAAGGTCATGGGTCTTGCCATCGAGCGCGGCTGCGCCATCGTTGTGCTGCTCAACAAGTGGGATCTGCTCGACGACGACCGTAAGCGCGAGGCCTGCATGGAGACCATCGACCGCCGTCTGGGCGTCATGGCTCCCTGGGCCCAGTACCTGCGCATCTCTGCTCTCACCGGCCGCAGCGTCGAGAAGATCTGGGCGATGGTAGACGCCGCCGAAAAGACGCGCTCGCAGAAGATTAGCACCTCGCGCCTCAACGCGTTCCTCACCGACCTGCGCGAGTTCGGTCATACCGTGGTGGACGGCAAGCGCCGCCTGCGCATGCACTACGTGACCCAGACGGGCGTCAACCCGCCGACGTTCACGTTCTTCGTCAACCACAGTGACCTGGTCAACGACACCTACCAGCGCTACGTGGAGAACCGCATGCGCTCGACCTTCGACTTTGCCGGCACGCCCATTCGACTCTTCTTTAGGAAGAAGGAGCAAAAGGATGCATAATCCGATTCTGCTGACCGCCATCTGCGCCGTGGTCTCGTTCTTTATCGGAGCGATTCCGTTTGGCCTGATCTTGGGCCGCGTGTTTAACCACACCGACATTCGCAAGGCGGGCTCCGGTAACATCGGCACCACCAACGCCCTGCGCGTAGCCGGCCCCAAGGTGGCCGCGCTCACGCTGCTGCTCGACTGCCTTAAGGGCGCCATCTGCGTTGTCATCGCCCGTCCGTTCATCGCGAGCGTGGGCTATGGATTTCCGCCGAACATCATGGCGCCCGGAGCCCCCGGCGACTGGATGCTCGGTGTCATTTGCTTGGCAGCCGTGTGGGGCCATATCTTCTCGCCCTATCTCAACTTCCACGGCGGCAAGGGTATCGCAGTTGGTCTGGGTGTCATCCTCGCCTGGTACTGGCCTATTGGCCTGTCGCTGCTGGGCATGTTTATCGTAGCCGTCGCCATCACCAAGTATGTGTCAGTGGGTTCGCTTGCCGCGGCCATCGGACTTCCTATCGCTGCTTGCGCGGTCTTTCCGTACAGCAGCCTGTGCCTCAAGTTCTGCATGGCGATGATCGGCATCACCGTGGTGTGGGCCCATCGCTCGAATATCCAAAAGCTCATGGCCGGTAAGGAGTCCAAGCTCTCGTTTACCAAGCGCGTCACCGAGCCCGACGATAAGTAGGAGAGAGTCATGAATGTTGCGCTGATTGGCTCCGGCTCCTGGGGAACCGCCGTCGCCGGCCTCGCCGCAGAGCGAGCCGAGCGCGTGACCATGTGGGCCCACAGTGAGCAGACGGCCACCGGCATCAATGCCGAGCACCGCAATCCCCGGTATCTGGTGGACTACGAGCTGCCCGGCAACGTTGTCGCCGCCACGGACCTGTCGCAGGCGCTCGACGGCGCCGAGGCCATCATCTTTGCCGTGCCCTCCACGCACCTGCGCAGCGTATGCCATCAGGCAGCACCCTTCATCGCCGCCGACACCCCGGCACTCTGCCTCACCAAGGGTATTGAGCCCGAATCCGGCCTGCTTATGAGTGAGGTAATCGCCAGTGAGATCGGCAACGAGTCGCGTGTCGCGGCGCTCTCGGGCCCCAACCATGCCGAGGAGATCTGCCGCGGCGGGCTTTCTGCCGCCGTCATCGCCAGCAATGATCCACAGGTAGGGGAGACCTTTAAGGACCTGCTCCTATCCACGGCCTTCCGCATCTACCTGTCGCAGGACATGACCGGCGTCGAGGTTTGCGGCGCCATGAAAAATGTCATCGCCATCGTGTGCGGCATCTCCGCCGGCACCGGTGCCGGCGACAACACGCTTGCCCTTATCATGACGCGCGGCCTGGCAGAGATCAGCCGTCTGGTGCACGCCCGCGGCGGGCAGGCCATAACTTGCATGGGACTCGCCGGCATGGGCGACCTCATTGCCACCTGCACCTCGGAGCATTCGCGCAACCGCACCTTTGGCTACGAGTTTGCCCACGGCATCTCGCTCGACGAGTATCAGACGCGCACGCATATGGTGGTCGAGGGCGCCGTCGCGGCCCGCAGCGTCAGCGAGCTTGCCCGTTCACTGGGCGTAGACATTCCGCTCACCTTTGCCGTGGAGCAAACGCTCTACAACGGTGTTACTTTGGATAGGGCGCTCGAGATTCTCACAGATCGCGTCCCTTCTCAAGAGTTCTACGGACTCACCGACTAGCGCAGAAAGGCTTCTACCATGGGTTCCATTAAAATCGCTCCGTCCGTCCTTTCGGCCGACATGGCCAACCTCAGGGGCGAGCTCGACAAGATCGCCGGTGCCGACTACGTGCACTTCGACGTTATGGACGGTCACTTTACCGGCAACCTCACCTTTGGCGTTGACATCCTCAAGGCCGTCAAGCGCTCCACCGACGTGCCGGTCGACGCGCACCTCATGGTATCGAACCCCGATGAGACGGTCGATTGGTACGCCGACGCCGGTGCCGACATGATCACCGTGCACTATGAGGCCTCCACGCACCTGCACCGCACGCTCACGCATCTTCAGCAGCGCGGCGTCAAGGCCGGTGTGGTGCTCAACCCCGCCACCCCCGTGTGCGTGCTCGAGAGCATCATCGACGTCGTCGATATGGTGCTGCTGATGAGCGTGAACCCCGGCTTTGGCGGCCAGAGCTTTATCCCGGGCACCATCGCCAAGCTCCACGAGCTCAAAGCCATGTGCGAGCGCCACGGCGTGTCGCCCATGATCGAGGTCGACGGCGGCATCTCTTCCAAAAACATCGCCGAGGTCGTCAAGGCCGGTGCCAACGTGCTCGTGGCCGGCTCCGCCGTATTTAAGTCCGAAGATCCCGCTGCCGAGGTTGCGCTGCTGCAGAAGCTGGGCAACGAGGCCGCACAGGAGGCATAAACCCTTATGACCGCAGGTCAAAACCGCATACCCGTTAATCTTGACTATGCCGCCTCGACGCCCATGCGCGCCGAGGCGCTCCTTGCGCAGCGCGAGTACGACGACAGCGAGCTTGCCGGCGTCAACCCCAACTCGCTGCATTCGCTCGGCCGCAAGGCCGCTGCACGCCTGGAAGTGGCGCGTCGAGAGATTGCCCGCAGCTTTGGCGCGCGCCTCCGCCCATCAGAGATAATCCTGACCAACGGCGGCACCGAGGCAAACCAGCTGGCGCTGCTCGGTCTTGCCGAGGGCGCCCGTCAGCGCGATCGCAAGCGTAACCGCGTGATCGTATCTGCCATCGAGCACGATTCGATTCTGGACAACCTGCCGCTGCTGCGTGCCGCCGGTTTTACCGTCGACCTGGCGACGCCTTGCCGCGCGGGCTACATTGAGCCTGCCGCGCTTGTCCAGCTACTAGGCGACGACGTGGCGCTCGTGAGCATCATGGTTGCCAACAACGAGACCGGCGTGGTGCAGCCCATCCGCGAGCTTGCCGCGGCCGCGCATACCGTGGGCGCCCTTTTCCACACCGATGCCATCCAGGGCTATCTGCATATTCCGCTCGATGTCACCGAGCTGGGCGTCGATGCCATGTCCGTTGCCGCGCATAAGATCGGCGGCCCTGTGGCATCCGGCGCGCTCTACCTTAAGAACCGCACGCCGCTGCGCCCCCGAATCTTTGGCGGTGGACAGGAAGCCGGACGACGTGCCGGCACGCAGGACCTGCGCACGCAGCTCGCCTTTGCCGCTGCCGCCCGCACGCTGACGCCCCATGTGGCCGAGGAACGCGAGAAGCTACAAGCCCTTTCCGACAAGCTCTACGCCACGCTTACGGCCCATCCGCGCATTCACGCCACGATGGGCGACTATGCGCATGCCGACCGTCTGCCCGGCATGGTATCGATCTACATTGACGGCATGGACTCCGAGGAGCTCATCATCAAGCTCGACGCTGCCGGCTTTGAGGTATCGGCAGGCTCGGCATGCTCGAGCGGCAGTATGGACCCCAGCCACGTTTTGAGCGCGATGGGCATCGGTCGCGAGCAGGCATTGGGCGCACTGCGCATTTCCTTTGATGACCGCGTGAATCCGGGCGATCTGGACGAATTTGCCCAGACGCTACTCTCGATCGTAGGCGCCGCATGATCGTCGCCGAGCTTGAGCGCGCGCTGCTGGCACGCTATCCCAAGGCGGACGCCGAGGGCTGGGATCACGTAGGACTCTCCGTTGGCGATCCGGCCGCGGAGATCGCCGGCGTTGCCTGCGCACTCGATGCGACCGAGGCTAATGTTCGCCGCGCCCAAGAAGCAAGCGCCAACGTGCTGCTGACGCATCATCCCATATACATCAAGGCACCCGAGGCCTTTTGCCCGGCGGATGCCACACGACCCCAGTGCAGCGCGGCCCTCTACGAAGCTGCCCGCTGCGGGGTGAGCATTATCTCGCTCCACACCAACCTGGACCGCTCGCACGAAGCCCGCATCTGCCTGAGCGAGCTGCTGGGTGCCGCACCCGTGTGCTCACTGGAGCACGTGGACGACCCCGAGACCACCGGCCTGGGCGCGCTTGCAACGCTCAACGACCCGTGCACGCTGCGCGATCTTGCCGCCCGTGCTGCCACGGCCTTCGGCAGCAACCCGCGCGTATGGGGTGAAGCCGAGCACCCGTGCCGAACCGTCGCCATTTTGGGCGGCTCCCTGGGCGACTTTGGAGAGCTTGCTATCGCCGCGGGCGCAGATGTTGTCGTGACGGGCGAGGCGGGCTACCACGTGGCGCAAGACCTTGCCTTGCGCGGGCTGCCGGTGATCTTGCTCGGTCACGACCGCTCCGAGGAACCGTTCGTTGATATATTGATGAACTCTGCAGTTGACGCCGGGGTCAACCCCCGTCATGCGATTAAAATACTGAACCCTTGCCAATGGTGGACTGTGACAAAAGGAGAGAACTTATGAGCGCCGGCGCTACGCTACTCAAGCTGCAACAGATCGATTTGGAGCTCGCCCGCAACAAGAGCGAACTTGCCAATATGCCGGAGCTCAAGGAGCTCGCTTCCAAGCGTAAGACCTATGTAAAGCTCAAGTCCGAGATGACCAAGCTCTACGCCCAACGCAAGGACCTGGACATTGAGCTCGACGATCTCAGCACCACCGAGATTCAGACCAACAACGCCATCGAGGCCGCCAAGAAGCGCCACGTCGACGGCTCTGACTATCGCGAGGTTCAGGACCTGGAGAACGAGCTCGCCACCCTGGCCAAGCGTCTGGACAAGATTGAGCACACCCGCAAGGACGTCGTTGTCGCCCACAAAGAGGCGCTCGACCGCGAGACCCGCGCGCAGGCAATCATCGCCAAGTTCGAAGAGGGCGTGAAGGCCGACACCAAGGCCGCCCGCGCCAAGGCTGCCGACCTGCAGGCTCAGATCGAAGCCGCCACTAAGGAGCGCACCGCTCTTGCCGCCACGCTGCCGGCCGACGTGCTCACCGACTACGAGCGTCTGCTCAAGCAGTTCCGCGGCCTGGCTGTCGAGACCATCCAGGGCAATATCCCCACGGTCTGCCACACCGCGCTGCAGGCATCGTCCATGAGCGACCTCAACCACGACGGTAGTGAGATTACGCACTGCCCGTACTGCCACCGCCTGCTCGTGCTCCTCAGCAAGGAAGCCTAACGATGGCGGCGGCACCCAACAATTCAATGCAACTTGAGGGAAAAACGATCCTGCTGGGCATTACCGGCGGGATCGCCGCCTATAAGTCGTGCAATATCGTGCGCCTGCTGCAAAAGCGCGGCGCACGTGTCAAAGTCGTTATGAGCGAGCATGCCACGGAGTTCGTGGGCCCGCTCACGTTCCGCGCGCTCACCAATGAGCCGGTCGCGGTTGGGCTATTCGACGACCCGTCTGACCCCATCCACCATATCTCGCTTGCGCAGGAGCCCGATCTGGTGGTCGTGGCGCCCGCGACGGCCAATATCATCGCCAAGATGGCCAACGGCATCGCCGACGACCTCATCTCCACCACGCTGCTTGCGACGCCGCGGCCCGTCGTGATCGCGCCGGCCATGAACAATGGCATGTGGAAGGCGCCGGCGACGCAGGCCAACATGGCCACGTTGCGCGACCGCGGCGTTCACGTGGTGGGACCCGGCAGCGGCTACCTTGCGTGCGGCGACGTGGACACGGGCCGCATGAGCGAACCCGAGGACATCGTCGAGGCTGTCTGTGAGGTGCTCAACCCCGTGCCGCAAGACCTGGCGGGCAAGCGCATCGTCATCACCGCCGGCCCCACGCACGAGCCGATCGATCCGGTGCGATTCATTGGTAACCGCTCTTCGGGCAAGATGGGCGTCGCCCTGGCGGGGGAGGCCGCACGCCGCGGTGCCAAAGTCACGCTCGTGTTGGGACCGACATCGCTCGATGTTCCCCGCGGCGTGGAGTGCGTGCGTGTGCAGACCGCCGCAGAGATGCTCCAGGCGGCCCTGAGCGCCTTCCAGACGGCCGACGCGGCAATTTGTGCGGCCGCCGTCGCCGACTACACCCCCGCGGCCCCTGCCGACCATAAGCTCAAAAAGGCCAACGAGCGCCTGGATCGAATCGAGCTCGTCGAGACCGTTGACATCTTAGCCGAGCTTTCGCGTCAGAAGGGCGAGCGGTGCGTGATCGGCTTTGCGGCCGAGACCGACAATGTTGTCGAGTACGCCGAACGCAAATTGGCCCGTAAGGGCTGCGATGCCATTATCGCCAACGATGTCTCACGCGCCGATTCGGGCTTTGGAACCGATACGAACAAGGCTTGGATCGTGAGTAAGGCGGGTACGCAAGAACTTCCTGTGCTAACAAAACCCCAGCTCGCAGATACAATTTTGGACTTGCTTCAAAATTTGTAAAAAAGTTCTTGCACAAGGCTAAAGTTTCGGGTTAATATACTCCCTGTTGCGAGCGAGAGCAGAGCAACAAACAAAAGCTTCGGGACGTGGCGCAGCTTGGTAGCGCACTTGACTGGGGGTCAAGGGGTCGCTGGTTCGAATCCAGTCGTCCCGACCAGAAGTTTGCAGGTCAGGCACTTAGTGCCTGACCTTTTTTTGTTTTAAGCACCATGATTATTTTGCTTAAAGCAACAACATTCCCGATCGATGTGATTACTGAATCAAAACGTGTACATCAGCCACCAAAATCGACATTTTTCGACATGTTTGGAGGCGGATGTACACGAATGCGAAATCCCCGTCGCCCAAAAGCACCTTCCACATGTCTGGACTCTCTATGCTTACGCTGGATAGACATCGCCGGAACGGGTATAGTATCGAAAGATTTGTCGTTAACCAGCGGGGGAGTCCTGTGGGCATCAAAAAGAAGATCAAAAAGGAGCTTATCGGCACTTCCGATTACCCGTCGAATAAGATCTTCACGATCTCCAATTTCATCACCTTTACGCGCCTGATCCTCACGCTCGTCTTTCTGTACCTGTTTGTGACGGATAACAACCGCATCGTCTCCATCGTGATTTATGCCATCGCCGCCTCCACCGACTGGATGGACGGGCAGATCGCCCGCATGACCAAGACGGTCTCGTGGCTCGGCAAGGTCATGGATCCCATCTGCGACCGCGCGCTGCTGTTTACGGGCGTCTTGGGCCTGGTGGTCCGTGGCGAGCTGCCTATCTGGGTCTGCGTACTCATCATCGGTCGCGACATCTACCTGGGCCTTGGCACGCTCATCGTGCGCCATTACCACCGTCGTCCCATCGATGTCGTGTTTCCCGGAAAGATTGCCACTGCGCTGCTCATGACCGGCTTCTCGCTCATGCTGCTCGGTTTCCCCGTTATTGACGGCCTGCATCTTTTACCTTCAACCCTTAAGGCCTTCCCGGGCCTCAACGGAAGCTCGGTGCCCCTCGGCATCTTCTTTGTGTACGGCGGCGTGATCTTCTCCATGCTCACGGCTGTTATCTACTCCATTAAGGGCGGAGCGGCCATTAAACAGGCTCTCACGCATCCCGAGGACGAGGACATCGACTTTCTGAACCCCGAAATCGAAGACTGATTCATTGGGGTATGATTACGTACGGTTCATTATTTGCGGCACGTCCGCGATAAGTTAGGGGTTGTCATGGACAACATGGTTAACAATATGCCTCAGAATGATAAGACTGCTGACGCTACCTGCGTATTCCGCGTGCCTTCAAGCGACGTCACCGTTCCCGACCTCATGGCCAACGTGCGCATCACCGCCCCCGTTCTGTCCATCGTCAAGGGTCCGCAGACTGGTGCCGCCTTTGAGCTCGAGGACGACGTGACCACCATCGGCCGCGATCCTGCAAACGGCATCTTCCTCAATGACATGACCGTTTCGCGCAGCCACGCGCGCATTATTCGCGAGGGCCTCGGCGCTCGCATCGAGGACTTGGGCTCGCTCAATGGCACCTGGGTCGACGGTGCCATCGTCAATGCAGCCCCGCTGCACGACGGTTCTTCCGTCCAGATCGGTACGTTTACGCTCATCTACCACGAGAGCACGCCGGAGCGCATCGAAACCGGTGAGTAGGGCATGGCCGAACGCAACTATCTGAGTATCGGCCAAGTCGTCAACCTACTTCGAGGCGCATACCCCGATCTTTCGAACTCAAAAATTAGATTTCTAGAGGATGAGGGGCTCATTACCCCTCATCGTACGCCTAAGGGATACCGTCAGTACTCCAAGGAGGACGTTGATCGCCTGGAGGTCATCCTGCACTTGCAGAAGACCCGCTACATGCCGCTCAACGTGATTAAGCAGCGCTTGGAAAACGCCACGGACCTGTCAACGCTCGCCTACGAGGTGGGCTTGCTGTCCGATGTTCCGCTCAAGACGGAGCCCAAGGAGACTAAGCAAAAGCTGCATCCCATTGAGACCATTCCCGATATGCTGGGCGTCGAGATTTCGTTTATCCGCTCGCTCGCCGAGAACGACCTCATTCGCATCATCAAGAGTCCGCAGAATCGTGAGCTCGTCGATGGTCGCGATTTTCCAATCATCCGCTACTGCTCCGAGCTGTCACGCTTCCATATCGAGCCCCGCAACCTGCGTCAGTACGTGTCTTCCGCCAACCGCGAGTCCTCGATGTTTGAGCAGGTGCTCGTGAGCATGCTCGGAATGGATACCTCCGATGACGAGCGCGACGCCAAGCTCGAACGTGCGTTTAAGAAGCTTCACGACCTGACCGAGGGTGTGCACACTGCGCTGCTCAAGAACCGCGTTTTTGAGTCTCTCAATGCCGTGGTCGAGGACGCCGACATCGATGCACTCGATGAGGAAATCACTCGCTCCGAGTCCACCAAAGCCAAAAACGAAGAGATAGCCACGCCGGCTTCGCACGAGGATTCTCTCGTAAAGCCGCTCAAGGTCGTCGCCCCTTCGCACTCCGGTACCGCCACGGCGGGCAAATAACCGCTGCCGCTTATCCGGCAACCCATTGAAAGGTCATGCAATGTACGACTTCGAATCTCAAATCGTCGACATCCCCGACTATCCCGAGCCCGGAGTCATCTTTAAAGACATCACGCCGCTCTTTGGCAATCCCGAGGCGCTCAAAGCCATGACCGATACCCTCGCCGAGCACTTTGCCGGCATGGGAATCACCAAGGTCGTGGGTCCCGAGGCTCGCGGCTTTATGGTTGGCGTACCGGTGGCTGTAGCCCTTGGCGCCGGCTTTGTTCCCGCACGTAAACCGGGCAAGCTGCCGCGCGAGACCGTAAGCCAGAGCTACGAGCTCGAGTACGGCACCGATTCAATTGAGATCCATGCCGACGCTATCAGCTCTAAAGATACCGTGTTGATTCTGGACGACTTGGTCGCGACGGGCGGAACCGTCGAGGCAACAGGTAAACTGGTGCGAGATATGGGCGCAAAGCTTATCGGTTACGGTTGTATACTTGAGCTTGCGTTTCTCAACCCGCGCGAGAAGCTCACGCCGTCTGATGACGATGTGGAGCTCTTTAGCCTGGTGACGGTAGACTAGCCGTTACCCTTAGTTACTGGAAAGGAAGCTACATGCGCACAGCAAACACGCACAAAAACATGGCACGCTGCGCTGCTACGGCAACCCTCGCTTGTGTTTTGGGCTTGGGCCTCGCGGCTCCTGCCTACGCCGATACCGCATCCGACCTTGCCGCTGCTCGTACGAAACTCGAGCAGATCGGCACCCAAACCCAGCAGATTTACGATGAGCTTGCCACGCAGACGCAGGCGCTCGATCAGACTGCCGGCGAGATCACGCAAAAGCAGCAGGAGATCGCCGATGGTCAGGCCAAGCTCTCGACCTATGTCGCCGGCGAGTACAAAACCGGCGGTCTGAGCCTGCTTCAGGTTTTGACGGGTGTCGATGATCTGAGCGATATGCTCAACCGCCTGTTCTACTACGGCAAAGTTTCCGACAAGCAAGCTCAGACCATTCAAGAGGTCAAGGAGCTTAAGCAGCAGCTCACCGATAAGCAGGCCGAGCAGGAGAAGAACGTCGCCACCACGCAAAAGAAGGTCGACGAGCTTAACGCCCAGCAGGCTGAAGCCCAGAACGTCGTAAACTCCCTGGATTCGCAGCTGCAGGCCGAGCTTGCCGCAGAGGCCGAGGCCAACGCCGCGCTGCAGGCCGGCATCAACGCCAGTACTGCCGAGAAGGCCACGGTGAGCAACGAGACTGCCGGTACGACCGAGAACACCAACAACGGTGGTCAGACCAGCAATAACAACCAGGGCGGCAACACTCCGGCTCCTACGCCGACACCCGCTCCGACGCCGCAGCCCTCCACGCCTGCTCCGGCTCCGACGCCTTCTGCTCCGAGCCAGTCCGTCGATGGCGGTTCCGTTGTTTCGCGCGCCTACAGCAAGCTTGGTTGCGCTTATTCCTGGGGCGGAATTGGCCCGAACAGCTTCGACTGCTCTGGTTTTGTTAGCTATTGCCTCACTGGTCGCTATTGCCGCCTCGGCACCACGGGTACCTTTATGGGCTGGACGCGTGTGTCCGATCCGCAGCCCGGTGACGTTGTGGTCAACTCGTACCACACCGGCATTTACATCGGTGGTGGTCAGATGATTCATGCTTCCGACTACAATACGGGTGTTATCATCAGCTCCGTTGCCGCCGGCATGAACAACAACTATATCTTCGTGCGTTACTAAGTCATCTTACACAGCGTGTGAATGTGGACCTCGTGGCTTTAAGTCGCGAGGTCCATTCTTTTTTTTCTAATCTTGTACGGCTATCTAGTATTCAAAACTAGATAGCCGTACATTCAGTTTGCAAGATGGCTATAATTGTTGAGGAACAATTAGAAAGGACCCTCTATGAGCTGGGCACTTATCTCCGATTCAAGCTGCAACCTCCGCGATTGGCAACCGACCGCGCCCCATACCACCTTTGCATTTGCGCCCCTCAAAATTCGAGTGGGGGAGCGTGAATTCATCGATGACCTTTCACTCGATGTTCATGAGCTCAACTGCGCTGTTCAGGCGGAGACGAACGCTTCTTCGAGCGCTTGTCCCAGCGTAGGGGAGTGGGCCGAGCTCTTCAAATTGGCAGACAAGACCATCTGCATGCCAATCTCTGAGGGCGTGTCGGGCAGCTACAACGCAGCAGCCACGGCTCGCGATATGGTTCTTGCCGAGGAACCGGACCGCAATATTCATCTTGTCAATTCGCGCGCAGCTGGCGGCAAAATGGACCTCATTTTCTTGCTGTTCGACCGCTATCTTGCAAGCAATCCGGATGTCTCATTCGAGGACGCTTGCGCATACTTCGATAGCCTTGAGCAGAACAGCAAAATCCTCTTCAGCTTGTGCAATTACGAAAACCTGGCCAAAGCCGGACGTATCCCTAAGGCAGCCGGCGTCATTGCCAACAAGCTCAATATCCGCATTTTGGGCACGGCGAGTGAGGCCGGTAAAATCGAACTCGTCGGTCACACGCGTGGCGAAAAGAAGATGCTAAACAAGATCATCGACACCATGGAAGCCGAAGGTTTTACGGGCGGCGAGGTCGTTATCGACCATGTCGAGAATGAGGCAGGCGCCCAAGCACTTGCCAGCCGAATTGTGGAGCGCTGGCCAGGTTCCAAGACTATCATCATGCCCTGTAACGGGCTAGATTCATACTATGCCGAAATGCATGGGCTCATTATCGGCTACGGCATGGGCGTGGCTTCGGGCCAATAACGTCCAACCAAGCAAAAATACGGGCGGGACAAAGTGACAGATGACCCTTTGCTCCGCCCGTTTTATACGTCGGCTAGCTATTAAACCCATTAAACTTTAGATAGCTCATCAGGTACGCCTTCGAAACGAAGGATGAAACCGCACTGCGCACAAGCAGCGACTCACGCGTTACCTGATGCGCCGTATCGGGAACCGGCGTCTGCTCGACGGAAAACGCCGAACGAATCGATGCCTCGAGCTGATCGACCACATAATCGAAGGCCGTCGGGGCATCGTAGCTCAAACGCTGAATGTTAAAGAGTGCCTGCACCGCAGCAATAGGTAACACCTGCTTAAAGAGGCAGATAGCGATCAGGCGGGCAATCTGCTCGCGGCCATATTGCTTTTTGACCGGAGCAGGCACCAGGCCGACCTTCACGTAGTTATTGATCATCGATGGCGTAATGACAGGGTGCTCAACGCAAATGGACAGCGGCTCCATCCACAGCGCAACATACTCAATGACCTGGTCGCGGTAGAGCGTCACATTGGGCAACTGGTTATAGCGCGGCAGACTCAACGTATTGAGTTTACGCACGATATCGGACTGAATGAATGCATCGGGTAGCACCGTGGGCTGAATATCCTCGGGCTTAATGCTGACCGACGAATCGGACATCGGAATAACGTATTTAGCGTGGTTCATAAGAGGCCTCCGTTCGTTTTCTATATTGTATTCTAGGTTATCTAGTTTTGCATACCACATAGCCGCCAAGAAAATTGGCGGGACAGTGCACTGATGCTTCGTCCCGCCATTTAGTAAATTGATAACAACCTTACATAAGATATATTATCGTACTTATCCACGGAGAAACGCGTATGCGCTCGTTGCCGCTATGGCTCCGTCCGAAACAGCGGTCACAACCTGGCGTAAACGTTTGGAACGGATATCGCCAGCGGCAAATAGACCTGGCGTGCGGGTCGCCATGGATTCATCAGTCAGAATGCCGCCATCAGGCGCCAGATCGACTAGATGCTCAACAAGCTCGGTATGGGGCTGCGTTCCGGTAAAGACAAAGATGCCAAACGAGCCGGGCTCAAATGACTCGGTATGAGTCTCGCCGGATGCATTGTCCTTAAAGGTAATCGTCGTTGGCATGGCTTCGCCCGATAGCTCCACAATACTAGTTTGGTACCTAACTGTAATATTGTCCTTTGCGAGTACTTTCTGAACAACACCATCGGGCGCACGGAACTGGTCGCGGCGCAGCACGATGGTCACACTGTTGGCAATGTCGGACAGGAACAGAGCCTCTTCGCATGCCGAATTGCCACCACCGATTACAAAAACCTGCTTGCCGCGGAAAAACATGCCGTCACATGTTGCGCAATATGAAACGCCACGACCGCGATACGTATCCTCGCCTGCGAAACCTGCCGGACGCGGCGTGGCACCCATGCAAGCGATAACGCTCGAGGCCAGCGTATCGCCCATATCGTGATGCACCGTAAACAACGCTGCATCGGCATCGTAATCGATACCCGTAACCATGCTCCATGTAACCTGTGCTCCCAGGCCCTCTGCATGCTGCTGAAAACGCTCGCCGAGTTCGGCGCCACTCAGGAGCGGGAAACCCGGATAGTTCTCGACCTCATTGGTTGTGGCGATCTGCCCTCCCGACATGCCCTGCTCAATCACGGTCGTCGTCAGGTTGGCACGCGCAGCATAAATGGCGGCAGCATAGCCCGCGGGGCCGCCACCGATAATCGCAACATCGATCGGCTTATCGGTAGTCATGAAGCGTCCTTTCGTCGAAACATTGACGTTCTTTGCGCTCATACCCAAATTTAAGCAAACGTGACACTCATGCACTACAATGATAAATCCGTATTACAAAGCTGAAGGGGAGTTATCGATGGATCAGACGCAGACGAGCGACGACGCTCCCCTGCTTACGCTCAGCACTCCCCAATCGAAGAAAACCACGCTCTCGGCTCAGCAAAAACCTCTCGTGACCATCGTGCACGCCTCCGTTGGCTCGGGCCACAAGGCCGCCGCAAATGCAATTGCGCAGGCGTTCGACCTCATTCGCGGCACCAGAGGCATCCCCGAGGATATTGAGATTGAAGTGCTCGATATCCTTGATTTTGGACGCATTAAATTCGACGGCAATAAGACCGCGGCATCTTTTACGGGAGCCACGCGCCCCATCTACGACCTGACCTGGAGATATACACTTACGGGACATCTTCTCTGGGGTGGCGGCACGGCATGGTCGCGAATCATGTTCCCCGCCTTCAACGAATATATTCGTAGCCGCAGGCCCATAGCCGTGGTCGCAACGCACATCACAGCAGCCAATGTTGCCGTGGGTGCCCGCGTAATTACGGGTATCGATTATCCGGTCATCTGCGTACCGACCGACTACGAAGTCGAGGGCTGGTGGCCCCACAAGGACACCGATCTATTCTGTGTTGCCAACGAGTTTATGGCCGAAACGCTGCGCCCCCGCAAGGTCCCCGAAGCAAAGATTCGCATTACAGGCATCCCTATTCGCGCCGGGTTTGACACGGATTACAATCGCGAGGAAGAACTTCAGAAGTTCAACCTCCCCGCCGACAAGACCATTGTGCTGGTAATGGCCGGCGCCAGTTTGCCTCAACCGTACGTCCGCTTTCGCGCGGAGATGGACCGCACCCTCCCCTTCCTGCGCAGTTTCGAGGACATGCACTTTATCTTCTTGCCGGGCAAAGACACCGAATATGCCACCCGGCTGAAGACGCTCTTCGACGCCATGAAGCTCGAAAACGTCACAGTTCTGGATTACGTGGACGACATGGCGGCCCTCATGCACGGCTGCGACCTGGCAATTCTCAAATCGGGCGGACTCACTGTTACCGAGTGCCTGTGCGCGCATCTGCCGATGATCCTGTTGGGCAAATCATACGGCCAGGAAAAGGCCAACACCACGATGCTCACCGGCATGGGCGCCAGCATGCATGTCACCACCGCACGAGAACTCATCGTTACCCTACGTCACTTGCACGACCATCCCGAATCACTCAAAGCCCTACTCATCAACGGCGAAGTACTACGCCGCCCCCATGGAGCCGAAGACATAGCCATCGCAACCATGGAGCTCGTAGGCAAACCCCAAAAGCGCAAAAGAGCCTTCTGCCGCTTCTACTGGGGCGGAAAACCCGCGCATATCCGCTAGGCGATAGTCTGCTGCTCGGCGGGAGCCGCCCATATATCATTCCATGCTCAAACATTCTCGCTGCGCTGCGAAACTGCGCGTGGAACGATATATGGGCGGCTCCCGCCGAGCAGCTACGTTTACGTGCTAGCAGCTATACCGGATCCCCACCATTAAAATCTGCAAAGGCGAAACCGAAAAATATAAATACAGTAAGTCGATGCGACAAAGGAGGCGTCCCTTTATCGCATCGACTTACTAGAAAAGTAAATACTGTTTCAAGCGAGTAGCCGCCCGCCCGGGGCTTACCTATATCGTTCCACGCGCAGTTTCGCAGCGAGCGAAGCGACGCGAGAATGTTTGAGCATGGAATGATATAGGTAAGCCCCGGGCGGGAGGGATACGAGCGCCCTAGGCGATGCCGCTGGAGCCGAAGCCTCCTTTGCCTCGGTCGGTTTCGTCTAGTTCTTCTACTTCTACGAGGTTGACCGTGGGGACTTCTTGGATGACGAGTTGGGCTATGCGGTCGCCTTTATTGATTTGAATGATATTGGAGGGATCCAGGTTGATGAGGATAACCTTGAGCTCTCCTCGGTAGTGGGCGTCAATGAGACCCGGCGTATTGACTATAGACAGGCCCTGCTTGATGGCCAAGCCGCTGCGGGGCTGGACGAAGCCGGCGTAGCCATCGGGCAGGGCGATGGCCAGCCCGGTAGAGACCAGGCGGCGTTCGAAGGGCTTCAGGACGCAGTCCTCGTTGGAGCGCAAATCCAAGCCGGCATCGGTGGGATGGGCGTATTTGGGAAGCTCAACGGTGGGATCGAGACGCTTTATGTTGACGGTAATGTTGGGCATGGAATCACCTTAGCTTGTCGAGCTCTTGCAGAAACTCATCGACGTCTTTGAAATCGCGGTAGACCGAGGCAAAGCGGATGTACGCCACCTTATCGATCTTGGCCAAGCGCTTGAGCACCATGTCACCCAACTCATGGGACGTGACGGCCGTCAGCGTGCGAGAGCGAAGCTCGACCTCGATGTCATCGATAATCTCATTGAGCTTCTTAGTGTCGATATCGCGCTTGATGGTGGCGCGCATCAAGCCGACGAGCAGCTTATTGCGATCGAACCGCTGCTTGGTTCCGTCTGACTTAATGACCTCGATTGGGTCTTCGCATCGCTCGAACGTTGTAAAGCGATAGTTACACGAGCAACATTCGCGACGGCGCTTAATGGTGTTATTTGACTCCTGCATACGGGAATCAACAACGCGGGTATGTGCCTTGCCGCATTTGGGACAGCGCATGGTACCTCCTCTTAAACGATAACAAGGGTACCATGCGCAGCGCGATAATGATTACGAACGAGCAGGAACCTTAAGATGCGCACCGGCGGCGAGCGAACCATGCTCCAGATGATTGACGCTACGGATCATGTCGGAAGTCTCTTGCGTGGAAAGGCGTTCGATTGGATATTCTTCGGCAAGCGACCAAAGAGAATCGCCAGGCTGAACGCGAATGGTCTCGTAGGTAATGTTGGAAACGGACTCGGCATACGCGGCGTGACGAGCGCTAAAGACCAACATAGCGAGGACAAAGAAGAGCGTAAGCGCAACGGCGACGGCGACAATCGTCGGAACCTTCAGGGCAACGCGGGCCGGCGCGACTACAGCCTGCTGATTGCGCGCAGGCTTTACGGTCAAAGGCTGAAAGCCGGAGCGGCCACCCTGAACAACCGTAAAAGTGGGTTCTGCAGGCGTCTCGAGCTTAAGGGCGAGGTTTCCCTGGACCATATTCGTTACGTTCATCATGTTCTCCTCTCGCGTGTTTTGCTGAGAACAGTTTTATCAAGCCGCGCGGACAAAAATGTCTAGCGCGAGAACGAATGTTCGGTTATTATTATCTTCGAACAGTTGTTCCTGTCAAGCAAAATTCGAACATTTGTTTGACATGGGTAGAGAGGATGCCCTGATGGCTCGCAAAATTACCAAGCGTCAGCAGCAAATTTACGACTTCATCAAGGAATATCAGCAGGAGAAGGGTTATCCGCCCAGCGTGCGCGAGATGGCTTCTGCCGTGGGCCTTTCCTCCCCCAGCACCGTGCACGCCCATCTCTCTGCCCTGGAGGCGCGCGGGCTACTCAAGCGCGATGCCACCAAGCCGCGCGCCCTGGAACTCTTTAACGAGGATGGTTCCTCTGTCTCAATTTCCAAATCTGACGAGCCCACCGCACCTCGCGGAACGGTCTCGCTACCGCTCGTTGGTCGCGTCGCGGCTGGGATTCCCATTCTGGCCGAGCAGAATATCGAAGACACGTTTACTATCCCGACCGAAATCGCCACTGATCAGGGTTCCTTTATCCTTGAGGTGCATGGGAGCTCAATGATCAATGTCGGCATCTTCAATGGCGATTACATCATCGTCCGTGAACAAAAGAGTGCCATGAACGGCGAAATTGTCGTGGCCATGATTGATGGTTCGGCGACCGTCAAGACGTTCTACAAGGAGCAGGGGCGTGTGCGCTTGCAGCCCGAGAACGACACCATGGAACCTATCTATGCAACGAATCCCGTTATCCTGGGCAAAGTCGTCGGCTTGATGCGCCGGTTCTCGTAATGCAAAAACGCATAACCATCTTTGATACCGTCCGCGGGTTTACGATGATTTCTATGGCAGGTTTTCACGCTTGCTATGATCTCGCCTACCTGTACGGCTGGGATATGCCTTGGTTTACCCAGACTGTCTTTCAAGACGTCTGGCGCGCCAGCATCAGCTGGGTATTTTTGTTTATCGCGGGTTGGATGTGCACTCTTTCGCGCAACAATATCAAACGTGCCGCCAAATACGCCTTAGCAGCACTCGTCGTCTGGTTGGCAACAACACTTGTCTCATTCAACGATTCGGTTAATTTTGGCATCATCTACTGCATGGCCGCATGCACCGGCATCGTGGCGTTGACCGATTCCGTCCTTAAGAAGATAACGGCGAGATGGGGCATGCCCCTATGCCTTGTGTTGTTCGCCCTCACCTGGAGCATCCCCAAAACGATCTACCCTGTCCCCTACCTGGCGTGGCTGGGATTTCCGAGCCCTGGGTTTGTCTCAGGTGATTACTACCCCATCATCCCGTTTATCTTTATGTATCTTGCAGGATACTTCGCCGCACACATAGCGAAGAGTATCGATAAGACCGTCCCTAGCTGGGCCTACGCCAACCCCCTGCCGGCGCTCGCCAGCCTTGGACGTCACGCTCTCCCCTTTTATCTGCTGCATCAGCCCATCATTCTGGGCATTTTGGAGATCGTCTACTCGGTGCGATAACGCTCGAGCCGCGGTGCAATACGAGCCGGCAGTTTCGCCACAATGCGAACGCCGTCCTCGAGATATTCCTCATGCAGAAGGGTTCCCTGCTCATGCACCAGCGTGATGAGAGCGCCCTCACGATACGGGATATCAGCGGAGAGCAACACATCGGTGGCAGCTGCCTCGCGAGCAATCCGGTCGACGAGATCGTCGAGCCCCTCGCCCGTTTGGGCCGAGAACAGAACGGCCTCCGGATAGCGACGACGGAAACTCAATCGATCGACGCTATCGAGAAGATCGATTTTATTGAATACGGTCAGCGTTAAACGCTCTCCGGCGCCGATCTCATCAAGCACGCGGTCGACAGCCTCCAGCTGCCGCTCATAGTCCTCGTCAGACGCATCTACGACTTTGAGAATTAGATCGGCACCCAAAACCTCGGACAGCGTCGATTTAAAGGCATCGACCAGACCATGGGGCAGCTTTTGAATAAAGCCGACGGTATCGGTAATCGTCATGCCGCGACCGCCGGGCAGACGATACGAACGCGTCGTCGGGTCGAGCGTAGCAAACAGCTTGTCCTGCGAAAGTACCGTAGAGCCGGTCAGACGATTGAGTAACGTCGATTTACCGGCATTGGTATAACCGGCTAACGCGACGCGAAACGCCGGGGACTCAATGCGACTCTTGGATTGAACATCGCGACGCTGTTCAACCTGCTTGAGCTCACGACGAAGCGCAGCGATCTTATTACGAATGAGGCGACGGTCGACCTCGAGCTGACTTTCGCCCTGACCAAAACGTGAGCCGATGCCGCCGCGCGTCTGCTCCTTGGCGAGATGGCTCCACATGCCACGCAGGCGAGGCAACAAATATTGAAGCTGTGCCAGCTGTACCTGCAGGCGTCCCTCACGCGTCTGAGCATGCAGGCCAAAGATATCCAGGATCAGTGCTGTACGATCGATAATCTTTACCGGCTCGCCCACGGCTTTCTCCAAATAGGATTGCTGCGAGGGGGTCAGGTCTTCGTCAAAAATAACGACATCGGCATCCATGCGATGCACCAGGCCGCACAGCTCTTCAACCTTACCGGAACCGATAAACGATTTAGGATACGGCTTTACCAAACGCTGCGACAAGCGTGCCACGCACCGGGCACCAGCTGTGTGGGCAAGACGCTCCAGCTCATCAAGCGAGCGATCGAGCGGCCATGCATTGTCGCGCCACTCAACACCAACTAAAATGGCACGCTCGGGCTCGGGTGCCGTGGGAACAAGGGGGAAACGGGCCATTAGGCAGCCTCAATACGATGCAGGATATCCTCAACGACCTCATCGATCGTACATTCATCCATATCAAACCACACGATACGGTCATCGCGCTTAAACCACGAAAGCTGACGCTTGGCATAACGACGCGAACGCATCTTAATGAGTTCGCGGGCCTCATCCATGCTCATCACGCCATTGAAAGCATCAATGATCTCTTTATAGCCAATTGCCTGCATCGACGTCAGGGCATCTCCCAGACCCTGGGCCATAAGACCGCGGACCTCATCGACAAGACCCTGCTCAAACATCAGATCGACGCGCAGATTAATGCGCTCGTAGAGCACCTCGCGATTACGCGTCAGACCAAACCATAGGGCATGATAATGCTCGCGCGGAACACTAAACTGACTTTTTTGCTGTGCATAGGAGATACCATCATCATGCATCTCGAGCGCACGAATCACACGGCGCACGTTATGGGGATGAATAACAGCAGCCGATTCTGGATCGCGCTCGGCAAGCAGGGCATGCAGTTCTTCCTCGCCAATACGCTCGGCAAGCTCCTGATAGCCCGCACGGCGATCGTCCTCAAGTTCACCCGAGGGAAAGTCCATCTCATCGAGGGCTGCCTTGAGATATAGCCCCGTACCTCCGCAAAAAACCGGCAGGCAACCCGAACCAAGGAGACGTTCAACATGCGCGCGAGCGTCAGCCTGATAAAGCGCAGCAGAATATGCCACACCCGGCTCTACAATGTCGACGAGACGCAGCGGCGCCGTGCACTCATCGGGCGCCATCTTTGCGGTACCGATGTCCATGCCGCGATAGATTTGCATCGCATCGCACGACAGCACTTCGGACGAAAGACGAGCTGCCAAACGGTCGGCAACATCACTCTTACCAACCGCCGTCGGACCGACGATCGCAACGGCGGAAAGACCTGCCCCGGAAGAAACCATTAGCGCGGCTCGCCCACAACGGAACCGGATAAATACCAGGTCTTGGCAACGTCAACGTCAACATCAACAATCTTGCCAACAAGCTGATCGATGCTGTAACCCTCGGGGATAGGCGCATGCACGGTCTGATTCTTGAGACTCTTGCCCAGCAGGACCGCATCGTTCTTTTTACTCGTTCCCTCAATGAGCGCGGGAACCACAGTATGAAGCTCGCCCTGGTTATACTCGTGTGCCGTGGTCTCGATAACCTTAGCCAGGCGGTTGAAACGCTCGAGAATAACCTCATGCGGCGTAGGATCGTCAATCTCGGCGGCCGGGGTACCGGCACGCTTGGAATAGATGAAGGTATAGGCCTGAGCATAGCGGACCGTCTCAGCAAGCGAGAGCGTCTGCTCAAAGTCTTCTTCAGTCTCGCCCGGGAAGCCAACGATAATGTCGGTCGAGAGCGCGATATCGGGCATGCGGCTGCGAATGCGATCGACCAGGCCCAGATAGTCCTCGCGTGTATAACGGCGATTCATCTCTTTGAGAATCCGCGTCGAACCTGACTGGACGGCCAGGTGCAGTTGCGGCATTACGGCAGGTGTCTCGGCCATGGCGTCGATGGTCTCGGGCAGCAGGTCCTTAGGATGCGAAGACGTAAAGAAGATACGCTCCACACCCGTATCGCCCACGGCACGCAGCAAATCGGCAAAACGCGGCTTGCCAAACAGATCGCGACCATATGAGTTAACGTTTTGGCCCAGCAGCGTAATCTCACGCACGCCCTGGCGCACCAGACCGGTCACCTCGTCGACAATCTCCTCGAAGGGGCGGCTCTTTTCGCGACCGCGTACGTACGGCACGATGCAATAGGTGCAGAAATTATTGCAGCCTGTCATGATGGGCACCCAGGCGTGATACTGGGTCTCGCGATGCCACGGCATGCTCATGGCGTCCGTATCCTCATGCTCATTGGTGCGGATATGACGCTTACCATCAAGGAACGCCTCGGCAATGAGCTCGGCCACATGTGCAATGGAATGCGTGCCAAAGATGACATTGACGTTATCGACGTTGGTGAGCAGGCCCTCGCCATCGCGCTGCGCGATGCAACCGCCAACGGCAACCACGCGCTTGCCCGAAGGCGAAGGCGGCAGGCTTTTGCAGGAATTGCACTGACCGTACAGGCGAGTATCGGCGGCCTCGCGCACGCAGCAAGTCATGAAGACAACGATATCGGCATGCGCGGGATCGAGCGCCATGAGGCAACCATACGAATCGAGCAGACCACTCACGCGCTCGGAGTCGTGCTGATTCATCTGGCAGCCAAAGGTGCGGATAAAGTAGGTTTTACCGGCAAGAATATCGCGTACGGAACGCTGGTCCATGTGCATAAGTCCTAACGATGGGGAGAGAAACAAGGCAAGCAGAAGCTATGCCACAGGCTTAACATCATCCATGACGACGTTATCCATAGCAGCTCGATTGATCTGGTGAACGTAGATAGAAAGGCGGATGGCCGTGCGCGACTCCCCGTTAATGAGGATGTCGGAGAACACGGGCGCGCAGGAAATATCAAAACCGGTTGGAATCAAAAAACCGCGCGCGATAGCAACGGCCTTAATGGCCTGGTTGACGGCACCGGCGCCGACACACTGGATGTTGACGGGTACACCATCCTTGACCATGCCGGCGATGGCGCCAGCAACGGACGCTGGCGATGATTTGCTTGATACCTTCAGGCAATCCATGAAGAAACTCCTGCATTTAAAAGTACGTTTTAACTGCAATAACTGTATCGTACCGAGTGGACTCGGTAAAGGCACTATTCCTCTTTGGCAAGATCAAAGGTCACGGTGATTCGATCACGCGAAACACGGATCTTTGGGTCGCCGCAAAGGTTGAGATAGTACCGGGCGGCAAGGTCATTAAAGTCGCGCTCCACAGCACGCGAAAACTGTGCCATGTCATCCTTGGCAATACGTAGCCCGCGACGATCCTTCGCGAGATCGACAGGAGCCGGCGCATGCGAGGATGAGTCACGCTCGCGCAGCAGACGCGCAGTCACACCGCGAACGGGCTTAATCTGCCCTGCCAAAATGCGATGAGCCGTGCGCTCGGACATCTCAAGACCCAAACCCGAACAGATACGGATAAAGTCCTCGGCATCAGAGGCAAGGCCTAAACGGTCGACAACCGGAAGCTCGCTCTCGTCATCAATAAACAGGAGACGAGACGTATCGAGCCGACTTGACGCCTGAGCATAAAGAGTCGCGGCAATCTCAGACGGAGAACCAAGATAGACATCGCAACCACGCAGCTCCTCGAGCGCAAACTCACAGGCAGCGCGAATAATATTATGCGGACCGCGAGCACAGACATAACGTCCGTCCTCATCCTTGACGGCCTGGGGCCAGCTGGACTGATCGGCACGCTCACTGAGGCGGTCGGCCGCAACGCTCACCTTAAAGGCTGAGCCAAGATCGACACCGGACGTGACCACGCGGGCCTCGTCGGTGTTCTGCTTGATCGAAAACAATGCCATGCCACGACCGTGAACGCCCCAACGGTCCATCTTCATGCTCTCGAGCTTGGAGGTAACGCGGGCATCGAAGATTCGCTCTTGCATATCCTGCGGAACGCCCGAACCGTTATCCAGAAAGACAAGCGTGCGGACGCCATCTTCCTTGGTCGTGGCGAGATAGACCTTGTCGGCGCCAGCATCGCGAGCATTACGGAGCATTTCGATGACGATATCCTCGACATGCTGAATGTCGTGCTTTGCCTGGCGCCGCTCGGCCTCCGAAACGCGGAGGCGGACATACCCCTCGCCAAGGTTCTCCTCGACGCGAAGGTTGCCCTCCCCCGACATCGACGCGATAAATGAGATGAGCTCGTTCGCGTCGCTCATGTTATTTAGCGATATCGACAGCGCGGCTCTCGCGAATCACGACGACGCGCACCTGACCGGGATACTCCATCTCTTCCTCGATCTGATGGGCGATATCGTGAGCCAGAACCGTGGACTGGGCATCGGAAATCTTGTCCGGCTGGACCATGACGTGGACCTCACGACCGGCCTGCATGGCATAGGTACGCTCGACGCCGTCATGGGAGTTGGCAATCTCCTCGAGCTTCTCAAGACGCTTGATGTAGTTCTCGGCAGACTCGCGACGGGCACCGGGGCGAGAGGCAGAGACGGCATCGGCGGCCTGTACCAGGACATCGAGTACCGTGTTGGGGTCGACATCGGCATGGTGAGCCTCGATAGCGTGGACGATAACGGGCTTCTCGCCATAACGGCGGGCAAGCTCGGCGCCGATGACGGCATGCGGGCCCTCGACGTCATGGTCGATTGCCTTGCCCAGGTCGTGCAGCAGGCCGGCGCGCTTGGCAGTCACAACGTCCAGGCCAAGCTCGGAAGCCATCACGCCGCACAGGTCAGAGACTTCGAGGGAGTGCTGAAGCACGTTCTGACCAAACGAAGTACGGTAGCGCAGGGCACCAAGGGTCTTGACGATCTCGGGGTGCAGGTCGTGAATGCCGGTATCGAAGGCAGCCTGCTCGCCAGCCTCGCGCACGCGCTGCTGAACCAGGTCGGCAGCCTTGTGATACATCTCCTCGATGCGGGCGGGGTGAATGCGGCCGTCGGCGATGAGGTTCTCGAGGGCAACGCGGGCGGTCTCACGACGGACCGGGTCGAAGCTCGAAAGAACGACGGTCTCGGGCGTGTCGTCGATCACGAGGTTGACGCCGGAAACCTGCTCGAATGTCCGGATGTTGCGACCCTCGCGACCGATGATACGGCCCTTGAGGTCATCAGAGGGAATGTGCACGGAGGTAACGGTGACCTCGGCAGTGTGGTCGGCAGCGCAGCGCTGAATCGCCAGGGACAGAATCTCCTGGGCGGTCTTGTGGCACTCGGCGCGAACCTGCTGCTCAGACTCGCGAATAATCGTGGCAGCCTCGTGGGTGACCTCGCCACGAACCTTATCGAGGAGCTCCTTGTGGGCGTCCTCGCGGGTAAGGTCGGCGATACGCTCAAGCTCGGAGGTCTGCTTTGCGCAGAGCTCCTCGAGCTCTCGGGAGCGCTTCTCGACCTGACCGGCCTGACTGGACAGCTGATGCTCGCGCTTGTCGAGAGCGTCGTTACGGCGATCGAGGGATTCCTCGCGCTGCATCACGCGGTTCTCGAGCGTACGAATCTCGCTCTTACGCTGCTTGTCCTCGGCCTCGGCGGCCTGCTTGTTCTTGATGATCTCCTCTTTAGCCTCGAGAAGAGCCTCTTTTTTGAGGGTCTCGGCCTGACGCTTAGCATCACCGATCAGGGACTCAGCCTGTGCGTGTGCCGACTGGATCTTTTCGTCGGCCTCGTGAAGACTACCCTGCTTGGCGGTGCGCATGTAGGCAATGGCGGCGACGGCACCCAAAACGATGCCAACGAGCGCTGCAATGATAGGCATGCTCACTCCTTTTTATGGATTCGTTACACAACAAAGCGAACCGTCCTTACGAACGGCTCGCGACATTTGAGTAATATGGGCGCAGCTTATGCGGGTCGGATACAGATAAACATATAAACAAACTCATCACAGATGAGCACATATCACAAAGCAAATGACAGTGTTTATCGTACGTTGAACCACAACAACTGTCAAATAAATGGCCCCAGTACGGCGGTTAAAACGCGGTGAACGGCAGGGCCACAAAACACATACGCCTAAACCGCACATTCCTCGCATTCGGCATCGAGACGTGCCTTAACGGCATCGGCGGCGATGTGATACGAGAAGCCCTTGCCCATCAAAAACCGAACCAGTTTTTCGAATCCGCGCGTCTCTGGAACACGCCGCTTGGCGAGCAGGGCTGACGCACGCGCCAAATCGTCTTCGACGGCAAAATAATCCTCGGGATAACCGGGAATGTCATCGAGCACGACATGACGGCGCTTGAGCTCGGTCTCGATTTTGCGCTGTCCCCAACCACGCCGCTTGCGTTCCTCGATAAAGTACGAGCAAAAGCGGTTCTCGTCTAAAAAGCGATACTCGGTGGCGCGCTCGACGGCGAAATCGATCGCGAGCTGATGAAAGCCGTAGCGAGCCAGCTTGTCACGGACCTCACCCGTCGCATGGTCGCGGCGCGACAACATCTCGGTCACCATGGTGAGAGCACATTTACGCTCGATGAGCTGAACCGCCTCACGAAAGTTATCCCAATCACAGGGAAGATCAGGGCGGTTTTTGACATACAGGCGCGCGGCCCGCACGGGAATCCAAATGGACCGCTTAAAACCGCCCTCAAGCTCGCAATCGATACGTGCGCAAGGCTTTTTGGACGCATACCCGCTCGAGAACGAGGAGGCCGCCTTCTTATCGGGAAAGACGACCGTGGCCTCGGTCACCGTATACGACATGAGCGTAACCGCTACTCGTCGTCATCATCGAGCATGGCGGAACCATCGATGGCGTAAAGCTCGTCAAACTCCTCAGGCGCAGGCTGATCGGTCAGCTCGACTTCGGACGGAGCATCGTCATCAAACTCAAGCCCGCAGGCAAGGCGGACCTTATGCTCAATCTCATCAGCGCAATCGGGGTGTTCGCGCAGGAACGCCTTGGCGGCCTCGCGACCGTTGCCGAGCTTGTCCTCGCCATAGGCAAACCAGGAGCCCATCTTCTTGCAGATGCCGCACTCGACAGCCATGTCCAAGATCGAGCCCTCCTTAGAGATGCCCGTACCGTACATGATGTCGAACTCAGCAGAACGGAACGGAGCTGCCACCTTGTTCTTAACGACCTTGGCGCGCACGCGGTTACCGATAACCTCGTCCTTAAGCTTAATGCTGTCGATGCGGCGAATGTCGATACGCACCGAAGAGAAGAACTTAAGGGCACGGCCGCCCGTCGTAGTCTCGGGGTTGCCGAACATGACGCCGATCTTCTCACGCAGCTGGTTAATGAAGATGCACGTCGTGTTGGACTTGGACAGCGAGCCGGCGAGCTTGCGGAGCGCCTGGCTCATCAGGCGAGCCTGAAGACCGACCGTAGTGTCGCCGATTTCTCCCTCGATCTCGGCACGCGGGGTCAGCGCGGCGACGGAGTCGACGACGATGGCATCGATGGCACCAGAACGCACAAGCATGTCAACGATTTCGAGCGCCTGCTCACCCGTATCGGGCTGGGAAATGAGCACCTCGTCGATATCCACGCCGATGCGTGCGGCATACGCGGGATCGAGCGCGTGCTCGGCATCGATAAATGCCACAACGCCACCCATTGCCTGGGCCTCGGCCAAGATCTCGAGCGAAAGCGTCGTCTTACCGGAGGACTCGGGACCGTAGATCTCGACGATTCGGCCGCGCGGCACACCGCCGATACCCAGTGCGGCATCGAGTGCCAGAGCGCCCGTAGGGATGGCCTCGACCTCGAGCTCGGGGCCACCGTCGCCGTACCTCATGATGGAACCCTGGCCGAATTTCTTCTCTATCTCGGCCTTGGTGGTGGCGATCATCTCATCGCGCTCTTTACCCGTCGTGCGAGCATGAACGGTACGTACGGGACCTGAATTCTTGGCCATGAATAGCCCTCCTCTTAACAACCTGCATCGATAATAAACGAACGGCTGTTCGTGGTCAACCGTTCAGATAAATCATATGCAGCCGACCTTTCCAAAACCCAACCAAACGCCGACCAAACACTGACCAAATGCTTGACCACAAAGGACCAAATATGAACAAGGCAGGCAAAATTACGTCTACAACCAGCACAAACGCCAAATAAGCCTAAGGTCCCTATCTCCACAATTAAGGGGCCCGAAGGCCCCTTAAAACACGTCTATTCCATAGAGTTGAGCACAAGGGCAATGCGACCCAATGCCTCCGTGACCGCATGGGCACGAACACACGAACGGTCGCCCTCGTAATGACAGCGCGCAGACTCGACAACCGGCGCTCCCCCATCGGCCGCGCGATACGCCCAGCCAATATAGAACGTGCCGGCGGGGTCTTGCTCGGTGCCACCACCGGGCCCAGCGTAGCCCGTTGCGCTCACGGCCACATCGCTCTGATAGAGGTCCAGCGAGCCCGCGGCCATCTCGCGCGCCGTCTGGTGCGACACGGCGCTAAACCGATCGAGCGTCTCCTGCTCAACACCCAGAACACGATGCTTGATCTCATCGCAATAGGTCACCGCACCGCCGCGCAGCACCGCCGAGGCGCCCGGGATATCGGCAATCGTCGAGGCGATCATACCCGCCGTCAGCGACTCAGCCGTAGAAACCGTCACGCCCCGAGCGCTCGCGCGCTCGACAATATCGCGCGCCAGCTCCTCGTTATGTGCGGAAATCTGCTCAAAAGAGTCCGCCATACCCACCAGGACCTAGACCGAAAAGACGATCTTGCGGCAGTTCCAGAAGTACTGGGCGCCCGAGATAACGGTCAGGACAACGGCAACAGCGTACAGGAAGCGTGAAACGCCATAGACACCGAGCAACAGCTCCGCAGGCCCCAACTGGAGGCCGGTCATCGCAAAGACGCACAGGTAGCCGCAGATGGAGACCATCGTGGTCGCCGTCTTGTACTTGCCGAGCTTATCGGCGGCAATGACCACACCGGCCGCACTCGCGACCATGCGAAGGGCGCTCACCAACAGCTCGCGGAACAAGATAATGAACACGGACCACACGGTCACCGCGCCAAAATCGAGGAACAGCAGCAGGGCCGAGAACACGAGTAGCTTGTCGGCGATGGGGTCCAAGAACTTACCGAAGTCGGTGATCTCGTTGCGCGAGCGCGCCAGATAACCGTCAACCTTATCGGTGCACGACAGGATCACATACAGAATGAAGGCAGCGGCGGCGAGCGGGCCGTCGAAGGTGCTCCAATTCGTACCGGCAACACTCGTGTGAGACAGCGCCGAGACGATCATGAACACCGGGATAAAGACGATGCGCACGCACGTCACGATGTTGGCGGGCGTCCAGACACTCGTCAGTTCCTTATTGCTCTCGTTAGCCACGACGCTCTCCTACTCCACAACATGGCCGATAAGCTCATAGCAGAAGCTATCGGTAAACTCGACAGTCAGAATATCGCCCACGGACGCCTCGCTGGCGTCCAAGTGCACCGCGCCATCGGAATCGGGCGCCTGGAACCAGGCATGGCCGATCAGCTCGGCGCCGTCCTCGGTCTCCTCGATGCCGTCGACGATCACCTGGGCGCGCTCGCCCACATGTGCGGCGGTGGCGGCAAAACCGAGCGACTCGGCCAGGTCCATGGCCTCCTGGGCGCGCTCGAGCTTGACCCCTTCGTCGACCTGACCCTCCATCTTGGCGGCCAGGCTGCCCTCCTCACGCGAGTAGGCAAAGACACTCGTGTAGTCAAAGCCGACGGTGTCCATAAAGTCGATAAGGTCGCGGAACTCGTCGTCGGTCTCGGTCGGGAAGCCGACCATGGCCGTGGAACGGATCACGATGCCGGGGATGCGCTCACGCAAATCGTGGAACAGGTCCTCGAGCTCCTGACGCGAACCGGAACGGCGCATAGCCTTGAGGATGCGCGCGTCGCAGTGCTGCACGGGGATATCGATATAGGGCAGCACCTCGGGGGTATCGCGAATCGTCTCGATAAGCTCGTCAGTCATGCCCTCGGGCTGCAGGTAGAGCACTCGAACCCAAACATTGTGCGGGCGCACGGCCTCGGCAACGGCGCGCAGCAGCTGCGCCAGATTGCGCGGCGAGCCCTCGGCGACGTCCTCGTCGGCAAAGTCGGTGCCCCAAATGCCCGTGTCCTGACCGATCAGTACGATCTCGCGCACACCGCCGGCAACCAGGTCGTGCACTTCGGAGATAATGCTCTCGGCACTACGCGAGTGATAGCGACCGCGGATGTAGGGAATCATGCAGAAGCTGCAGAAGCGGTTGCAGCCATCGGAAATCTTGACGTAGGCGACAGCGCCCTCGACAGTGCGCTTGACCTGCGGAATATAGGCGGCGATCTCACGCTCGACACCCAGCACGCCATCGATGACCGCCACGATGCCGTCTTCCTCGTCGGCCTTCACAAAGGCAGCGACCTCGGGCAGCTCGTCAGGCAGGTCGTCGCCATAGCGCGACGGCACACAGCCGCACATGACGATGGGACAAGAACGAACGCCGTCCTGAACCTCGTTGGCGAGCTCGAGCGTGGTCTCGATGCTCTCGGACGTTGCGGAGGCGAGGAACGAGCAAGTGTTGACGATAGCGATATCGGCATCCTGCGGATCGAATGCCTCCTCGTAGCCTGCGGCGGTCAAAAGAGAACGCATGCGGTCGGTGTCAACCTCGTTCTTAGCGCACCCGAGGGTGATGTAGAGCACGGAGCCCAACGGTGTATCCATGTTGGAGAGCGGTCCTTTCGAATGATATTAGCGGTAGTTGGTGAACTGCAGCGGCTGGCCGTAGTCCTGGTCGCGCAGGAACTGAATCACGGTCTGCAACGCGTCCTTCGAAGCAGAGGAAACACGCAGCTTGTCGGCCTCGATGGTCACCTTGACCTTGAGCTTTTGATCCTTGATGTCCTTGTTGATCTTCTTGGCGGTCGCCTGGTCGATACCCTCGACGATATGGCCGAGCACGCGCACGGTGCCGCCCGATGCCGCCTGCGGAGCATCCCACGAAACAGCCTTGAGGTCGATGCCGCGCTTGATGAGCTTGGAGCTCAGGACATCGATGATCTGCTTGGAGACAAAGTCGGCCGGGGCGTTGATCGTAAAGAGCTTGTCGCCCTTCGAAAGCTCGATCGTGGCGCCGGAATCCTTCAGGTCATAGCGCTGGGAAATCTCGCGCGTGGTCTGCTGGAAGGCGTTGTCGACCTCTTGCATGTTGACCTCGGACACGACGTCGAAGCTGGAATCTTTAGCCATGATGTTTCCTTTCGCGTACGAGCGGCTTAGTAGCTATCGTACGAATAGTCGGTAGAATCGGTGGGCGTCTGGTCATCAGTTGCGGTATCGGCGCCATCCGTGGACTGGGCATCGGTGCCGTCGGTGGTGTCGGTACCATCGGTGGTGTCGGTACCATCAGAACTTTCACCATTCTCGGAACCAGTCGTCTCCTTCTTGGGAACGGTGATCGTCACACGCGCCACGCCCGAGGTCTTGGTATCGTAACGGACCTTTTCGCCGTTCTTGGTAACGGTGACATCGGAAGGCTTGGACGTGGTGATCTCGATCGAGGACTCAGGCGTGTACTCCTGCTCAAAGGGGCCAGTCGCCTGGGCGCCATAGACCGACTTGCCATCGACCTTGACCTCAATCCAGGCGGTCTTTCCCTTGGCAACGGAGACCTTGACCTTCGTTACCTCGTTTTCTTCCTTTTTAGCCGTCGTCTTGGTGGAGTCCGAATCGGTCGACTCATCCGTCGCCTCATCGGTGTCTTCGTCCTCGTCGACCGTTTCGGTCTTCTTAGAAGACTTCTTGGGCGTCGTCTTGGTAGCAGTGGGCGTCTCGGGCGTGGTCTCGGGCGTCGAAGATGCGCAGCCGCGCAGAAGTACCACGATGAGCACGATCAGCAGCAACGCCACGGCACCGATGCCGGCGTAGACGATACGCGGATCGAGACCGTTGTTTTGAGGAGTACGGGAACCGCCGCGTCCACGACTGGAACTGCTGCGGCCGCCTCCCTGAGGCATACGACCACGATTGCTGTCGGAACGGCCGCGATAGCCACCCTGGCCCTGAAGGCTGCGCTGACCCGAGCGGGGCGCAAGTTCACCGCGGCCTTGATAGCCACGCTGGCCCGCACGCGGAGCCGAAGAGCGCTGGCCATACGGCTGTGATTGAGAGCGAAGACGCGGCGTCACCTGCGTGGCATCGGCGTCCGCATAGCCGCCGAGAGCACGACCGGCAGAGACACCACGGTAGCCACGATCGGAATAGCCGCCATCTCCGTAGCCGACACGGGGATCGCGCACCACACCGCGGGCAGCGGGAAGCGCACGATCGTCGGGCATAGGCGTGCTGCGGAAACGGTCGCGCTGAGAACGGATTTCCTCACTGGACCCCGTCTCGGTAATATAGCCAGCCTGCTGCGGACGCTGACCATAACGCGTTGAGCGACCGCCCTGAACCATCAGGAAGCGCCCGTTATCGACCGAGGAACGCGAATTGACGTAGCCGGCAGCGTCCTGAAAACGACCGCCCTGCTGCGACGTCTCGCGTTCGTATGCCATCAGGTCGTCAAAGTAGGCATTGACGACCTCGCGCGGATTGAGGCCCAAAAAACGAGCATAGCTCGAAATCATGCCCTGCGCATAGCCGCGCGGCGGCATCGAAGCAAAGTTACCGGTCTCGAAAAACTCGATGATCTGCGGCCTGATTTTGATGGTGTTGGCGACCTGCTGAATGGAAAGGCCCATTCGGCGACGCTGCTCGAGCAGCATGTCACCAAAGCGTGCAGCCATCAGAATCCTCCAAACTCACGATCTTCACGTGCCATCTCGGCGTCGACAGATTCCAGCGCGGCAAGCCCCTCCTCGTCCAACAGGACCTCGCGCGGCTTGGAACCGTCGGGCGGGCCGACGACACCCTTTTCTTCCAGCATGTCCATAATACGCCCGGCGCGCGCATAGCCAACCTTCAGACGACGTTGCAGGCCAGATGTGGAGCCAAGCTGCGATTCCACCACAATATGGGCGGCTTCCCAGATGAGCGGATCATCGTCTTGCGGCTCGGCGACTCCGGTGCGGACAATGCCGCCGCCACCCGCCATGGACATGGAAGCGGGCGCCACGGCGGACAGAATCTCCTCGTGGTAGTCGGGCTCGCTCTGCGACTTGACGAACTCGACAATCTCGTTGATTTCGTCGTCCGAGACAAAGCAGCCCTGGATACGGCGGGGCTTGCCCCAGTCGACCTTGGAGAACAACATGTCGCCCAAACCGGTGAGCTTCTCGGCGCCCATCTGGTCGATGATGACGCGCGAGTCGATGCCCGTGGCGACGTTAAAGGCGATGCGGTTGGTGATGTTAGCCTTGATGAGGCCCGTCACCACGTTGGAGCTGGGGCGCTGCGTGGCCACGATAAGATGAATACCGGCGGCACGGCCCAGCTGTGCAATACGCACGATCGAGGCCTCGACATCCTTACCGGCGACCATCATCAGGTCCGAAAGCTCGTCGATGATGATGACCAGGTAGGGCATCTTTTGCGGCGGGTTGTCGTAATGCTCAAACTCGCCGGCGGCCTGCTTTTCATTGTAGGTCGAGATCTTACGCACGTTGAGACGCTCGAAAACCTTCAGGCGACGCTCCATCTCGGACACAGCCCATTGCAGAGCGCTCGCGGCCTGCTTAGGCTCGGTCACCACGGGCACATAGAGATGCGGCAGACCGTTATAGCCCGCAAGCTCGACGCGCTTGGGGTCGACCATAATCAGGCGAACGTCCTCGGGAAGGGCGCGCATGAGCAAGGTCGTGATGATGGAGTTGATCATCACCGACTTACCAGAACCAGTCGTACCGGCGATCAACAGGTGAGGCATCTTGGCGAGGTCGGCGACGACCGGCGTGCCCTCGGCGTCACGGCCGATAGCGAGCTCGAGCGGACCGCCCTTCACATAGGGCAGCACGTCGCCCAGATTGACGTTCTGGCGCTTGCGGTTGGGAATCTCGATGCCCACGAGCGAGGTGCCGGGGATCGGGGCAAAGATACGCACCGACTGGGCAGCGAGCGAAAGCGCGATATCGTCCTCGAGGCTCGAGATTTTGCTCACACGCTCGCCCTCACCGGGCTGCAGCTTAAAGGTCGTCACCGTGGGGCCGGCGATCCAGCCGACCACGCGGGCACTGCGGCCAAACTCAAGCAAGGTGGATTGCAGTGACTCAGCGGTCTGCTCCAGCTCCTTGTCCGAAGACGCAGCGGAAGCCGACTGCGGGTTGGCATGCAGGATTTCGAGCGGCGGAAGCTTGAGGCCGTCCTCTTCTTCGCCCTCGGCGTCAGTTGCGGTGTCGCTCGCTCCCCCATTGTCAGCCGCAACAGGAGCGGCAGAGGCCGTAGAGGTTGAGGCGTCAGCGACCTTGGGGTGCTTCAGGAAGTCGGGGATCTGGGGGGCGGCCGAGACGGGATTCACGGAAAACGGCGGCTCGGACTCGTCAACCTTGTCCGGATCGTCCTCCATCGAAAGCTGTCCGGTGACCTGGCCGCGCTTTGCATGGCGACGCGGCAGCAAAGTTGTCTTTGCGGTCTCAATCGGAGCCTCGTCGTCCTCGTCATCGCCCTCGGTGAGCTCAATCTCGCTATCGGACCAAGACGGGTCGGGCTCACTCGTATTGAGCTTGGGAACCGTCTTGCCCTTCTTGGCATGACGGCGCGGCAGCAGCGTGGTCTTGGCCCGCTCGGCTTCAACCGACTCGGATACGTCGACAAACGGGTCATCGTCCTCGTCGTCATCCAAAACCGGGTCGACATCGCCACCCATGACCGTGGTCACCGCGGCGTCAGTCCCCTTCTGGCGCAAAATGCTCAGGTGCGGACGAGCGACGCCGGGAACAGACAGGGCCTCTTCATCGCCCCACGGGCTCGCATTGACATCGGCACGTCGACGCTCGGCAAAATCGGCAGCGCGATCGCGTGCGGAGCGCAAAACGCCACCCACCGAAAAGCCGATAATGACCAAACCAACGACGACAAGCCCCAGCAAGACAACCATGGCGATAGGTTTACCCAAGGCGTTTTGCAAGGCACTTGCGATAAAGGCGCCAATGTAGCCGCCCGACACGGAAAGGTTCTGCGGCGTAAACATAAGGTCGCACGAATCGCTCGTGCCCGGCACCATCAGCGAAAGAATGGAGACGACGGCGATAAAGACCAAGGCGCCGCCCGCAACAGAGCGCACGTTGAGCGGCGAGTCCTCACCCAAAAAGAGCGTGGCGGCAAACAGCAAGATGACGATCGGCAGCACGTAGGCGCCCAGACCAAAGCCCAGGTGGTAGAAACCGGCAACCGCAGCCGTCACGGGCGCTGTTGCCGGAGAGATCACGGCAATGAAGGACGCGATCGCCAAAACGGCGATGACCACACCGGCGATATCGCGATTGGCCGAAGGCTCGACCAGGGGCTCAAACTCATCAAACTCGGACTCGTGGCCCTTATTGGCACGCAGATGGGAACCGGCACCCTTAGCAGATGCCGGTTGGTTATTGGCCTTATTGCCTTTGGCGTTTTTTGCAGATCCGCGCGCCAAACTAAACCTCCATGACGACCGGGATGATCATCGGACGGGTGCGCGTACGGCTCCAGATAAAGTTAGAGAGCGAATCGCGCACGGCCTTGCGAATGGCATCGGAACCGCTGCTGGTAAAGCTAAACTTACCCTTCTCGATCGTCTTCATAATGGACGCGGAGGCATCCTCGGAGAACTGGTCGTCGATGGCAAACGAGACGCCGCGGCCCGAGAACTCGATGGCCTCGATCTTCTTGTGTTTGAGGGAGACGATGGCAACGGCCGTGACCATACCGTCGTTGGCGAGCTTCTGGCGATCGCGCAGGACGATGGGGTCGGTATCGCCGATACGCAGGCCGTCGACGTAAACGACACCGGACTCGACGGGCGTACCGCGCTTGACGATACCACCGCGCATCTCGAGCGTGTCGCCGTTATCGAGGATAAAGATATGATCGTCCTTGATGCCCATCTTGCGGGCCAGCTGCGCATGGGCGCGCAGATGCACGGCCTCACCGTGAACCGGCATAAAGTACGTGGGCTTGGCCATGGCCATCAGGAGCTTGAGCTCCTCCTGGCTACCGTGACCCGAGACGTGGACGAGAGCGCGGTTCTTATCCCACACGTCGCAGCCGAGCTTGGCCAGGCTGTTGACGACCTGCTGGACGGCCTTCTCGTTGCCAGGAACGGGAGTTGCCGAAAGGATAACGGTATCGCCCTCGTGGATGGAGAGCGTCTTGTGCTCGCCATTGGCCATGCGGGACAGGGCCGACAGCGGCTCGCCCTGCGAACCGGTGCACATGACGACAATCTTATCGTCGGGCAGGTTATCGATATCGAAGGCATCGATGATATCGGCGTCATCGATGTTGAGGTAGCCCAGCTCACGCGCCACGCGGGTGTTCGTGAGCATGGAGCGACCGGTCACAACGACCTTACGGCCGCACTTGCGGGCGGCATCGCAGATCTGCTGCAGACGATGGATGTGGCTCGAGAACGACGCGACGAACACGCGACCCGGGGCGTTCTTGATGGCGTGCAACAGGTTGGGACCAACCTCGGCCTCGGACTTGGTAAAGCCGGGAACCGTGGCATTGGTGGAGTCGGAAAGCAGCAGGTCGATGCCCTGCTTGGCAAAACGGCTGATAGCGGCATAGTCGGGCGTGACGCCGTCGATGGGCGTCTGGTCGAGCTTAAAGTCGCCGGTGTGCATAACGGTGCCCTGGTTGGTGCGAATGAACACACCCAGAGCGCCGGGAATGGAGTGCGTCATCGAGAAGAAGTCGAGCGAGATGCCGCCGAGGTTGACATGGCTGCCGCCCTTGACCTCACGGAACTTGGGTGCGCGGATGCGGAACTCGGAGAGCTTGCCCTCGATAAAGCCGAGCGTCAGCTTGCTCGAGAAGATGGGCACCTTATTGTTGAGGTCCTGCAGCAGATACGGAAGCGAACCGGTGTGGTCCTCGTGGCCGTGGGTGACGATGATGCCGCGGAGCTTCTCCTCGTTCTCAAGAACATAGGTGTAGTCGGGAAGCACCAGGTCGATACCGGGCTGGGAGTCATCCGGGAACATGAGGCCAGCGTCGACGAGCACCATGTCGTCGCCGCACTCGAAGACCGTCATGTTCTTGCCGATGCCGTCAAGGCCGCCAAGCGGGATGATCTTCAAGGGAGATGATTTTTTAGCTGCCATAGGTTAGTGTGGTTTCCTTTCTTCGAAACGGGTCTGGAACAACCGACGGGGCGCTTCTGGCAAACCGACCGCCGGGAACGTACAAACATGCATCGCAGAGTCGATGCAATAACCACAGTATGATACCCATTTGCCCACCAACAGACCACCCATGCATCAAAGCCCCATCCAAACCGGTCTATCCCGCCGGTTTCCCGTGGGGCGGGCACTGATGAAGTTTCCTGCTCTACAGTCCTGCTCACGACGGAGGCCACATTAAGTGGCCTCCTGTTCGTGCGGAACTCGCGATAAACTTCATCAGTGCCCGCCCCACGGGAAACCTGCCAAAAAGGGACAGGTTTATTTTGGTCGATTTTATCTGGGAAGATGCTGCTGCGGCTATCTACAGATCTGAAATCTGACTACTGAATAGACTGTCTAACTAAATAGCGAGCGGCACTAACCAGTCCTTTTGCTTGCGCCCGGGAGGGCCGCATATGAAGTTTATCGCGAGTTCCGCACGCAAAGGAAAGCACTTAATGTGCTTTCCGTCTTGCGCAGGACTGTAGAGCAGGAAACTTCATATGCGGCCCTCCCGGGCGCAAGCAAAAGGGCGACCCCTGTCCGGAGTCGCCCTTGCGGTGCTGGTTATGTACGGCTGTTACTCGGCGTCGTGGTGGCGGCGGGGCTTGCGGCCTCCGTTGTCGCCGGGACGGCGCGGACGGTCGCTGCGCTCGGAGCGCTCGCGACGCGGACGCTCACGACGCTGGAAGTGCTCGCCGTCGCCCTCGGAGGCACCCTCGGCGCGAGCCGGGGCCTCAGGCTTGTCAAGACGATCGAGCGAGATCTTGCCACGGTCGTCGACCTCGATGACGACGACCTTGACCTCGTCGCCCACGTTGAGGACGTCCTCGACCTTCTCCACGCGGCCCTTGGCGACGCGGGAGATGTGGAGCAGGCCGTCCTTACCGGGCAGAAGGTTCACGAAGGCACCGAAGGGCTGGATGGAGACCACGCGACCGGTGTACTCCTCGCCCGGCTCGGGAACCTTGATGATGAGCTTGATGCGCTCGACAGCCTGGTCGACGGACTCGCCGGTGCCGCCGACAAAGACGGTGCCGTCCTCCTGGATGTCGACCGAGGCACCGGTCTCGTCCTGGATGCCGCGGATGACCTTACCACCAGAACCGATAACGTCGCGGATCTTGTCGGTCGGAACCTGGATGGAGACGATGCGCGGAGCGGTGCTGCGCGTGGTGTGGCGCGGCTCGGGGATCACATCGAGCATCTTCTGCAGGATGAAGGCGCGACCCTCCTTGGCCTGCTGCAGGGCGCGGGCCAAGATGTCGAAGGTAAGACCGGTGGCCTTGTTGTCCATCTGCAGGGCGGTGATGCCCTCGGTGGTGCCGGTGACCTTAAAGTCCATGTCGCCCAGGAAGTCCTCGAGACCCTGGATATCGGACAGGACCACGGTCTTGCCCTCCTCCTGGATCAGGCCCATGGCGATACCGGAGACCGGGCGCTTAATAGGCACGCCGCCGTCCATAAGGGCGAGCGTGGAGCCGCAGGTCGAAGCCATCGAAGAGGAGCCGTTGGACTCCATGACCTCGGAGACCACGCGAATAGCGTAGGGGAACTCGTTCTCGTCGGGGAGCACCGGGAGCAGGGCGCGCTCGGCCAGGTTGCCGTGGCCGATCTCGCGGCGCTTGGGGCTGCCCATGCGGCCAGTCTCGCCGGTGCAGAACGGCGGGAAGTTGTAGTGGTGCATATAGCGCTTGCCCTCGGTGGGCTCGATGGTATCCAGACGCTGACCCTCGTTGAGCATACCGAGCGACAGGACGGAAAGCACCTGGGTCTGGCCACGCTGGAACAGACCGGAGCCGTGAACGAGCGGCAGGTAGTTATCCTTCACCATGATGGGGCGAATCTCATCGGCGGCACGGCCGTCGACGCGCTCGCCGGTCTCGACGACCATGGTGCGCATGGCCTTCTTCTCGAGCTTCTTGAGCGCCACGGGGATCTCGCGCTCCCAGGCGGCCTGCTCCTCGTCGGTGAACTCGGCGCGGATGGACTCCTTCAGAGCCTCGACCTTACCGATGCGGGAAAGCTTGTCGGCGTCGCGCAGGGCAGCGGCCATCTCGTCGTAGTGGGCGAAGATGCGCTCCTGGACCTCCTCGACAGGCTGGTCGAGCGGGTACTCCTTCTTGACGATAGCGCCGTTGACCTGCTCCCACTCGGCGACGAACTCGTCTTGGGCCTGGCAGAAGGCAGCGAGGGCCTCCTGGCCAAACTTCATAGCGGCGAGCATGTCGTCCTCGGAGATCTCCTCGGCGCCGGCCTCGACCATCGAGATGAAGTCGGCAGAGCCGCCCAGCTCCAGGTCCAGATCGGAGTTCTCGCGCTCCTCATAGGTGGGGTTGACGATAAACTCGCCGGTCTCCACGTTGCGGCCGATGCGCACGCAGGCAAGCGGGCCCTCGAAGGGCACGCCGCCGAGCGTCATGGCCAGGGATGCACCCATGACGTTGATGACATCGAAGGGGTTGACCTGGTCGGCGACGAGCGAGGTGGCGACGATGTGCACCTCGTTACGGAAGCCGTCCGGGAAGCTCGGGCGAATCGGACGGTCGATCATGCGGGCCGTGAGCGTGGCCTTCTCGCTGGGACGGCCCTCACGCTTGAGGTAGCCACCCGGGATGCGGCCTGCGGCGTACATCTTCTCGTTGAAGTCGACGGTCAGCGGGAAGAAGTCGTAGTTCTTGCGCTCCTTGGAGACGACCACGGTGTCGAGCATCGTGGTGTCGCCCTGCTTGACAAGACAGGCGCCGGTGGCCTGCTTGGCAAGCTCGCCCGACTCGAAGGTGTAGGTCTTGCCGTACAGCTCAAAGGTCTTGGATACGAGTGTCATTGTTCTCCTTTACCCCACAGGCCCCTTGCCTGCGGGCTTCTCATGTGACGCGGGCCCCCTGCCCCCGCCACGCTTCAGAGCGTGATTGTTCGCGCCCTTACACAAAAAGAGCGCCCCGCTGCGCAGGACGCTCTTAGCATGTACAAATCCTACTGGATGTTGTCGCGGATGCCCAGAGCCTTGATGAGCTCACGGTACTCGACGATGTCGTTCTTCTTGATGTAGGAGAGAAGACGACGACGACGGCCGACGAGCATGAGCAGGCCACGACGGGTGTGGAAGTCCTTCTGGTGGGACTTCATGTGCTCGGTCAGCTCCTTGATGCGCTCGGACAGGATGGCGACCTGAACCTTGGGGTTGCCGGTGTCGACCGGGGTGTTACCGAACTGGGCAGTCAGCTCCGCCTTGCGCTCTTTGGAAACAGTCATTGTTTCACCTTTCGTTTTGCGTCGCCATCGGGCGACTCGATTCGCCTCGGACTGGGAAGCCGCCGGTGGAGCGAGCAACCAAGGTCGAGGTACCAACAGATCGGTATGTTACCACAAGCAGCCCGCGCCTGCGCATCATCACCGACCCAACATGAATTCCATCGCACGGAGGCGCTGATCGGTGTGCGTGGCGGCCCAAACATGCGAAAGCCCGAGCAAGAACGCCGCCGTATGCGGGTCGATTTTCTCGGCCACAAGCGCATCGAAGGTCATCGACATGAGGGCGCGCAGCCACGCGACCTCACCGGTCGACACCAGCTCGGCACCCGGAACGCTCGATGCGCACGACCCGCACATGAGACCGCCCGCCTGGGGCGAAAAATACGACAGCATGGGGTCTCCGCACAGCACGCAGGCCGAAAAATCGGGTCGATAGCCAACGTGCGACAGCAGCTTAAAGACATATGCCGCCACAAGTAGGTCCATATGTGCCGTGTCAAGCCCGCTGCCCACCAGGGCAAGCGCTCGCTGCGTTATGGCAAAGGTAAACGGGTCCTCGGCGTCCTCGAACGAGCACACGCGCGCAACCTCGGCGATCGCGCTTGCGGCGCAGGTCGTCTCGTAATCGGGCGCAGCGCCAAGCGGCGCCTCCATAAGCTCCGCCTGAGAAACCACGTCGAGCGAGCGACCACGCGCGAGCAGCATATCGACGGTACAGAAAAGCTCGCAGCGGGCCGCAAGGCGACCGCCGGGCTTACGCGCGCCCTTAGCCACGGCACGCACCTGCCGTCCCCGTTCGTCGAGCATGGTCAAGATCAGGTCCGTCTCTTTGAGCTTCGTCTTATCGAGGACGAGCACCTTCGTGCGATATGTCCGGGAGCCTGCCATGAACGCCGAGGCTTAATCTTCGGCATTGTAGCCAAAGCGGCGGATCTGTGCCTCGTCATCGCGCCAGCCGGCCTTGACCTTCACGTCGAGCTCCAAAAAGACCTGCGTGCCAAAGATACGCTCAAGGTCACGACGGGCATCGATGCCGATATGCTTAATCATCTCGCCGCCCTTGCCGATGATGATGCCCTTCTGCCCCTCGCGCTCGACGTAAATAGTGGCGTGCACGCGCAGAACCTTCTTAGTCTGCTCGAGCGCGTCACAGATGACGCCCACGGAGTGAGGGATCTCGTCGCGGGTGCGACGCAGAACCTTCTCGCGTACAAACTCGGCCACGAGGGTCTCGTCGGACGCGTCGGTGCCCATGTCCTCAGGGAACCAGCGCGGGCCCTCGGGCAAAAAGTGAGCGACGGTCTCGATAAACGCATCGACGTTGAAGTTCTTGACCGACGACGTCACGATCTCGTCGTCATATTCCATGAGCTCGTGAGCGGCCTTGAGCTGTTCCATAACCTGGGCGGGATCGGCCTCGTCGGCCTTCGTGAGCACCAGGACCTTTTTGGAACGGGCGCTCTTGACACGCTCGGCAACCCAGGCGTCTCCCCTGCCGATGGGTTTGGTGGCGTCGATCAGAAACGCGACGACGTCTACGTCATTGAGCTCAAACAGGGCGCTCTTGTTGAGCTCGGAGCCCAGGCCGTCCTTGGGCTTATGGATACCCGGCGTGTCAACGAAGACCAGCTGATAGCCAGGGCGGTTGACCACGGCGCGCATACGGCGGCGAGTCGTCTGGGCCACCGGAGAGGTGATGGCGACCTTCTTGCCGTAACAGGCGTTGAGCAGGGTGGACTTGCCGGCGTTGGGGCGACCGACCAGGGCCACGAAGCCGCTGCGGAAACCGGGTTCCACGTCGCCAAAGCCCGCGAGGCCCTCATCCTCGTCGCACAGGGCATCGAGTTCCTCGTCGCTCATACCCTCAAACGGGTCGAACTCCACGACCTCGTCAAACGAATCGGCACCTTCAGCCTCGTCCAGGACCTCATCATCCAAAACTTCATCGGTAGGCTGCATATTGTCGGACATGGAAATCCCTTTCTAAATAAAGTCGAGTGCGTGGGCAAAGACAAGCAAGCCCACGATCGCGGCGGTAATGGAAAGAACGTATACAGAGGCAGCGGCGATATCCTTCGCGCGCTTGGCCAGCGGATGCAGCTCCTGGGTCGCCAGGTCGACAATCGCCTCCATGGCGGTATTGCACAACTCGCCATGAATCACCAGGCCGCAGCAGATGATGACCGTAGCCCACTCGGCAATATCGAGCCCCACGATGCAGCCGGCAATGACGGTGCACACGCCCGCCACGAGCATGACTTTGATATTGCGCTCGGTCTTGACGGCGGTGATGAAGCCCTCCATGGCATATGAGAACGACTTTAAAAAGGACGGATGGTCCTTGTTCGATCCGGGAATCATAGACGGCTCCTAGTCGTGGGCATGATTGGTTATGGGGCCGACGTGGACCAGCTTGGGGTCCTCGCCGCGCTCAAGCGCCAAGTCGCGCAGGATGGCATCCTCGCGTGCCTCCATGACCTCGGCCTCATCGTCCTCAATGTGGTCGTAACCCAGCAGGTGCAGCATTCCGTGCACGAGCATCAGTCGGCACTCATCGGCGGGGCTGTTGCCAAAGCCGGGGGCCTGGCGGGCAATAACCTGCGGCGCAAGGATAATATCGCCGAGCTCGAGCGTCTCGTCGGTGGGAATGTCCTCGTCAAAGGCCGAGTCGCATTCAAACGAGAGCACGTCGGTCGTGCGGTCGATGCCGCGCCACTCAAGGTTGAGCTCGTGCATCTCGTCCTCATCGACATACGAAAGGGAAATCTCGACCTCACGCTCAACACCCTCGGCGGCAAGCACAACTCCGCAGATGTGCTCCACCTCCTGGGCATCGAGCAGCGTATCGAGCTCGGCATCGTTGCTGATCAATACACTCAACGGGACTCCTTTCGATCGTGTGCGCGCTGCTCACGCGCATCGTCGTATGCATCATAGGCCTCAACGATACGGCCAACCAGGGCATGGCGCACCACGTCGGCACGCTCGAGGTGAGAAAACGCCACATCGTCGACGCGACCCAAAATTCTTTCGACATCGGCAAGACCGCCGCGACGACCCACCAGGTCACGCTGGCTCAGGTCGCCGGCAATCACGAACTTGGAGTTAAAACCCAAGCGCGTCAGGAACATCTTCATCTGCTCAGGCGTGGTGTTTTGTGCCTCGTCGAGTACCACGAAGGCGTCGCTCAGCGTTCGGCCGCGCATGTAGGCAAGCGGGGCAATCTCGATCACGCCACGCTCCATGAGCTCATCGGTGCGTTCACGGTCCATCATGTCAAACAAGGCATCGTAGAGCGGACGCATGTAAGGGTCGATCTTTTCCTCGAGGGTGCCGGGCAAAAAGCCCAAATTCTCCCCCGCCTCGACAACGGGCCGCGTAAGCACCAGACGACCCACCTCGTGGCGCTTGAGCGCGGCGACGGCGAGGGCCATGGCTAGATAGGTCTTACCGGCACCGGCGGGACCCAGGCCAAACGTGATGGTATGCGAGCGGATGGCGTCAACATAGCGCTTCTGGCCGAGCGTCTTGGGACGAATGACGCGGCCGCGATACGACAGCAGCACGTCATCGCGCAGCGACGAAGCGTCGTGCTCGCCATCGCGCAGGACAGCCAAGCAACGCGAGACGTCGTCGGCAGACAGCGCGCGACCGGCAGCCGCCTCACGAAAAGCGTGTTCGAAAAAACGCGCCACGAGTTCTACCTCGTCCGGGTCGCCGCTCACGGCAATCTGGTCACCGCGCGCAACCACATGGGCGCGAACCAAGTCTTCGACCTCGCGAAGGACGCCGTCGCCGGCGCCCAAAACGCGCGAGGGATCAATTCCCTCGGGAACGGTAAGTCTAATCTTCGAGGCTTCCATGGACCTCCCTGCGCGCATGGACCAAGCCGGAATCATCGACTCCGATGATAGCAACATCGAGCAGGCACGGGGCTGTAAGTCCACAGGTATCGTCAAGACGGGCATGATGGAACGAACCGAGCGTCAGGTTGTCACCATACTCGAGCACGGCACGCTCGACCGTGCCCACGCGACGACGAGCATCGGCAATAGCGAGCTCCTGCGCCGTGTCTCGCATACGACGGCTGCGCTCGGCCATAACCTCGGGCGGCACCTGGTCGGGCATGTCGGCAGCAAGGGTACCGGGACGCTTGCTGTAGCGGAACACGTGCATACGCGAGAAACCCACACGGCGGCACAGCGCCAGCGACTCCTCGAACTCCTCGTCCGTCTCACCAGGAAAACCGACGATGACATCGCACGAAAGAGACGCCTGGGGCAAGTTGGCGCGAATCATACGCACCGTGTCCTCAAAGGCCTCCGCACTATAGGGACGACCCATGCGATGCAGGGTCGCCGTACAGCCGGACTGCACGGGCAGGTGCAAAAACGGGGCGATACGCTGCGGATAGCGCGCCATAACCTTAAGCAGGCGCTCAGAGATATCCATGGGCTCGACCGAGGAAATGCGCACATGCGCAATAGTCGTGCGCTCCATGATGGCCTCGAGCAGCTCATCGATTTCGACATGCTCGTCGGTCGCGCTCTTGCCATCGTAGGCACCCAGGTTCACACCGGTCAGCACCACCTCGGGCACGCCGGCCTCCTGGGCCTCGCGAACTTGTTCAAGCACGGACTCGACGGGCACGGAGCGCTCGGGGCCGCGCGCCTTCCACACAATGCAATAGGTGCAGCGATGGTTGCAGCCGTCCTGGATCTTCACGCCCAGGCGAGAGCGACCGAGCGCATCGACCACCTCGCCATCGCTGCAGGCGGGAACGCTATCGGACTCAACGCCCAGCACCTCGCAGACACGTTCGGCGACATCGATCTTGGACGGCTCGGCGATCACGCGATCCGAAAGCTCCAACAGCTCCTCGGGATGCAAATTGACCACGCAACCGGTCACGAGCACATAAGGCTCGTTTGGATGGGCCAGCGCATGACGGACGGCCTTACGTGTCTTGGCCTCGGCCTCGCCCGTAACGGCACAGGTGTTAATGACGATCAGATCGGCATCCTGGGGCTCCACCATAGCAAAGCCCAGGCGCATAAGATCGGCAGTGATACGGTCAGACTCAACCCGGTTGACACGGCAGCCGAGGTTGACGACGGAAATATGGGGTGCGAGCACGCGGGCTCCTTAATCGAGGATATCGTCGAGGGCACTCTTGATACGGTCGGTCACCGACTTCTTACCGGAAGCGACGTCATCGCCCATCTCATCGGCAAAAGCACGGAGCAGCTCGCGTTGCTTATTGGAAAGATTGGTGGGAACGACCACGCGCAGTTGCACGATCAGGCGGCCACGCGAACCGCCACCGCCAATGCGCGGCATGCCGTAATTATTGACGCTCACGGTGTCGCCGTACTGGGCGCCGGCGGGAACCGTCACCTTAACGACCTCGTCGGGCATAATGCCCTCGACCTCGATCTCGCAGCCGAGCGCAGCCTGCGCAATCGAGATATCGCTCACCAGGTACAGGTCGTCACTGTTGCGCTTAAAGCGCTCATGGTCGGCAACGCGCACGTTGACAATCAGGTCGCCCGAAGGCTCGCCGCGAAGGCCGGCCTCGCCAAAGCCGCTCACACGCAGCTGGCGACCGGTCGAAACGCCGGCGGGAATATCGATGTCGATCTTTTCGTGCGAAGGCGTGCGGCCCTGACCGTCGCAGGTCTCGCAGGGATGGTCGATAACCGTGCCCTCGCCATGGCAGTCGGGGCAAGGCGAGGAAGACTGAACCTGGCCCAAAAACGATCGCTGAACCGTCGTGACGTAGCCCGTACCGTGGCAGCGACTGCATTGCTTTTCCTGTGCACCCTCGGCCCTACCGGTACCGTTGCAGTCCTCACAGGGAGCAAGGCGATCATAGCTGATCGTCTTTTTGCAGCCGAGCGCCGCCTCCTCGAGCGTCACCGAAAGCGAGATGGCCATGTCACGTCCGCGACGACGCTCACGACGGCTGCGGGCGCCACCACCGGCACCGCCGCCAAAAAACGACGAGAACAGGTCGTCCATGCCCATGCCACCAAAGATATCGTTGATGTCGACATAACCAGAGCCACCGGGGCCGTCCGCGGTGCCGTAACGGTCGTAGTTAGCACGCTTCTGCTCATCGGAAAGGACAGAATAGGCCTCGTTAAGCTCCTTGAACTTGGCCTCGGCCTCGGGGTCGTCCGAAACATCCGGGTGTACCGTACGGGCTTTCTTTAGAAACGCGCGCTTGATCGTCCGCGCGTCGGCATCCTTGTCGACGCCAAGCACCTCGTAGTAATCCCTATTTTCCGACACGACCGAATCCTTCCGACTTTCATTATTGTCACAGTGCGTCCTATACCCAAGCTGGGCCGGCCGCAAACAGAGGGTTTGATGTTATTGCATTGCGTAGGGCGAAAGCATGGCACGTTGCGAGCAGCTCGCAAACCAAACCGACACGAGCGCAAACATAAATCCGTTGGCAAAACCGTTGGCAAACTGCATCGCGCCGCGCTTCCACCACAGCAGGCTGCGGTGCAGCACGCCGTCCGAGAGCACCATGAACAGGCCCATGGCAAACGGAATAAAGCACATCACGGCAAAGGCCGAGAACACGCCCGAGATGGCCGATAGCACCAAAAACGGCGCCACGATGCCCATCAGGTAAAAACCGGTACGGGCCTTGCCTTCCAGGCGCTCGGCCTCAACATGGGCCCGACCGACCAGATCACCGCCAGAGGCGCCGTTGGTGCCGGCGTGACCCATGCCGCCAATACGGACCTCGTCGCCATCGTGCGTGCCGGCGGGAAACTCAATCGTCTGCTCGGAGGTCACACGGGTTCGCCCGCTGCCGCCGCAATCGGGACAGGGGTCGGCGACGACCTTACCGGAGCCACCGCACTCAGGGCAGACAGACTGGAACGTGCCGGCACCAAACAGAAAGGACAGGTCGACATCGATGTGGCCGCGACCGCCGCAGCTCGGACAGGTATGTGCATGCTCGGACGAAACAGAGCCCGAACCGCCGCAGTGACCACAGGTATCGAAGCGCGTATAGCGGACGGTCTTGCGGGCACCGCCCTTGGCCTCCTTGGCGTCGAGCTTAATATCGACGACCACGTTAGCGCCGTTCTCGGGATTATAGGCAGCCTGCCCGCGACGCGGCTGACCCCAGGCGCCACCAAAGGGAAAGCCGCCCTCAAAGGGATTGCCGTAGCCCGCGCTGCCGGCGTAACCGCCGCCATAGGGCGAAGCCGTGGGAGCGCCGGCAAAGGGATTGCCCGAGCGCATGGCGTCGTAGCGCGCACGCTTCTGCTCGTCCGAAAGCACAGCATAGGCCTCGGAAACCTCTTTGAACTTTTCCTCGGCATCCGGTTCTTTGTTGACGTCCGGATGGAGCTTGCGGGCCTTTTGCTGGAAGGCTTTCTGTATATCACGCGAGGTGGCGTCCTTGGAGACACCCAAAATCTCGTAGTAATCTTTTTCGTTCATCGTCGCCATGCGCGGCAACCTCCTGCTCACAGCAGCGTATATATTGCGGTAATTCTACCCGAGCGGCCTAGGCTAGACCCCAAAACAGCTCGAACAGCACATTTCCATCGAGCCAGCCCAAGTGAGTGGGCGCTAAACGAGCACGGACGCGACCTGCGATAACGTCTTTCGAGGTGACGCGCCCCGCATGTCCTTCAATATGATCGGGCACCCAGGTGGCAAGGCCCAACTCGACCGCACGGTCGCAGGCCGCCGCCAACTCATCTGCAGCGATCACGCTTGCCGAGCGAACCAACAGATCGGGCCCAATGCCACGCGTCATGCGACAGGCAAGCATCAAATCCTCGGCCGCCGCCTCGCGCTGCGACAGATACTCGGCATCAAACGTCGTCGCGGCATCGTCGCGTTGCACCAAGCGCACGCGATACGCATCGCCGCGAGCAAGCACGTCGGGAAACAGCCCGGCCAAGCGATCGAAATCCTCGGCGTCGAGCATACCGGCGGCAGAGCGGCCCAAACCCAGATAGCCCTGTCCGGTCCAATAGGCAATGTTGTGGGCGCACTCATGGCCGTCGAGCGCGTAGCTTGCCACCTCATACGGGTGATAGCCGGCCGCACTCAGGCGCTCACGCGCCGCATCCATGCATGCAGCCTGAAAATCCTCGTCGGGCTCGAGCGACTCGTCGCGACACGCCATGCGATAGAGCGGCGTGCCCTCCTCGAGCGTGAGCGGGTACACCGACACATGATGCGGCGCCGCCGCCAACACGCCATCGAGTGTGCGCTGCCAGCTTAGGTCGGTCTGCCCGGGAAGGCCGCACATCAGGTCGCACGACACGACAAGCCCAGCGTCCTTGACCGTCGTGATGGCAGCGAGCGCCCGATCGGCATCGTGAATGCGGCCGATGGCGGTAAGTTCGGCGTTATCGAGCGTTTGCACGCCCAGAGAGACGCGCGTGACACCCACCCCGGCAAGCGCAGTGGCAAGCTCTGCGGTCAGCGATTCGGGATTGGCCTCGCAGGTAAACTCAACAGGCTTGCACCACGCAGAGATACGCCGGGCAAATTCTACCAAACGCTCCCCCGCCAGCGACGGCGTGCCGCCGCCAACATAGACGGTGCGGATCTGTGCAAGCGCGCCTGCGTCGCCAAAAGCATCGAGGCGCGCATACAACTGCTCAAAATAGGTATCGAGCGCAACGCTCATGTTGCACGGAGCAAAACTGCGTGAGTCAAAGTCACAGTACCGGCATTTTTGGGCGCAAAACGGCACATGCACGTACAGCGCGGTAACGGCCACCGTTAGGCCTCCAACGGATGAGCGGGCACCGACTCGCCGGCGGCAAGTGCGGCCTCACAGGCCACCACATCGTGCTCGATATCATCGACCAGTGCCATGAACTCCTCGTATGTGGAGCAACGCACCACCTGAGCGCGCCAGGCGGCAGCATGGGGCATGCCCTTTAGATACCAGCTTGCGTACGTGCGGGCACGCGACATGAGCGGCAACAGCTCGTGCGTGAGCGTCAGGTGCTCGCGCAGGGCATCCAGGCGCTCAACCGAGGAGCGAGAAGGAACCGGCGTGCCATCGAGTGCAAGGGCTCGGGCATCGCCGAACACCCATGGATTGCCGTAGATGCCGCGCGCGATAAACACCGCGCTGGCACCCGAGCTTTGCAGATGCTCAGCAGCGTCCTCTGCCGAGAACACATCGCCCGAACCGATAACGGGAATCTCGACGACGTCGGCCACCTCATCGACGACCGACCAATCGGCCTGGCCCGTATAGAGCTGCGTGGCGCAGCGACCATGTACCGCCACCGCGGCGGCCCCTGCTCCCTCAAGCATCTGGGCAAACGTCGCGGCGTTGCGGTCTTCGGCGTAAAAGCCCTTACGGATTTTTACGGTCACGGGCACATGCGCCGCGCCCACCGCCGCCTCGACGATCTGCTCGGCCAGATCGGGAGTGCGCATAAGCGCCGAGCCCTCGCCCTTGGTGACGACCTTGCGAGCCGGGCAGGCCATGTTGATATCGATCAGCGACAGGCGATCGCCCACACGCTCCTCGACGGCAGCAACAGCGCTCGCAAACTGATCGGGCTTGGAGCCAAAGAGCTGCACGCAGATCTGCTGCTCCTCATCGGCCGGCAGTACCAGGCGCCACGTCTTATTGCTGGCATAGGCAAGGCCCGCCACGCTCACCATCTCGCTATAGGCGAGATTGGCACCGCGGCGGCGGCACATGATGCGATAAGCGGGATCGGTTACGCCCGCCATGGGAGCCATAAGGAACGGCTGCTCGGCATAGGCACCCAGCAACCGCGTACTGTATTCACAAAGCGCCATAGACCTACTCGTCCACCTTGAGGATCGCCATAAAGGCCTCCTGCGGGACCTCAACCGAGCCGATGGCCTTCATGCGCTTCTTGCCCTCTTTCTGCTTCTCGAGCAGCTTGCGCTTTCGCGAGATATCGCCGCCGTAACACTTGGCCAAAACGTCCTTACGGCGCGCCTTAACGGTGGAGCGGGCAATGATCTTGTTGCCGATAGCACCCTGGATGGGCACCTCGAACAGCTGGCGTGGAATAATCTCCTTGAGCTTGTCGCACAGGCCGCGGGCAAGACCGTAGGCCTTGTCCTTATGGACGATAAACGACAGCGCGTCCACCTCGTCGCCCGAAAGCAAGATATCGAGCTTAACGAGCTCGGAGGGACGGTACTCGTTGAACTCGTAGTCGAGCGAGGCATAGCCCTTGGTACGGCTCTTGAGCTGGTCAAAGAAGTCCAAGATGAGCTCGGCAAGCGGCATATCGAAGCGCATCTCGACCGATTTGCTCGTCAGGTGGATCATGTCGGTCGTAACGCCGCGGTGCTCGATGGCGAGCTGCATGACGGCACCCGTGTACTCAGGCGGGCAGATGATCTTTGCCTTGAGGTAGGGTTCCTCAATGCGCTCGATGCGCGTAGCCTCGGGCAGATCCTGCGGGCTGCGGACATCGATCATCTCGCCATCGGTCTTGTACACGTGATAGTCCACCGAGGGGCTCGTGGCAATGAGGTCAAGATTGAACTCGCGCTCCAGGCGCTCCTTGACGACCTCCATATGCAGCAGGCCCAAGAAGCCCACGCGGAAGCCAAAGCCGAGCGCCACCGAGGTCTCGGGCTCCCACACCAACGACGGGTCGTTGACGTGCAGCTTATCGAGCGCGTCACGCAGGTTCTCGTAGTCCTTGTTATCGATCGGGAACAGGCCCGTATAGACCATGGGCTTGGCCTCGCGGTAGCCAGGAAGCGGCTCGGGGCAGGGATTCGACGCCCACGTGAGGGTATCGCCCACGCGAACGGCCTCGGGGTCCTTCAGGCCCGTGACCACGTATCCGACCTCGCCGACCGTGAGCGCGTCGACCGGGGTCTCGGCGGGACGCTTGACGCCCACGCCATCGACCAAAAAGTCGCCCTTTTCCTGCATCATGCGCAGGGTATCGCCCTTTTTGATTGAGCCGTCAAAGACGCGCACCGTGGCGACGACGCCACGATACTCGTCGAAGTACGAATCCAGGATAAGTGCCTTGAGCGGCGCGTTCGCATCGCCCTTGGGCGGAGAGATCAAAAAGACAATGGACTCCAGCAGATCGTGGATGCCCTCGCCGGTCTTGCCCGAGACACACACGGCATCATCGGCAGGGATCGCCAGGTCATCCTCGATCTCGGTCTTAACCTCGTCGGGGTGTGCCGAGGGCAGGTCGATCTTGTTGATGGCCGGCACAATGTCCAGATTGGCGTTCATGGCGAGCGTCGCGTTGGAGACGGTCTGCGCCTCGACGCCCTGCGTGGCGTCGACAACGAGCACCGCGCCCTCACAGGCTGCCAGCGAGCGCGAGACCTCATAGGTAAAGTCCACGTGGCCCGGCGTATCGATCAGGTTGAACTGATACGTCTCGCCATCGTCGGCGTCATAGGACACGCGAACGGCATTGGACTTGATCGTGATGCCGCGCTCGCGCTCGATATCCATGGTGTCGAGCAGCTGCGACTCCATGTCGCGCTCGTCGACGGTATGGGTGAGCTCGAGAATGCGGTCACTGATCGTGGACTTGCCATGGTCGATGTGCGCAACAATCGAGAAGTTGCGGATGTGGGAAATGTCAAATGAAGTATTCATGCGGACTATCTTACCCGAGCGGTACAAAAAATGGAGCCTGTTCCATAAAACAGGCTCCATTTATGCGCGTAATCTGTGTGGTGTGAAATTTACAACTTAGGCGTTGATGCTGTTCACGAGCTTGGCAAGACCGGACTTGCGGTTGGAAGCCTGGTTCTTGTGGATAACATGCTTGGCGGCAGCCATGTCGAGACGCTTGGTGACGGTCTTGAGGGCAGCCTGGGCCTTCTCGGCGTCGCCCTCGGCGACGGCGGACTGGACGTGCTTGGTCAGCGTCTTGAGCTCGGACTTGACAGCCTTGTTACGCATGCGAGCTGCCTCATTGGTGCGGATACGCTTCTTCTGAGACTTGATGTTTGCCACTTCTGGAGTTCCTTTCGAGTTCCTTGCAAAAAATGTATGACACCTCTGAGACACGGTGAGGTCATGCAAGCGCCTACTATAGCACGCTCCCCCTCAAAGGGATAGAACGAATTTGTCAAATAGGCAGGTATCATCACGATTTTCTCAAGATGTTCGTAATCCAGAGCAAAAGCGCGGTCTGAGAATCGGCCGAACCCTTGAGCGCGAGCTCCACATCGACGGCACCCTCGAGCGCGGCAACGAGCTCGGTCATCGAAAAACGACGTGCCCAGGTAAGGTGATTCTTGACCTGCCAGGCCTGAAGCTTGAGCGTCGCGGCGAGCTCACGCCCCTGTCCACGCCCATCGAGCGCCTTGGCGACGATCAGCTCACGGATGCGGCCGCATAGCAGCGTGTAGGTCCACACGTAGCTCTTGGAGGGCAGAATCTTAAAGAGCTCGAGCGAACGCCGCATATCGCGAGCCGAGACGGCGTTGAGGAAGTCCCAAGGCTGGACTTCGGCCGTGCGCACGATCCAGCGTTCCACATCGGAAAGCTCAATTTGCGGTGCCTCGACCATCTGAGCGAGCTTGGCCAAGTCGTTATCGAGCATGCGGGTGTTTTCACCCGAACGCGAGACGAGCTCCTCGGCGGCCGCCGTCGAGATCGACTTGCCGTGCTGCGTCGCCATCTGCTGCACGCGGCGCGGTAGCTCCCAGCGCTTGGTGCCGGAGCAATCGATCACGGCCTTCTTGTCGATCTTGGCGATCGCCTTATACAGGCGCGTGTTCTTGGCAAGCGAGTCGGCGATGATGAGGCAGACCGTTGTGGGGCTGGGACTTGCGAGGTACTCGACGAGCGGCTCTGAGACCGCCTTAGCGAGCTTTGAGCAGCCATCAAGGATTACCAAGCGAAACTCGCTGCCCATCGGAAAGGTGTTAAGCGAGCCGATAATGGACTCGATATCGGGGTCCTTGGTCATGTCGCGCTCGTCGAGATTGAACTCGACCATACCCGACTTTTCCAGACGCGCCTTCATACGCGAGACGGCGTGATCGCGCTTGACGCCGTCGGTACCGACGATCAGATATGCCGGCAGCAGACCGGTTTCGGACATTGCGCTCCCCTCCCGCAGGCTCTCGAATTCGTACCGTGCCATTTTAGCCCAGGGGCCAGCCGCGCGCCAACGATGTCATCACGGTCGCTGGCATCGCATCGCAAAGCCATTCGCAGTCGGCGTGACGGTAATGTCGCCGTGTTCGATAGTGCACGCGAACACACCACCCGTTTCCTTAACGGCATCGATGCAGGCATCGGACGGATGGCCGTATCGATTCCCCTCGCCCGCACTCGCAAGGGAAAGCTCGGGCTTCAGGACGTCCAGCAACTCACCATCGACTGAAACCTTAGAGCCGTGATGCCCAAGTTTAAGTACATCGATATCCCCCACCTCCTGCACGAATTCCCGTTCTTGATCGAGCTCGGCATCACCGGTGAGGAGCATACGCAGGCCCTTGCCTTCCTGAACATAAGAGAGCAGCAGGACAAGCGAGTCCTCATTTCCCTCGCCATCCACGGACTTGAATGGCCACATCACGCGGCCGCAAAATGAGCCGATGTCGACCGTATCCCCACGGCGCACCTGCCGATACTCCACGCCAGGTCGGTTCAATACCTCAGCAGGAGCATCCTCAAGCGCATCCGCCGCCACAGCAATCGTTCCGACCGAAAACTGTTCGAGCATGGCAGGCAGACCACCCCAGTGGTCCTCATCCCAATGCGTCACAAAGACGGCATCGATATGGTGCACGTTATTGCGAACCAACGCCGCTACCACGCGCTCGTCGAGCCCGCAGTCGACGAGCGCTACTACGCCGCCCTGGCGGATAAGAATCGCATCGGCTTGGCCCACATCGAGCACCGTCACCGAAGGCGGAGCGAATCGATCCCAGTAGACATACGGAATAGCAGCCAAGAGCACCAGGCATGCAAGCCCCACCGCCATAGGACGTGCACGGGGACGCGGCCACCAGACCAGCAGAACCGCCAGCAAACACGGCACCAGGTAAATCCACACGCTATCGGGCGACACACTCACGGATGCGCCCGGAACGGCAGCAAAGAGCTGCTCAAAGAACAGCGCGCAACGGGCGGCAAGCATGGGCACAACGAGCGCCCAAGTCCGCAACGGCGCCACGAGCGAAAAGGGAACAAGCACGATCGACACAGCAAGCAGTACGCTCACCACCGGACCGATGACTGCATTTGCCAGCGGAGCAATGAGCGAGAACGTACCGAAGGCGGGAATGGTAATGGGAAGAGTCGCCAGTTGCGAGCACAGCGTGACGGAAAGCATGCTGGCGACGCCCGATGGCACGCCCAGCTCACCCAAAGCGTAGGTCGCATAGGGGCAAAAGCACAGAATGGCTAAAACGCTGGCACATGAAAGCTGAAAGCCCATCTCGAACAGCACCTTCGGCCGCAGTAGCACAAAGATGGACATGGTTACGAAGAGAGCCGATGCGCCGTGCCGGCGACGCCCCGCGCCGTTTACGACAAGCGTCGCGAACACCATGCAGCATGCGCGCACGGCCGAGGGAGACGCGCCCGTAAAGGCAGCGTAGCCCACAAGCGTTATCGCCAATATCGCCCGCTGAAGACCACGCGAACACCGAGTCTTTTGCAATACACCCTCGATTACAAACCCCACGATAGCCAAATGGCTGCCCGAGACGGCGATAAGATGCGCCGTTCCCGTCACCGAAAACCAGTCGCCCGCCGGTTGGGCGCGCAGCTCGGCCGAACGACCACAGACGACACCGGCTATGAGCGCACGCGCCGGGTCGGTCGCAGGCGCGATGGACGCAAGCAGCCCATTTCGCAGTCGAAGCAGCGGCCCCGGAAAGCCCTCATCGACCGACACAATCCGAACGGCTTGAACCTTGCGCACCTCGCCTCGGAGCACGCGCGATCTTCCATATGCATCGTTCTCAAAACGTGAAACGCGACCGATAACACGCGCGTGCGCCCCGACCTTGAGCTCGAGGTCGCACGATAGGCGAACCGTTGCCAAGTTCTTACCGTCCGCACGTGCCTCGCAGGTATAGGAATACACGTCGTCGTTTATGGATGGATCGCCCTGCACGACAAACTCGAGGCCGCTTGCCGCTCGACCGTCGAGCGCCTTCGAGGCGTTGAGCGTGCCCGCAGCCCACCACGCCGAGACGACCGCTCCCGCCACGAGACCAACGGACGCGGCATACAGCCACCGCTTCCAAGGAGCAAGCGGTGCACAAAATTGAGCCAGCACAACGAATACCGCCGCCGCAACGGGAATGGCCCATAGCAGCCCGACCGCCGGCGCCTGCTCCCTCAGCAGCGCATCAGCGGCCACGTTGAGCACCAAGGCGCAGCTCATGCACACGCCGGCACACAGAGCCATCGTCCACGGCATCAAGGGCCGCGGAGGCATCACATGCTCGCGCTCTGTCGCACTCATACGCAGATGCAATCTTTAATTTTGGCAAGCTTCTTCTCGCCGATTCCCGACACACGCATCAGATCGTCAACCGAGGCAAAAGCACCGTTCTTTGTACGCTCATCGATAATCGACTGGGCCATGGAGGGGCCGATGCCCGAGAGCGTCTGCAGCTCTGCCGCGCTTGCCGTATTGATGTTGACTAGGCCCGTTGCGCCACTCACGCCCAATGATGCGGAAGCCCCACCATCAACACCGGCTTCCGCAATGGACGCCTGCTGCTCCCCCACCGTTGGAACGTGAATCTTCTGCCCATCGACGACCTTAGATGCCCGATTGAGCCCCGTAACGTCTGCCTCGGGCGCCAGCCCGCCGGCGGCATCTATCGCCTGAGCCACCCGCGCGCCGTCCTGGAGACGATATACACCGGGCGACACAACGGCGCCATCGACATCGACATAGACCTCTGCCACGGCAGAAGCCTTAGTCGAAGAGCCTTCGGATGTCTTTCCGCTCGAAGCATCGCCGGATCCCGGCTCCACTAACGAGCCCGTACCATCAGTGCGCTCAAACGACACACCGCCGGCACCGCCGCCAAGGTTCGCCATCGCCAAGCCGCTCGCCATCGCAATGACGCCCAGCATCGCCACCACCACAGCCTTATGACCGAGCAGCTTGCCCGCCCAGCGGTCCATCTTTTTGACCCGTTCGTGTTGTTCGCGCTGCGCCATAGCAAAACCTCCCAACAACATCGTGTCAGGAAAAGAGCCCTGCAACAGCCATGCTTCAAAACCGGTTTTCGCGGTCAAACCAAAAGCTGACCAAAACCTTGCACAAATCTGTCCATTTATTCAGGCACACGTCAGCAAATGAACACTTAGCCGCAAAATGCCCAGATAGCAAAAGACCGACGATGCAAGCGCATCGTCGGTCTATGCACAAATTTACTCGTGATCTTGGTAAATCTCACGCGGAGCAAGCTCCGAATGTTTGCGCTTTAAGGTCTTAGGGGCCTTATACGTGTTGCTTTCGAAGTCGATGTACTCGGTCTGCTTGAGTAGGCGCTCGATCATCTCCTCGTGATCGAACAACTCCCAGGCCTCATGCACGGCATCGAGTTTAGCGTGCGTCTCGGGACGACGCGGCATAAACAGCGTGCAGCAGTCGGGAGCGGCCTCAGTCGAGATATCGAACGTACCAATCTCCTCGGCGCGCGCGATGATCTCCTGCTTGTCCGAACCGATGAGCGGACGGAACACGGGGATCTTCACGGCCTCGTTAACGGCCATGATATTCTCAAGCGTTTGGGAGGCAACCTGTCCAAGCGATTCGCCCGTCACGATGGCCTTGGCGCCCTCGATGTGTGCAATGCGCTCGGCAACCGAATACATAATGCGGCGATACATGATCACGCGCAGGTTGCTGGGACAGGTGACCGAAATCTCACGCTGGCAGTCGCCAAACGGCACCACGTACAGGCGGCCGATCTGGACACCCGGCTCCAGCGCACGGATGATGTCCTGCACCAAATACTCGCTCGTATCGGGCGTCTGCGGACGACCAGAGAAATGTACCGGCACGCACACCGCGCCGCGACGCGCGAGCATCCAGGTCGCCACCGGAGAATCGATACCCGACGACAGCAGCGTCACGACCTTGCCAGCAGAACCCACCGGCAGACCGCCCACGCCGCGCTCGGAGCGCGCATACACGTAGACGCTACCCTGGACCACCAGTACGTTCACCATAGCGTCAGGATCGTGCATCTGAACCTTTTTATCAGGAAACGCCTCGCACAACACCTCGCCCACCTGACGATTGATGTCAATCGAGGTGAGCTCATAGTCGGTATTGGAGCGCTTGGCGTGCACCTTAAACGAATCGAAGGAACCAAACTCACGCAGCGCCTTCACGGCGGCAGCACAGTACTCCTGAGGGTCGCGATTGGTGTGATACGCCAAAGACACACGAGCAACGCCGGGAACGGTGCGAATGACACGCGCCGCCTCGTCGGCCTGATGCTCGTTAAAGGTCACGAGGATATAACCGGAAATTCGAGACACGGCATTCACGGAAAAGGCGGCCAAGGCCGCCTTGATGTTATCCATGAGGATATGCTCAAAATGTGCGCGGTTCTTACCCTTAAGTCCAACCTCGTGATAGTGGACCAGGCAGACGCGAGCCGCCATTTAGGCTTCAGCAACCTTGTGGCCGAGCGCCTTCTCGTAACGGGCCTCGTCGTAAGAGATGTCGCCGTCGACAATCTCATCCATAGCCATCGAGATGGTATCGGCACCGGAAAGCCCGATGGTGATGTCATCGACATCCTGGACGGCAAGCACGCGGTTGTGCTGGCCACGCAGCATGCTATTGATGTCGCAGGCGCGCTTGGAGGCAAGCGAAGCGAGCAGGAAGCGGTTGTGATCGGTCTTCTCCAGAAGATCGTCAATGCAAGGCTTTACAACGGACACGGACCTCAGATCCTTTCATGCATATCGAGAACGCGAACGAGCTCATCGGTCGCGCGGTCGAGATCGTCATTAACCACGACGTCGTCGTAGCGGTCGGCAAGGGCAAGCTCATCGGCGGCGTTTGCCATACGCAGCTCAATCGTCTCGGGCGTCTCGGTACCGCGACCGACTAGACGCTCGCGGAGCACCTCAAGCGAAGGCGGCTTGATAAAGATCAGCACGGCCTCGGGGAAACGCTCCTTCACCTGCAGGGCGCCCTGGACATCGATCTCCAAAATCAGAGACGCGCCCGAGGCGAGCTTGGATGTGACCTCGCTCACCAACGTCCCGTAGCAGTTACCGTGGACCTCGGCCCACTCAACAAACTCGCCGTTTGCCACGCGGCGGTCGAACTCCTCGCGCGTCAGAAAAAAGTAGTTGACGCCGTCGACCTCACCTTTGCGTGGTGCTCGCGTGGTAGCCGAAACCGTCAGGCCCAGGTTCGAGCGGCGCTCGCGCACACGAGTGACGAGCGTACCCTTGCCTGCGCCTGACGGTCCAGAAATCACAAAGAGCTTGGAATCCTGAGCGCTCACTTATTTGGTCAGCTGCTCGAGGAGCTGCTCGCGCTGACGGACGCCGAGGCCCTGGACGCGACGGGTAGCGGAGATACCGAGCTCCTCCATGATCTTGGCGGCCTTGGCCTTGCCATAACCAGGAAGAGACTCGATGAGGGTGGAAACCTTCATGCGGGAAGCGATGGGGTCATCGGAGTTGAGCACGGACTCGAGGGACTTCTCGCCCTTCTTGATCTGCTCGCGAAGCTCAGCGCGGGCGTGACGTGCGGCAGCAGCCTTCTCAAGAGCCTGCTTACGCTGCTCATCGGTAAGCTGAGGGAGTGCCATTCGTACCTCCAAATAGTTGGGTTATATCTGATTCAATAATTGGCATTTTAGCACGTAGAACGTACAAAATGCCCAATCGCGGCTCCATAGGTTAGACGATACCCGCAAAAAGTGCAATATACTGCGCCCAAAGTTAAGCCCCTGACCTGCGATTCCACACAAAGGATGGGAAAGTTTACGCAGGCACAGGGGCTATTTTGTGCTAATGAGACCCAAAAGTGGTGACTTAGGGGAATCTTTTACGCGACGTTTTCGACCAGCTCAGCGACGATGGCGTCAAAGGCGGCAACCGGATCGTCGGCACCGGTGATGGGACGGCCCACCACAATGTGGCTTGCGCCACGCTCGATAGCCTGGGAAGGCGTCGCCACGCGGGACTGATCACCAAGGGCGGCACCCACCGGACGCACACCCGGAGTCACGATCAGGGCATCAGGGCCCAGCAGCTCACGCATGTCGTGAGCCTCCATCGGCGAGCACACAATGCCATCGATGCCGTTGGCCTGAGCGAGCTTTGCCAGGCGGGCGGCCTCCTCGGCCACGGGCGACTCGACGCCGATCTCGCTCAAGGCATCCTGATTCATGCTCGTGAGCACGGTGATGGCGACGAGCTTGGCGCGGTCCTCGCGCGCCTCCTCGGCACCCTCGCGGCAGGCAGCGAGCATGGCGCCCGAACCCAAGCCGTGAACCGAGAGCAGGTCGGCACCGGCAAGCGAGGCCGAACGGGCGGCACCGCGAACCTGATGCGGAATATCATGGAACTTAAGGTCAAGGAAGACCTTAAAGCCCAGGTCCTTAAAGGTCTTGACGATCTCGGGGCCCTCAGCGTAATAGAGCGTCATACCAACCTTAAGCCAGGCGGCATGGCCCGAAAGCTCGTGGGCGAGCTCGAGTGCGCGCTCACGGTCGCAGTCGAGGGCGACGATCACACGGTCGCGGGCATCGGTCTCTAGCATTCGAAAGCACCTACCAGCTCGTTGATGTCCTTTACGCCCTGGGACTCCGCCCAGGCCTCGAGCTCGTGCGCGATCTTGAGCGAAGCGCACGGATCGACGAAGTTGGCCATGCCAACCGACACGCAGGTGGCACCGGCCAGGATAAACTCGGCCGCATCCTCGCCGGTCATGACACCGCCGACACCGTTGATGGGGATATCGACGGCCTGGGCGACCTCCCAGACCATGCGCACGGCGATGTGGTGGCACAGCGGGCCCGAAAGGCCGCCCTTGGGCTTTGCCACGCGGGACTTGCGGGTATGGACGTCGATGGCCATGCCCTGGATGGAGTTAATGACCGAAAGGCCGTCGGCGCCGGCGGCTTCGAGGGCCTTGGCGATCTCGGCGACGTTGACCGGCGCCATCTTCACGAACAGCGGCTTATCGGTCACCTTGCGGCAGGCAGCCATAACGGAAGAGGCGCCCTCGGGCGTAGAGCCCATGGCGGCACCGCCGGCGGCGATGTTGGGGCAGCTCACGTTGATCTCGTAGCCGGCAGCCCAGGGGCATAGCTCGACATACATCTCGAGCGCGCGCACAAACTCGTCAACGGAGTGGCCGGCAACCTGACAGATGACCTGGCAGCCGTCCTTGGACAGCTGTTCGAGCCACGGACCGGACTCGCGAGCAAAGGCGGCCACGCCGGGGTTCTGAAGGCCCACGGAGTTGATCATACCGCCGGGGATCTCGGCCATGCGGGGCGCGGGGTTACCGGGCCAGGGCTCGGCTGCGCAACCCTTGGTGGTGATGGCGCCCAGTTGGGAAACATCAAAGAAGTTCTGGAACTGCCAGCCGTAGCCAAAGGTACCGGCTGCGGTGTTGATGGGGTTTTGCATCTTGACGCCGCCGAAATCGACGGCCATGTTCACGGTACCCACTAGAAGACCACCACCTTGGAAGCATCGAACACGGGGCCGCACATGCAAGCACCCTTCATACCGTCGACCGTCTCGACATTGCAGGTGTTGCAGGCGCCAAAGCCACAGCTCATCATGCGCTCGAGCGACACCTCGCAGTACGCACCGGCCTCGGCGGCAGCGGCGGCGACTTTCTTCATCATGACGGCGGGACCGCAGCTGGCGACGTAGTCGTAGCCGCCCTCGCCGAGCAGCTCGGCTGCCGGGTCGGTGCAAAAACCGTGCGTGCCCAGCGTGCCATCGTCGGTGCACACGTTAACCGTGGCGCCCAGCGCGCGGAACTCGTCGATGCCCACGGCCTTGGAAGCGGTGCCAAAGCCCAGGCACACGTCCACATCAACACTCTGCTCGGCAAGCATGCCGGCAAGGCACAGCACAGGCGGAACGCCGATGCCACCGGCGACGAGCAGGGCCTTCCTGGTGCCCTCGGGTACCATCCAGCCACGGCCACCGGGGCCCAGCAGGTTAGAGGTGGAACCGGGGGCCATCTGCGACAGACGACGAGTATCGTCACCCACGACGGCGTACCACAGCTCGACGGTGCCGGCCTGGGCGTCGGCGCGATAGAAGCTCAAGGGCACGCGAAGCAGCGAGGACGCATCGCCGGGCACGGCAATGTTCACAAACTGGCCGGGCTTGAGCGCACTTGCAAGCTTGGGGGCCGAGATGACGAGCGAGAAGATGCCATCGGCGATCTCCCGGTTCGAGACGACCTCGAAGTCGTGCATGCGTGCAGTGGAAGGTGTGGGCATAGACGCTCCAATCCCCCATGCGGTTGCATGGTCAAAACGAACAGAAAGCGCGGCACCGCAAGGGCACCGCGCACAAAAGCGATAAGGCTATGCTAGCAGATGCAGCCGTCGGCGAGCGTCTGCTTACCGCCGACAAACACATCGGTAGCGCGACCGGTAAGCGTGCGGCCGGCAAAACCGGAGTTCTCGGCGCGCGACTCATAACCGTCCTCGCCGACCGTCCAGGTGGCAGAGGGGTCGAACACGGTCAGGTCGGCAACGGAGCCCGCCTTGACCTGAACCTGGTCGAGGCCCAGGATCTCACGCGGCTTGATGGCCATGAGCTCGACCATGCGGCCCACGCTCATCTTGCCCGTGTTGACCAGCTCGGTGAGTACGAGCGACAGGGAGGTCTCGAGGCCGATCATGCCAAAGGGCGCAAGCTCGAACTCGCGGGCCTTCTCCCACGGGGTGTGGGGAGCGTGATCGGTGACGATAGCGTCGACGGTACCGTCGATGACACCCTGACGAATGGCCTCGGCGTCCTCGTCGGTGCGCAGCGGCGGATTGACCTTGAGCGAGGTGTTGTAGGTCTCGTCCAGGTCGTTCTCGGTCAGGAACATGTGGTGCGGGGTGGCCTCGCAGGTCACCTGGACACCGGCGGCCTTACCGGCACGCACGAGCTCGAGACCGTGAGCGGTGGAGATGTGCTGGATGTGCAGCTTGGCACCGGTCAGCTTGGCGATCTCGATGTCGCGGGCGATCTGAAGCTCCTCGCCGGCGGCCGGCCAGCCCTCGAGGGCCAGACGGGTCGAGACCTTGCCCTCGTTGATCTGGCCATGGCCGACCAGATCCTCGTCCTGGCAGTGGCTCATAAAGACCTTGCCGAACATCTTGCCGTAGTCCATGCAGCGACGGAGCATGCCCGCGCCCTGCACGCCGCGACCATCGTCGGTGAAGGCGACGGCGCCGTGGGCGACCATATCGCCCATCTCGGACATGGCCTCGCCCTTAAGACCGCGGGTCATAGCGCCCGACGGATAGACGCGGCAGTGACCGACCTCGGCAGCACGGGACTTGACGAACTCCACGACGGTACCGTTATCGGTAACGGGATCGGTGTTGGGCATGGAGCACACGCCGGTAAAGCCGCCCTTTGCAGCTGCGCGGGTGCCGCTCTCGATGTCCTCTTTGACCTCGTAGCCGGGCTCGCGAAGGTGAACGTGCATATCCACCAGGCCGGGGACGAGGTACTTGCCGGAAAAGTCGCGGACCTCGGCTCCCTCGACGGCGAGATTCTCGCCGACCTCGGCGATCTTGTCGCCGTCAATCAGGACGTCAACGACACCGTCAAGCTCGACGGACGGGTCGACGACGTGGGCATTCTTAAGAAGCAAGGCCATTATCGGCACCTCCAAGCAGCAGATACAGGATAGCCATACGCACGCAGATACCGGCGTAGACCTGCTCCAGGATGACGGAGCGTTGCGGGTGGTCGGCCATATAGGAGTCGAACTCGACGCCGCGGTTGATGGGGCCCGGGTGGCAGATGATCGCGTCGGGCTTCATGAGCTTCTCGCGGTCCTTGGTCAGGCCGAAGAGCTTGTGGTACTCGCGAATGGTCGGGAACGGAGCACCCTCGAGGCGCTCCTGCTGCACGCGCAGCATGTAGACGACGTCCAGCTCGGGCAGGACGGAATCGAGGTCGCTCGTCACGTGGTCGCAGCCCAGGACCTCGGGCGCCGGCGGCAGCAGCGTGCCGGGGGCGACGGCGTAGGTCTCGCAGCCCATGATCTTAAGGGCGGGGATCAGCGAGCCGCAAACGCGGGAGTGCGCGATATCGCCGACGACGGCGACCTTCAGACCGTGGAAGTCACCCTTGTGCTCCCAGATGGTGTACAGGTCGAGCAGGGCCTGCGTGGGATGGTTGTGCTTGCCGTCACCTGCGCAGATGACGCTCGCGGGCGAGTTCTGCGTGACGATGTAGGGGGCACCGGCGTGCTTGTCGCGTACGACGATGCAGTCGATCTTATAGGCGTTGAGGGTCTCAACGGTGTCGACGAGGCTCTCGCCCTTGACCGTGGAGGTCGAGGAGCCGCCAAAGTTAAGGCTGTCGGCCGAAAGACGCTTCTCGGCGAGCTCGAAAGAGCTGCGGGTGCGCGTCGAGGGCTCGTTGAACATGTTGACGATGGTCTTGCCCTTGAGCGTGGGGACCTTCTTGATGGCACGCTCGTTGACCTCGGAGAACGCCTTGGCGGTCTCGAGGATGAGCTTGATATCCTCTTCAGAGTACTCGGTAATGTCGATCAGGTGCTTATGGTTGAACGCCACGGTACTACTCACCTCCCAGCGGCGCGGAGCCCACGTGGGAACCCGGCGCGACGTCGTTAATCTCGACGGCGGTGTGGCCGTCGACTTCCTTCATATATAGGTGCACGTTCTCCTCATGCGACGAGGGAACGTTCTTGCCGACAAAGTCCGGCGAGATGGGGAGCTCGCGGTGGCCGCGGTCAACGAGGACTGCCAGCTCGATGCGGCTCGGACGGCCCAGGTCCATGACGGCGTCAAGAGCGGCGCGGATGGTACGGCCCGTATACAGGATGTCGTCCACCAAAACGACGCGCTTGCCGTCGACGCTGAAGGGAATGTTGGTAGCGTGGATCGCGGGAGCGAAATTGGTCGCATAGTCATCGCGGTAGAAGCTGATGTCCAGGCTGCCGAGCGGAACGTCGACGCCCTCGATCTCCTTGATTTCCTCGGCGAGCTTCTTTGCCAGAAGGTCGCCGCGCGTGACGATGCCGACCAGAGCGAGATCTTCACAGCCCTCGTTGCGCTCGAGAATCTCGTGCGCGATGCGGGTCATCGCTCGATTGACGGCGGTCTCGTCCATGATGACCGCCTTGGGGGAAGTCGTGCCCATCGATCTCCTTCCTCACATGTCTTGACTGCTGACACAGTCAAAAAAATAGATGCCCGACCGCTCAAAGCGGACCAGACACCCACAGGAAGGGCTGCTCTTTGGCAGCAATGTAATTCCATGTGGGTATCTCGTACCCCTTTAATGGTCACTGGATAGTGTAGCCAACCTCGAGCTTAATTGCGAGCATAAATACAGAGCAATCCGTAAACGGAGCCCAACACTCCATAAACCTATATATATTTGTGGGACGAGCTTGAAAACCTTGGTTCGAGCTGGCATAATCCCCTCTGCTGCACGCAAATCGGATCTACGTCCAGGGCCGTAGCGTGGGCACTATCGCCAAAAGAGGAATATCTCTGTGTAGATTGCGCACAGGGAGCTGCTTCTGTGCTATAGTTCAGGCTTGTTTGTTAACGCGACATGTTCGTTTGTCGCCCAAGGAGGGTCAGTTATGTCCAAAGTTTGCGAAGTTTGCGGTAAGCACCCCGTTGCCGGTCGCTCCATCAGCCACTCTCACCGCGTCACCAACCGTAAGTTCCGCCCCAACATCCAGCGCGTCTACGTCGTCGTCGATGGTCACCGTCGCAAGATGAACGTTTGCTCCACCTGCCTCAAGTCCGGCAAGGTTGCGCGCTCCTAAATAAGGTCTTACCAACAAGTACCTCGGACTCTCCGGGTCAAAGACCTCGCGTTCACATAGAACTTACCAAAGGAGCCCTCCCCTACGGAGGGTTCCTTTTTGCACTCATTGGGGACAGACTTACATGAGTGCTTTCACGCATTGGGGACAGACATGAAGCACGCATGCGACGCACTGACTGGCTCCGGCCCCTGCCTCACGCAGCATCCTTCCAGCCTGCAGTTGCCTTGGTCACGCTTGTAGCGCCGATGCCGGTGATACGGGCAATTTGCTTGACCGTGAGATGCGCCCGCCTAAGCCTCAGCAGACACGCATCGCGTTCGGGGCGTGGCAGGGCTTTGAGCAGTGCAGGATCTATGCTCGGCAGAACTTCGCGCGCAACGGAAAGGGCCTCCTCATCGGGGATCCGCCGGCGTGGAAGAACCTCCATTGGCCAGATGCGCCCGGCAACTTCCTCGAGATGCTCGCAATAGCAACGGGAGCCACCGACAATATCGAGCATAGGAGCCGCATCACAGATGTCAAAGGGATCATAGCCCAGCTGATACGCCTTATAGCTTGACCAGCGGTACGCATCGAGCGAGTCAAGCGCACCCTTCACGGGATTGAGATGAATATAGTCGAGCAGCTGCACCGCCTGCGTGTCCGACTCAACCGCGACCCGCGAATAGCGATTGTCAAACAGATGTCCCGTTCTCCCCGTTTTTCCATTGAAATACTTAGCATATGCCGTCAGCGCGCACTGCATTGCCTTTGAAAGGTTGTCAAATGGGTCATCAACCATCAAATGGAAGTGATTGTCCATAAGGCACCAAGCCAACACCGCCACTTCATGGCGCGCAAACCTGTCCGAGATATCCGATAAGAAACGATAACGGTCGGAGTCATCTTCAAAAATAATCTGTTTGGAGTTGCCGCGGTCAAAGACGTGGTAATAGCCGGTGATCGAAACGGGGCGGGCGCATCGGGGCATAATCTCTCCTTTCAAAACTGTTCAGGCAACACCTAAAAGGAGAGAAGCAACGCGAAATGCTGAGCCTGCAACCTATTTATATCCAATAAGCGGCAATAACAGGCCCAGAACGGCAAAATGGCAAAACGATGTCTGTCCCAAATGAGTGAAAGCACTCATGTAAGTCTGTCCCCAATAAGCGGGGAGATGCAGCAGGCAGATAGTTCTAGTTAAAACGCTTCATTTTATTGAAGCGTTTTAGTGTGCCTTTTAGAGGAATCTGACCGTTCACCGAATTATTTCTTGCTATCATGCATCTTGTAGGGTAAATCTCCGATCGCAAGGAGACACAAATGGTGAAAAAGTCACCGGAAAACACTACTCCCGCAATTGTGGACAACGTAGAGGCGCTTGAGGCTAAGCTCGCTCAGATGCGAGAGGCCCAGGCGCTTTTTGCTACGTACACGCAGGAGCAGGTCGACAAGATCTTCTATGAGGCCGCCATGGCCGCCAACAAGGCTCGTATCCCGTTGGCGAAAATGGCCATCGAGGAGACCGGCCGCGGCGTTCTTGAGGACAAGGTCATCAAGAACCACTACGCCGCAGAGTACATCTACAACGCTTACAAGAACACCAAGACCTGTGGTGTCCTGGAGCGCGACGAGGCTTACGGCATCACCAAGATCGCCGAGCCCATCGGCATCGTGGGCGCCGTCATCCCGACGACCAACCCCACCTCCACCGCAATCTTCAAGACGCTGATCAGCCTGAAGACCCGCAACGGCATCATCATCTCCCCGCACCCGGCTGCCGCCAAGTGCACCATCGCCGCCGCCAAGCTCGTGCTTGACGCCGCTGTCAAGGCTGGCGCTCCCGAGGGCATCATCGGCTGGGTCGATGTCCCCTCCATCGAGCTGACCAACATGGTTATGCGCGACGTCGACATCATCCTCGCCACCGGTGGCCCGGGCATGGTCAAGGCCGCTTACTCCTCGGGCAAGCCCGCCCTGGGCGTTGGCGCCGGTAACACCCCGGTCATCATCGACGACACCGCCGACGTGCTGCTCGCCGTCAACTCCATCATCCACTCCAAGACCTTCGACAACGGCATGATCTGCGCTTCCGAGCAGTCCGTGACCGTCATCGACACCATCTATGACCAGGTTAAGGCCGAGTTCCAGAAGCGCGGCTGCTACTTCGTCAAGCAGGGTGCCGAGATGGAGGCCCTGCGTGGCGCCATGTTCAAGAACGGCGCTCTCGACCACCGCATCCCCGGCATGGCTGCCGCTAAGATCGCCGAGCTCGCCGGCATCGAGGTTCCCGCAAAGACCAAGATCCTGATCGCCGAGGTCACCTCCACCGACCCCGCAAAGGAGGAGTTCTCCCACGAGAAGCTCTCCCCGGTCTTGGCCATGTACCACGCCAAGGACTTCCAGGAGGCCGTCGACAAGGCCGAGCACCTGGTGCTCGCCGGTGGCCCGGGCCACACCGCCTCTCTGTATGTGCACCCCGCCCAGGCCGAGAAGATCAGCCTGTTCGAGCACGTCATGAAGGCCTGCCGTATCGTCATCAACACCCCGTCCTCGCACGGCGGCATCGGTGACCTGTACAATTTTGGCATGAAGCCGTCTCTGACCCTGGGCTGCGGCTCCTGGGGCGGCAACTCCGTCTCCGAGAACGTTGGGGTGAAGCACTTGATCAACGTTAAGACTGTGGCCGAGCGCCGTGAGAACATGCTGTGGTTCCGCGCTCCCGAGAAGGTCTACTTCAAGAAGGGTTCCACGCCCGTCGCCCTCGACGAGCTCGGTACCGTCATGGGCAAGAAGCGCGCCTTCATCGTCACCGACCAGTTCCTCTTCAAGAATGGCAACACCCGCGCCATCGAGGCCAAGCTCGACGAGATGGGCATCGCCCACGACTGCTTCTACGACGTCGAGCCCGATCCGTCGCTGCAGTGCGCACGTCGCGGCGCCAAGCAGATGGCTCTCTTTGAGCCTGACGTGATCATCGCCGTCGGCGGTGGCTCCGCTATGGACGCCGGCAAGATCATGTGGATGATGTACGAGCACCCCGAGTGCAAGTTTGAGGACATGGCCATGGACTTCATGGACATCCGCAAGCGTATCTTCACTTTCCCCGAGATGGGCAAGAAGGCCTACTTCGTCGCCGTCCCGACCTCTTCGGGTACCGGCTCCGAGTGCACGCCGTTCGCCATCATCACCGACAAGGAGACCGGCATCAAGTGGCCGCTCGCCGACTACGCGCTGCTTCCCAACATGGCTATCGTCGACGCCGACAACTGCATGACCGCCCCGCGCGGCCTGACCGCTGCCTCCGGCATCGACGTCATGACGCACGCCATCGAGTCCTACGTCTCCATCATGGCTTCCGACTACACCAAGGGCCTCTCCGAGCGCGCTGCTAAGCTCGTCTTCGAGAACCTGCCCTCCAGCTTCACGAACGGCGCCAAGGACCCGCACGCCCGCGAGGAGATGCACAACGCCTCCTGCATGGCCGGCATGGCCTTCGCCAACGCCTTCCTGGGCCTCAACCACTCCATGGCCCACAAGCTCGGCGCTTTCCATCACCTGCCCCACGGCCTCGCAAACGCCGTCATCCTGACCCGCGTTATGCGCTACAACGCCGCCGAGGCTCCCGTCAAGATGGGCACGTTCTCCCAGTATCCTTACCCCAACGCGCTGCACAACTACGCCGAGATGGCCAAGTACTGCGGCATCGAGGGCAAGGACGACAAGGAGGTCTTCGAGAACTTCATCACGAAGCTCGAGGAGCTCAAGGACTTCATCGGCGTCAAGAAGACCATCGCCGACTACGGTGTTGACGAGCAGTACTTCCTCGACACCCTCGACGAGATGACCGAGCAGGCATTCAACGACCAGTGCACCGGCGCCAACCCGCGCTACCCGCTCATGAGCGAGATCAAGGAGCTCTACCTGGACGCCTACTACGGCCGCGAGCCTCAGGACTACGCCGTCTGCTAGTTTTAGCACGGTTTTTAACGGCGGGGGTGCACGGGTGTTTCACACACCCCCGCCGTCGCTTCTATCGCATCGTTGAAAGGATGCAACCATGCTGCTACCCGATTCCAAGACCGAGCTCGTCCGCCGTGGCAACAAGGTCGTTTACGACCTGGGCGACAAGATTGTCAAGGTCTTTAACGAGACCAAGCCTGTCTCCGACGTGTTCAACGAGGCTTTGAATCTTGCCCGCATCAATGAGTGCGGCATCCGCAGCCCCAAGGCTCTCGAGGTTTCCCAGCTCGAGAACGCCAACGGCTGGGCGCTCGTGACCGAGAAGGTTCCGGGCACCACCCTTGCCGAGAAGATGACTGCCGAGCCCCAGCGCTTTGGTGAGTATCTCGAGATGTTCGTCGGCCTCCAGATCGAGATCCACGGCTACACCTCCCCGCTGCTCAACCGTCAGCGCGACAAGTTCGCCCGCATGATCGACAGCCTTGATCAGCTCAATGCCACCACGCGCTACAACCTTCAGGAGCGTCTGGACGGCATGACCAAGGAGTTCAAGGTCTGCCACGGCGACTTCAACCCCTCCAACGTCATCGTCGGCGACGACGGCCAGCTCTATGTGTGCGACTGGGCACACGCCACCCAGGGCTCCCCTGCTGCCGACGTTGCCACCACCTACCTGCTCTTCGCCCTCAACAGCAAGGACCAGGCTGAGGCCTACTTGGAGCTCTACTGCGACCGCGCCGACATGCCCATGCAGGTCGTGCGTCAGTGGACGAGCATCGTCGCCGCTTCCGAGCTCGCTCGTAAGCGCAACGTGAACGATGAGTTCCTGAAGAACTGGATCGACGTCGTCGATTATCAGTAATATCTGAGCGATTTATTTCGCATCGGAGGCACAAGAAAACCCCGCAGCTCATATGGGCTGTGGGGTTTTCTTTACCCATCGAGTTTATTCCAACAAAATAGACTGCTCCGCATCTCATCCTAAGAGAGATACGGAGCAGCCCCGCAATTACATCTAATAGCAGAAACGTCGATTAACGGCGGGCCGCCTTAACAAGCTCGGCAATCTTGGCGACGACCTCGTCGATCGCCACGTCCTCACGCTCGCCCGTGGCACGGTCCTTGAGCTCCACAGTACCATTCTTGAGGCCACGCTTGCCAAGCACGACCTGATACGGGAAGCCCATGAGGTCGTTATCGGCAAACTTAAAGCCAGGACGCTCGTCACGGTCGTCGACGACGACCTCGATACCCTCGGCGCACAGGCCCTCGACGATTTGGTCGCAAACGTTAGCGCACTCCTCCTTCTTGGGATCGAGCGGAATCACCGCGACCTCGTACGGGGCAACGGAGACCGGCCAGACGATGCCGTGTTCGTCGTTGTGCTGCTCCACGACGGCAGCAAGCGAGCGGGACACACCAACGCCGTAGCAACCCATGATAAGCGGCTTCTCCTTGCCGTCCTCGTCCATAAAGGTGGCGCCCATGGCCTCGGAATACTTGGTACCCAGCTGGAAGACCTGCGAGACCTCGATGCCGCGAGCAGCAGAGAGCGGCTTGCCGCAGTGCGGGCAGGGATCGCCGGCAACGACGGTTACCAGGTCGGCCCACTCGTCGACGGTAAAGTCGCGCTCGGGGCAGGCACCGGTAAAGTGATAATCGACCTCGTTGGCACCGCAGGCCCACTGCTTGGACTCGCGCAGGCTCTCGTCGCACACCAGGCGAATGCCCTCGGGCAGGTTAACCGGTCCGATAAAGCCCTTATGCAGACCGTAGGTCTGGAGCTCCTCATCAGTCATCATGCGATAGGCCTTGCCAAAGACATGCTCGGCCTTGCAATCGTTGAGCTCGTGGTCGCCCGGAACAATGGCCACGACGGGCTTGCCCTCGGCGTCGAGGAGTGCCAGAGACTTGCGCGTGCCGTTCTCGGGGAAGCCGAAGAACTTTGCAACGGCCTCGATGGTGCCCATGCCCGGAGTCTCGACCTTGGTAAGCGTACCGTCGCCAGGACCCTCGGTCACAACGACCTTGGTGCTTGCGGCCTCATCGTCGGCAGCGAAGCCGCAATCGTCGCAGTAGACGAGCGAAGCCTCGCCAGCGTCGGCCAAAGCCATGTACTCGACGGAGGTATCGCCACCGATCTCGCCGGAGTCGGCGACAACGGGCAGAGCCTTGATGTAGCAGCGCTCGCAAATGTTGGCATAGGCCTGCTTCATCTTGTCGTACTCCTCCTGCAGGCTCTCCTGCGTAGCAGAGAAGCTGTAGGCGTCCTTCATGATGAACTCGCGACCGCGCATCAGGCCAAAACGGGGACGGAACTCGTCGCGGAACTTATCCTGGATGTGATAAAGGTTCACTGGCAGCTGCTTGTAGGAACGCAACTCATTGCGCACCAGGGCAGTCACGGTCTCCTCGTGCGTGGGTCCGAGCACAAACTCGCGGCCGTGGCGGTCATCAAAGCGCACAAGCTCCTTGCCATAGGCATCGATACGGCCGGACTCACGCCACAGCTCGGCATCGACCATGATGGGCATCATGAGCTCCTGAGCACCGGCGGCATCCATCTCGTCGCGCACGATGTTCTCGATCTTGCGGATCGAGCGCCAAGCGAGCGGCAGATAGGAATACAGGCCGGCGGCCTCCTTGCGGATCATGCCAGCGCGAAGCAGCAGACGGTGGCTCGCTAGCTCGGCATCCGCCGGATCCTCTTTGAGCGTCGGCGCATAGAGCTTAGACATATACATTGCTCGGGTCATTTATTTCTCCTCAATAAGTTTGTCGACCTCGGCCATAAGCGCGTCGACAATTTGATCCTCAGCTACTTTACCAATGATCTGGCCATGCGAAAAGAGCAGGCCCTGACCACGTCCGCAGGCAACACCCAGGTCGGCGTCAGATGCCTCTCCGGGGCCGTTGACCGCACATCCCATCACGGCGATCGAAAGCGGCGCGGAATAGTTCTTAAGCCGCTCGGTGACCTCCTCGGCGATGGGAATCAGGTTAACCTGGCAGCGGGCGCACGTGGGGCACGAGACAATCTCGGGACCACGGCGACGCAGGCCCAGCGACTGTAGAATTCCCCAGGCGACCGGCGGCTCCTCAACCGGATCGGTCGTGAGCGACACACGCATGGTGTCACCGATGCCTTCGGAAAGCAAGATACCCAAGCCTACAGAGCTCTTGATGGTGCCCTGAAGCTTGGTCCCCGCCTCCGTCACGCCCAGGTGGAGCGGAACATGCGGTATCTCGCGCGACAGGGCGCGATAGGTATCAAGTGTCGTCTGTACGCTATGGGCCTTGGCGGATAGCACGATGTTGGTAAACCCACGGTCCTCAAAGTGCCGCACAAAGCGTTCGCTCGACATCACGAGCTTTTCGGGCTGCGTGAGGTCGTCGCGCTCGGCAATATCTTGCTCAAGCGAGCCCGCGTTCACGCCAATGCGAATCGCGCAGCCCGCGGCACCCGCGGCATCGATGACGGCATCGACCTTAGCCCAATCGCCGATATTGCCGGGGTTGATGCGCAGCTTAGAGGCACCAGCCTCGACAGCGCCAATGGCAAGCTTATGGTTAAAATGGATATCGGCGACGATTGGCACCGGAGACTCGGCACAAATCGTGCGAAAGCCCTCGAGCGCAGCCTCGGTAGGCACGCTCACGCGCACGATATCGCAGCCAGCCTGCGCCAACGCGCACACTTGCGCAAGCGTTGCCTGGGCATCAGCAGTATCGGTGCAGGTCATAGACTGAACCACGACCGGAGCGCCACCACCGATCTGCACGCCGCCCACATGCACGGGGCGCGTCAACTCGCGAGGCAAAGGATGGGATAAAGACAATCCAAACACTCCCCTACAGAATAAATCGAAGGATGTCGGAACGAAGCATATAGACAAACAGCAGTGCAAAGAGCGCGATGCCGACATAGCTGACGATTGTCTGCACTTTGAGCGGCAGCTCGCGGCCCGCAATCTTTTGAATGATCTCGATGACCAGCTTGCCGCCATCGAGCGGTGGGATGGGCAGCAGGTTCATAAAGCCAAGCGAGAACGAAATGAGGGCGGCAAAGGAAAGGAACGTGGCAGGGCCGGCAGCAGCGGCCTGTGAGGACATAACGCTAATACCCACGATCGAAGAAGACTGATCGAGAATCTCCATCGTATGCTGCGGCTGGAGCAGGCGCATCACGCCATCCGCTGTCTGCACGACATAGGAGAACGACAGGCGAGCCGACGTGATGGGGTCTAAACGGACCACCTGCGTAGAGGCATACACACCTAGGCGCTCGTCCTCTTTGAGCGCAACCGTGGTCGAATGCTGCTTGCCGTCACGCTCGTACTCGATGGCGATATCGTCCTTACCGGCAGCCTTGCCGATGGCATCGTAGACATCCATCCAAGTGGAACATGAGACACCGTCAACCGAAAGGATCGCGTCACCGCCCTCGATACCCGCCTTGGCGGCAATAGACCCCTCGTCAACCTGACCGATCACGTTGGTATCCATCGGCACGGTGACACCCGCAATGGAATAGATGCTCATAAGGAGCAAAAAACCCGTCAAGATATTGACGATAATGCCCGCGAGCAGCATAAAGGCGCGCTTGAGAAAGCCTTGGCCAAGATAGGTGTGCGAGCGCTCTTGCGCAAGGAACTCGGCCTCGCCGCACGGCAGCTCCCACACATCGCCCTCGGCAGTCGCATGTTCGCGATCGAAACGGCGACCATCAAAGGTGGTATAGCCTGCCTTGTCTCGCGGCAACGTCTGATATTTGGTGGGATAGTAGCTCGGCGAGGGCTTCTCCCCTTCCTCATACCAGGGCGCGATGGAGCCCCAGCCCAGCAAAAGGGCGCATGCCTCGAGCACATCCTCCTCGGAAAGCTCGAGCTCGACAGCAAGGTCGGCCACGGTCACGCGACCATGACGATAGATAGCCGCGAGCACGCGGTCGGCGCACGAAACATCGGTCGGATCCATACCGCAGATGGCAGCGTAGCCACCCAGCAGCAGCGGGGTCACGCCAAACTTGGTTCCAATGCGACGCGACGTGTAATGGATGTCAAAGCGGCACGGCAGACCCAAAAAGAACTCGGTCACACGGACGCCGCAGGCGCGCGCCGCCAAAAAGTGGCCGCCCTCGTGCAAAAACACGAGGACGGAAAGCATCAGCAGGCCCCAAAAGACCGATGAGAGAACGCTCAGAACAGTATCCATAAAACGAAAAAGCAATCCTTATGGGTTAGGAACGGGTTGCGGCGAGCACCTGCGCAGCCTTTTCACGCGCCCACGCATCGATGTCGCGAAGCTGCTCAAACGAATCGACCACCTGCATATCGTGGGCGTCCATGCAGGATTCCACAATGCGATCGATATCGGTAAAGCTGCAGCCATCGTGCAGGAAGGCATCGACGGCGACCTCGTTGGCGGCATTGAGCACGCACGGCATGGTGCCACCCGTCTTGCCGGCACGCTCGGCCAGTGCCAGACAGCGGAAGGTATCCATGTCGGCAGCATCAAACGTGAGCTGCCCCAGCTCGCGGAAATCGATACGAGGCGCCGGAGTATCCCAACGCTCGGGATACGAGAACGCGAACTGGATGGGAATACGCATGTCGGATGCACCGAGATGCGCCATCACGGAGCCGTCGGCGAACTCGACCATAGAGTGAATCTTGGACTGACGCTGCACGACCACGTTAATGAAATCGAGGTCGCAGTTAAACAGATGCATGGCCTCAATGCGCTCCAGGCCCTTGTTCATGAGGGTGGCGGAGTCAATGGTGATCTTGGCACCCATGGCCCACGTGGGATGCGCGAGGGCATCGGCACGCGTCACGCGATCGAGCTCGTCGCGCGTGCGGCCAAAGAACGGACCGCCCGAGCAGGTGAGCCAAATGCAGTGGGCCTCGCGCGGGTTCTCCCCCAGATAGCACTGGTAGATGGCGGAATGCTCAGAGTCGACCGGAATAAGCTGGCCCGGTTGCGCCAACGGCATAAGCAAGTCGCCACCGACGACGAGGGACTCCTTGTTGGCAAGGGCAAGGCGCTTATTCGAGGTCAAGGCCGCATGGCTCGCCTCGAGACCGGCGGCGCCCACAATAGCGACGAGCACGCAGTCGACATCGTCGCGACGCGCGAGCTCGCAAACCGCCTGCGCGCCAACGCCGAGCTGTGTGCCCTCGGGCAACTCCTGCAGCACGGCGTCATCGCCATGAGCGACATCGGCAACGGCAACCGCCGGAACCGAGAACTCGCGGGCAGCGGCAACGAGCTCCGAGGTGCTGGAATTAACGGACAGCGCCGTCACCTGCAGGCGATCGGCATGCTGGCGGCACACATCGAGCGCCTGGGTGCCGATAGAGCCCGTACAACCCAGGATGGCAACGCGAAGGCGTCCATCGGGGCCATACGTCGTCTGGAAGGACATTACAGCACGCCTCCGATCATCAGCAACAGCTGTGCGGTGATGCAACCGAAGATAAGCGAATCGCTACGATCGAGCATTCCGCCGTGGCCCGGGATAAGGTTGCCGGAATCCTTGACGCCCACACCGCGCTTGATGCGCGACTCGATAAGGTCGCCGATAACGCCCAGAATGGACACGACCACGCCGCACAGCAGCGCATAGGGCAGGCTGAGCTTGTAGAAGTGCGTCGCCCACAGGATGAGCCAAATCAAAACCGAGCCCAAGATGCCGCCGGCAAACCCCTCCCAGCTCTTTTTGGGAGAGATCTTGGGAACCATCTTGTGTTTGCCGATACGGCTACCCACGATATAGGCAAACGAATCGGAGACCCAGAGAGACGCGCAAACACCCACCGAAAGCAGGGCGCCGGCAAAACCGGGCACGGCATCGCGCAGCAGCACGATAGCCGACAGCATAAAACCGGTGTAGATGGGACCCATGAGTGTCACGGCAACATCGGATATGCGGGTACGCGGCGACCAGACATACCAAATGCCCACAGCGAGCATCAGGGCAAAAAGCAGGGCATTCAGCAGCATCGAATCGCCCAACGCCGACAGCGGAAAGAGCACGGCGGCAGCGATACCCATGCGCTCGTTAGCCATCTTGCCATCGAGCCTTGTCATACGGAAAAACTCATAGCAGCACAGACCGCTCATGACGGAAACAAAGATGGCCGTGGGCACGATACCCAAAACCAGGCACAGGATAAAGACAACGGCGTAGACGATACCGGCGGCGGCACGGGTAATAAAGCCCGCCAGCCACGAACCGGTGCCGCTCTTCGCTGCAGGCGTTCCCGCAGTGGCAGCTTTGCGCGCAGGCGTCTTGGGAGCAGATGCCTTGGGACGATCGGACACGATTAAGCCTCCTCGGTCTTGCTCAGTCCACCAAACCTACGGTCACGGCCCTGATAGGCCAAAATGGCGTCGACAAGGCCCCAACGATCAAAGTCGGGCCAATAGGTATCGGTGACGTAGAATTCGGAATAAGCCACCTGCCACAGCAGATAGTTCGAAAGGCGCAGCTCACCAGAAGTGCGAATCACAAGCTCAGGATCGGGAAGGCCGGCGGTATAGAGGTGGGAAGCCACCATGTCGTCATCAATTGCGCCAGGATCGATCTTACCGGCGGCAGCGTCGAGTGCGATCTGACGGACAGCGCGGGTAATCTCGGCACGCGCGCCGTAGTTGACGGCAAGCGCCAGCGTCATGCCGGTGTGATTGGCGCACTCGGCAAGACCGCGTTCAAAAACGTCGCGGGTCTTCTTGGGCAGCGCGGAAATGTCACCCAAAAAGACAACGCGCACGTTTTCGCGCTTCAGAAGCGGCAGCTCGTCGATAAACGTCTTGGCAAACAGGTGCATCAAGACGTTGACCTCATGCTGCGGGCGGTTCCAGTTTTCGGTAGAAAACGCATAGGCCGAAAGCACGTCGACGCCCAGACGCACGCAGGCGGTAATAATCTCACGAAGGGAGACGATACCCGCCTTGTGGCCCTCGGTGCGTGCAAGACCGCGCGATGTGGCCCAACGACCATTGCCGTCCATGATGCACGAGATATGGTGCGGAATGTTATTGAGGTCAAGGTCGGAAAAACCGACGCCCGCAGGGGCGTCGGCAAAGTACTCGACCAGTTTATGCTCGTCGTATTGCACCTTAGATCTCCATGACCTCGGCTTCTTTTTCCTTCAGAAGCTCCTCGACCTTGGCGACATACTCATCGGTGTGCTTCTGGACCTTGGCCTGCTCGCGACGGACATCGTCCTCGGTGAGCTCCTCATCGCGCTCAAGCTTGTTGTTGAAGTCGCGACGGATGTTACGGATAGACACCTTGGCCTGCTCGGCGTACTCGCGGCACTCCTTGACGAGCTCGCGACGGCGCTCCTCGGTGGGAGCCGGGAACGGCAGACGAACGACGGTGCCATCGGAGTTGGGGGTAATACCCAGATCGGAAGCGCCGATGGCCTTGACGATAGCGTTGATGAGTGCCTTGTCCCACGGCTCGATGAGCAGCATGTGGGCCTCGGGGGTCTTGACGGCGGCAACCTGCGTGACCGGCGTGGGAACACCGTAATAATCGACGGTGATGTCGGACAGAATGTTGGCATTGGCGCGGCCGGTACGGACCTTGGAGAAGTTATGCTTGAGGGACTCGAGCGACTTGTCCATATGGGCGGTGATGTTCTCTGCCATGCTTAATCCTCCTGATAGACGAGCGTGCCGACGGGCTCACCCGCGAGCGCGCGCTTGACGGTGTCCTCGCCATCGATGTTGAGGACCAAAATCGGCATACGGTTATCCTGGCACAGTGCCGTAGCGGTGGAATCCATAACCTGCAGACCGTGGACGAGAACCTCGTGATAGGTAATCTTGTCAAAACGGACGGCATCAGCGCACTTGACGGGATCCTTATCGTAGATGCCGTCAACCTTGGTGGCTTTAATCAGAATCTCGGCGCCGATCTCGCACGCACGAAGAGCCGCGGCGGTGTCGGTCGTAAAGTACGGATTGCCCGAACCGGCGGCAAAAATAACGACGTTGCCCTTGGAAAGGTGGTTGATGGCGCGACGGCGAATATAGGGCTCGCAGATCTCGTTCATCTGGATAGCGCTCATCACGCGGCAGGGAACATCGTTATGCTCGAAGGCATCCTGCAGGGCGAGCGCGTTCATAACGGTTGCCAGCATGCCCATGTAGTCGGCCTGAGCACGCTCCATGCCACCGGCAGCGCCTGCCATGCCGCGGAAAATATTGCCGCCGCCGACAACGACGCCGACCTCATGGCCAACGGCGAGCAGCTCCTTGACCTGCTTAGCAAGATGGTCGGTAACCTTGGGGTCGATGCCATATTGGCCGTCGCCCATCAGCGCTTCGCCGGAAAGCTTAAGAAGCACGCGTTTATATCGGATGTCGGACAAAGCGATCCTCCTTTAGATTGAACTCTCAACATTCTATCAAAGGCTCTAAGAAGAGCCATGAAAAAGCAGGCTGTGAGTAAAACCCACAGCCTGCTCATTACCAGCTACAAGAGCTTATTTACTCGCCACGGACCAGACGGTCAAAGGCAACGACGGTAATGGTGTCGCCGAGCTCCTTGGAGACCTTCTCAGCGTACTTCTTGATGGTGAGGGAGCTGTCCTTGATGAACTCCTGCTCGGTGAGCACGGACTGCTTGTAGAACTTCTCCAGACGGCCGACAGCCATCTTCTCCTGGATAGCCTCGGGCTTACCGGACTCGGCAGCCTGAGCCATGTAGATCTGCTTCTCGTGCTCGACGGTCTCGGCCGGAACCTGATCGCGGGTAGCGCAGATCGGGGCGACGGCGGCAACCTGAAGGGCAACGTCGTGAGCGAAGGTCTTGAAGGATTCAGCCTGAGCGGTCTCAGCCTTCTCGAAGGCGAACTCGACGAGGACGCCGATCTTACCACCCATGTGGATGTAAGAAGCGAGCGCGCCGTTCTCAGCCTTGCGGGCAGCGAAGCGGGAGATCTTCATGTTCTCGCCCATGATGTGAATCATCTCGGTGAGCTCGGAGGAAACGGTCTCCTCGCCCATCGGCTTCTCGAGCAGAGCGTCGACGTCAGCAGGCTCGGTGGTAGCGACAACCTCAGCGACCTTGGAAGCAAAGCCGGTGAACTTGGCGTTAGAGCCAACGAAGTCGGTCTCGCAGGAGAGCTCGAGCAGAGCGCCGGTCTTGCCATCCTCGGAGACGAACGCGGCGACAGCGCCCTCGTTGGTCTCACGGCCAGCCTTCTTGGCAGCCTTGGCAAGGCCGTTCTTACGCAGAACGTCGACAGCGGCGTCCATGTCGCCGTCAGCCTCGACGAGAGCCTTCTTGCACTCCATCATCGGGGAGTCGGTCATCTCGCGGAGCTGCTTGACCATAGCGGCGGTAATCTGGGCCATTGTGGTTCCTTTCAAAGAGATGAAAAAGAATTAACTAAGACTGATTTACTCGGCCTTGGGCTCAGCGGCCATCTCGGCCTCGGAGACCTGCTCCTTACCAGAGCCAGCGAGGCAGGCGTCAGCCATGAGCTCGCACATAAGGGTGACAGCGGAGATAGCGTCATCGTTGCAGGGGATGCCGTACTCGACCTCGTCGGGATCGGAGTTGGTGTCGATCAGGGCGACGACGGGGATGTTCAGGCGCTGAGCCTCCTTGATGGCGTTCTCCTCGCGCTTGGTGTCGATGACGAAGAGAGCCTGGGGCAGACCCTTCATGTCGCGGGCGCCACCGAGGTTGGTCTGGAGCTTGGTGAGCTCCTTGCCGAGAACAGCCTGCTCCTTCTTGGGCAGAACAGCCATGCGGCCGTCCTCGACCATGGCCTCGAGCTCCTCCATGCGGTTGATGCGGGAGCGGATGGTGACGAAGTTGGTCAGCATGCCGCCGAGCCAACGCTGGTTGATGTAAGGCATGTTGGCGCGCTCAGCAGCGTTCTTGACGGCCTCCTGAGCCTGCTTCTTGGTGCCGACGAACAGCACGTTGCCGCCCTTGGCGACGTTCTTGACGAAGGTGTAGGCCTGGTCGGCGTCGAGGATAGTCTGCTTGAGGTCGAGGATGTAGATGCCGTTGCGCTCACCGAAGATGAACGGCTTCATCTTAGGGTTCCAGCGACGGGTCTGGTGACCGAAGTGGCAGCCGGCCTCGAGCAGGGTGCGGATATTAATCTTGGTAGCCATGTTAAACCTCCTGTGGTTTGCCTCCGCGCGGGGTCATCCTCCAAAACCAACCCGGACATGTGCTACCAAAGCCCGGGCACCACGGTATGAAGTAGCCGCGCGTGCGTGATAAAAACCTGTTGCCGTGAAGCAACCCGATGAATGATAGCAGGAATGCATCTTCCTGCCAACCCGCAATCAAAACCACACACCTGAGCGCGGCGCGGGACGTCCCAGCCACTATTCGCCGCGGGGATGGGCTTGAGCCACAGCCCGCTTAAGCCGATCGGGTGTGAGATGCGTGTAGATCTGCGTCGTGGACAGGCTCGCATGACCTAGCAGCTCTTGAACCGAGCGCAGGTCCGCGCCGCCCTCGAGCAAGTCGGTCGCAAAGGTATGGCGCATCGCATGCGGGGCGATGTCGGCCGGAATGCCGGCGAGCGTCGCCAGCATATGAAACCGCCGCCTGAGCATGGCGGCACTCATGCGATTACCGCGCGCCGATATAAACAGCGGATGCGGCCCGGTAGCGGGGTCACGACGCTTTGCCTGAGCGAGCAACTCCGGCCTCCCCTCCTCAATATAGAGACGCGTCGCCTCGAGCGCACGACGATACAGAGGGACGATACGTTCTTTGCTCCCCTTGCCCCACAGGCGCAGCGTGCGTTCGGACCACGCAATGGACTCCACATTGAGTGCTGCGAGCTCAGAGATACGGGCGCCCGAGGCATAGAGCAGCTCGAGCATCGCCGCATCGCGCAGTCCCGCGGGTGTTGAGGTATCAGGCGTCTTGAGCAGCGCCTCCACCTGTTGGGTCGTCAGCACACCGGGTAGATCGCGCGGGAGCTTGGGCGAGGAAATTGCCGAGACCACATCGCCCTCCACGACCCCCTCGGCAGCCATCCATCGATAGAGCGATCGGATAGCCGACAGATGCGCCGCAAGCGTTCGAGGAGCCACCTGCTCACGCGAAAGCTCGGCAAGATAGCGACGAATGGTGCGCACGTCGGCAGCGAAAGCATCGATATCCTCGCGCTCGCACCAGGCAGCAAAGCGCTCCAGCCTCGAGCCGTAGGCCGTCACCGTGTTGGGAGAAAGTCCCTCGACACGTGAGATATAGGCGATAAACGAGTCGACGGTGTCGTACAGGTCAAAGGCTATGACCGGTCGCCTCCAAACAGATCAGGACGAGTGGTCAGATAGGCATCAAGGGCCTCGAGCGCACGGTCCGCATAGGCCTGGTAGCGGTCGCGCTTGCTGCGGCGCTTACCATCCTCGAGTGGCGGCACCAGGCCAAAGTTGACATGCATAGGCTGATAGCCCACGGTGGCAGGATCGGTCGCATAGCCCACGAGCGCACCCAGGGCGCCCACACGCGGCAACTCGACGCCCGCGACACCGATAGCCTCGGCATAGGTGTTGAGCGCCGCGAGCAGACCGGTCGCCACGGCTTCCATGTACCCCTCGGTGCCGGTGATCTGACCGGCCAGGCGCACGCCGGTACCGGGCACGGCAAAGGTGCCATCGAGCACGTGCGGGGCGTCGACAAAGGTATTGCGGTGCATGACACCGTAGCGGAAGAACTCAGCGTTCTCCAGGCCCGGCACCATATGGAAGACGCGCTTCTGCTCGCCAAAGGTCAGGTTTGTCTGGAAGCCCACCAGGTTATAGGCGGTCTTCTCCTTGTTCTCGGCACGCAGCTGAATCGCCGCCCAGGGGCGACGTCCGGTACGCGGGTCGGTGAGGCCGACGGGCTTCATGGCGCCAAAGCGAATGGCGTCCTTGCCGGTGCGTGCAACCTCCTCGGCAGGCTGGCAGGCCTGGAACAGATCGCCGCCCTCAAAGTCCTTGAGCACCACGCGGTCGGCCGTGGTGAGCGCCTCGATAAAGGCCTCGTACTCCTCCTTGTTGAGCGGGGCGTTGAGATAGTCGCCGCTCCCCTGCTCCTCGTAGCGCGACTGCGAAAACAGCACGTCCATATCGAGCGTGGAGGCATCGACGATCGGCGCCGCGGCATCGAAGAACGCAAGGGCGTCGCCACCGACGAGCTTCATGACCTCTTCGCTCAGCGCCGGTGAACACAGCGGGCCCGCGGCAATGACCACGTGGCCCTCGGGAATCTGCGTGACCTCGCCGTGCGCGACCTCGATATTGGGACGGGCGGCAACCTCGGCCTCGACAAGCTCGGAAAACTTGACGCGGTCGACCGCCAGGGCACCGCCGGCGGGAACAGCCGCGCGATGGGCGCAATCGAGCAGGACTGAACCCATGCGCTCGAGCTCGGCCTTCAGCAAACCAGCCGCGGAATCCGGACGGGTCGACTTAAACGAATTGGAGCAGACGAGCTCTGCCAAGTGATCGGTATGGTGAGCCGGGGAGCTAACCTGGGGGCGCATCTCGCACAGCTTTACGGCAAAACCGCGGTCTGCCAGCTGGATCGCGCATTCCGAACCCGCCAGACCGCCACCGATAACCGTCACCTGATCGAACTGCATCTGCAAACACCTTTCTAATTGACACGTTTTCCATTGTGACCGAAGGGCGTCTGGGCGTGAAGGGCAAACTTGGAGGGCGCATACCTTCCATCCAACATGCGCTCGATAAGGCCCTCGAGTTCAAGCGAACCCAAGAGTTTGAGTACGCCGACAGCATCGAGCGAGACAAGCGCCGCGATGTCGTCGACCTTGAGCGGAGAGGCGATGAGCGCATGCATCACGGTCTGCTGTGTTGGATCCAGGTCGGCAATGCCGGGAGCATCGGGGCGCGAGTAGCGCAGGGTGCCGTAGATGCGTGAGATAGCCATCTCGATAGATTCCTCGTCGATGATGCAGCAGGCACCGTTCGCAATGAGGTAATTCGTGCCACGCGACTCGGGCGATAGGATCGACCCCGGCACGACAAGAAGTTCGCGCCCCAAATCCATAGCAGCCTCGGCTGTAGAAAACGTCCCGGAAGGCATACCCGCCTCGGAAACAAAGAGGGCTTGCGACAGGGCCGCGATCACGCGATTGCGGCGCGGAAAGGCAAACTTGCGCGGACCCATGCCCCACGGAGAGATCGACACGACCGCGCCACCCGTATCGAGCGTGCGCATAATAAGCCCCGCGCTCGAGCGCGGGTAGACCACGTCGGCGCCCGTCCCCAGCACCACGACGTGTTTGCCGCCGGCGTTGACCGCAGCCCAACCCGAGGCCTGGTCACAACCGACCGCGCCGCCCGAAACTACCGTCACTCCCGCCTCGACCGCCACCTTTGCCGCAAGCTCTGCCACGGCAAGACCATACGGCGAGGCCTTGCGCGCGCCGATGATGGAGAGCGCGGGCGTCGAAAGCACCTCGGGGTTGCCGCGCACATAGAGCGTCTGGGGTACATCAGAAAGCTCCAAAACGGTCTCGGGATACAACGCATCACCTGGATGCAGCTCGTAGGTCCCCTCGGCCATCATTGGTCCCTCCTTCCCTGGTACATCGCTGCCTCGAGCACGTGGTCCTGCGTCACTTGCTCGCTCTCGGCGACGTCGGCGATGGTACGCGCGATACGCACCAGGCGCACGATGCCGCGACCCGTGAGATGTGTGCGCTTCGACAGGCCGAGCACACACTTCTCCGCCACATCATCGAGCTCAAAGGTCGAAACGACGCCGTCAATGGACCGTGTCTCGTCATCTTCGGCCTCGGCATCCGCATCGTCCATACGGGATTCGCGCCAGGCGCGAAAAGCGCGACCGCGCACAACGTAGTCACGTAACTCGGCAGACGACATACCCTCCGCACCCTCGATAATCACTTGGGGGTCGGGACGGGTCACATCGATCATCATGTCGATACGGTCGGCCAAAGGACCGCGCAGTTTAGACCGATAGCGCTCGACCATCGCCGCTGAGCAGCGACACGGTACCTCGCGATCGCCCAAAAAACCGCAGGGGCAGGGATTGCTCGCAGCCAGCAGCTGAAAGCGCGACGGGAAGGTAAAGGCCCCGTCGACGCGCACGATCCTCACATAGCCGCGTTCGATGGGCTGACGCAGCGTCTGCAGCACACCCGTGGGAAACTCAGCAAGCTCGTCCAAAAAGAGCACGCCGCCATGAGCAAGGCTGATCTCACCCGGGTGCACCGGGCGCCCGCCGCCGATAAGACCTGCGGTCGAAATACTGTGGTGGGGACTGCGGAAGGGCCGGTGCCCCGCCAACAAGCCATCGATGTTCTCACCCAAAACCGAATGGATGCACAGCGCCTCCTGTTGATCCTCAACGGAAAGCTCGGGCAGGATGCCGGTCATACGACGCGCGAGCATCGTCTTGCCCGATCCCGGGGACCCGATCATGAGCAAGCCGAGTTCTCCTGCCGCCGCCAGCGCCATGCCGCGTTTAGCGACTTCCTGCCCCAGCACGTCGGCATAGTCGAGTTCGGGCTCAAAGGTCGCCTCAACACCCTCGGAATCCAGATAATGACGCACGGCATCGCCCATGCCGCGAGCAAGCTGAGACAGATGATCGATAAAGCCGCAATCAACGCCCGCAAGCGGCACATGCTGATCGGACCTGCCGGCGATAAAGGACAGCCCCATGTCGCGAGCCAATAGCTGAAACGCCACCTCGCCCTTGACAGGAAGCACCGTACCGTCCAAGCCAAGCTCGCCGGCGATAAGGCAGCGATCGAGGTTGTCACGGGGAATCTGACCATCGGCCGCTAGAACCGCGATGGCGATGGGCAGGTCAAAGCCGCTACCGGTCTTGCGGATATCGCCGGGTGCCAGGTTAACGGTAATGCCCGAGCGCGGGATCTCAAAGCCGGCCGAGCGCATGGCGCACCGGATACGCCCGCGCGACTCCATCACCTCCATACTCGGAATGCCGAGCATCTGGATGCCCGGAACGCCGCCGGCAAGCGAGACCTCGACCGTGACGTGAATCGCCTCGACGCCGCGAATGCAGGCCGCGTGAACGGCAAACGTCTCGAACGCCATCACGACACCTGCCAATCGAACGCGTTGTACTGGTGCTCGATCTCGGCGATATGCCCGCCGCGAATGGTGACGCCCACGGCATCGAAGCGAATCGCCTTGAGCGGATAATGCTCCATGAGATAGCAACTTGCGATGCGGCGGTAGCGGCGTTGCTTTTGGGCGTCCACGGCCTCCTCGGGAAAGACCCGCGTGCTGCAATCCAGTGCGACGCGTCTGGTCTTGACCTCGGCCATCACCACGACATCGTCGAGCTCATCGAGCAGCACCAGATCGGCCTCGCCCTCGGAGCAACGATAACCCTGCTCCAGCAAGGTGTAGCCGCGCTCGTTAAAGTAGTCGATGGTGATCAGCTCGCCCAGCATGCCCAGCTCGCGGGGACTGAGTCCCTTGATAAACTCGGGCGTCATCGCCCCGCAGTCGAGCTCGCCGTTTTCCCAACGCTCCTTGAGCTGCTGCGTCTTGCTCTTTTTGCTTGCGGCACTCATGGGGTCTCCTTTCCCGCACACTGCATTGCCCCGATGATGAGGGCACCTTTCATGCGGGTAAGTACCGGAAGCAAACCAAAAGCTGACCAAATGCCGTCAAAAAACGGGCCGTACGCAGCAATGCTGTTGCATACGGCCCGCTACCAGCAGGCTTATAAAACCCCTGAGGTCCCTGTCTCCACAATTGACCTAGAAAAGGCGCTCAGTCTGCAGAAAGTTTCCGCAAAAGCTCACGCGGTGCAGTGGACAAAGTCCATGTTTGCGAATGGCCTCGATGTGCTCGGGGCTTGCGTAGCCTTTCGATTCGGCCAAATGGTACTCGGGATACTCGGCATCGTACTCGACCATCATCTCATCACGCGTGACCTTGGCCATGATGGACGCCGCGGCGATACAGGCGATCTTGGCATCGCCCTTCACCACGTCGCGCTCGTTGGGAACGGCGCCCAAGGGGTTACCGTCCATAAGCACGCAATCGGGCTCGAGCCCCGTATCGGCCACGGCGCCCGCGACAGCGGCTCGAATGGCGCGGGCCATGCCCATCTCATCGATATCCTTAGGCGCGATATGCCAAAAACCAATTGCCGTCGCCACCTCGGCAATCTTCACTGAGAGCAACTCGCGGCGCGCCGGCGTGAGCTTTTTGGAATCGTTGATGCCCCAGACGCGCGGCTCCATAGGAAGGCAGACGGCGCATACCGTCAAAGGACCGGCCACCGATCCGCGACCCACCTCGTCGACACCAACGACTACCCCATCGCCGCCAAGCTCATGCATAAGCTCGTACATGTCATTGACGCGCTCGCGCTCGGCAAGTTCCTTGGCATGGCGCTTAAGAGCACGCTCGCAAGCCTTGATCACCTGCTGGCGCGGGTCCTCGCGATAATGCTCCACGAGGGCGGGGATCTCCTCAAACGTAGCGCTCGCCAACTCACCGGCAACCTGCGATGCCGAAACCGAGCTCGTCATATTGGCCATACCAGGCCCTCCTTGCATGCAAATCAGATAAAAAGAAGGGCCACCCGAAGGTGACCCTTGTGTCCAAACGAGTGGACAGACGCTGCGATCTTCTTAGCGCTTCTCGGGGATGCGAGCAGCCTTGCCCACCTTGTCGCGGAGGTAGTACAGCTTGGCGCGACGGACGCGACCATGACGAACGACCTCGAGCTTGGCGATCTTGGGGCTGTGAAGCGGGAAGGTACGCTCAACACCGACACCGAAGGACATCTTGCGGACGGTGAAGGTCTCGCGGGCACCGGCGCCGGCCATGCGGATGACGTCGCCCTGGAAGACCTGAATGCGCTCGCGGTCGCCTTCCTTAATGCGGTAGTGAACCTTGACGTTGTCGGCGACGCGAACCTGAGGAATGTCCTCGCGGATCTGCTGACGCTCGATTGCGCGGATGTAATCCATGTGCAATTCCTTACTCTTCTAGAGGTGCCGTACCACCTTGGCCGGCACGTAGTTGAACAAACGTATTCGAGTATACACGCGCGGGTTTCTGCTGCAAGAACATTTTTTCACGCAGACAAAAAGACAAAACCCGCACATGATAACCGCCCGTCTCAAGAATGAGACGGGCGGCATGAAGGGGGCTACGCTAGGCGTCTAAACCCAAAACGTTAGGCGGAACGCTTGGCCTCGAGCTTGGCCTGAGCGGCAGCCAGGCGCGCGAGGGGCACGCGATAGGGCGAGCAGGACACGTAGTCCACGTCGGCCACGTTAAACAGGCCCTTGATGGACTTGGGGTCGCCGCCGTGCTCGCCGCACACGCCAAAGTGCATGTCGGGATTGGTGGCGCGGCCCTTCTCGACGGCCAAGCGCACGAGCTCCAGCACCGCCGCGTCGATGGTCTCGAAGGGGTTGTCTTTCAGGATCTTTTTATGCATGTACAGCGGGATGAACTTGGCCTCGGCGTCATCGCGCGAGAAGCCAAAGGTCGTCTGGGTGAGGTCGTTGGTGCCAAAGCAGAAGAAGTCGGCATGATGGGCGATCTCGTCAGCGACCATGCAGGCACGCGGCAGCTCGAGCATCGTGCCCACGGGAATATTGAGCTCGACGCCTTCCTCGGCGGAAACCTCGGCGATCACGCGCTCGATAACCTCGCGGGTCTGGACATGCTCGGCCGTGATGGAAACGAGCGGAACCATGATCTCGGGGCGCGGGTCGACACCCTCCTTGATAAGGCGGGCAGCGGCCGTGGCGACGGCGCGAACCTGCATGAGCGGCAGATCGCCAAAGACGACGGACAGGCGCACGCCGCGCAAGCCCAGCATGGGGTTGGACTCGACCATGCCGTCAATGCGACGCAGGCGGGCGCGCAGGGCAGTGAGCTCCTCCTCGGGAGCGCCGGCGGCCTCCTTCTTGGTGATGGCGACCTCGAGCTCGCGAGGATTATCCAGGAACTCATGAAGCGGCGGATCGAGCAGGCGGACGACCACATCGCGACCGGACATGGTCTTGAACATCGCCAGGAAGTCCTCGGTCTGAACCTTGAGCAAGTCGGCCAGGGCCTGCTGCTTCACGGCCTCATCGTCAGACAGGATAAAGCTCTGGATGATGTTCTTGCGATCGCCCAGGAACATGTGCTCGGTGCGGCACAGACCGATGGCCTCGGCGCCAAACTCGAGCGCGAGCTCGGCATCCTCGGGGTTGTCGGCGTTGACGCGCACGTGGTTGGCGTGACCGTCGGTCTCGTCCAAACGGATCTCATCGGCCCAAGACAGGATGGTGTCCAGGTCGCCGGTGAGCTCTGCAGAGACCAGGTCGACCGCGCCGTCGACGACGATACCCTGGGTGCCGTCGATGGAGATGACATCGCCCTCGCGCAGCACGCGGTCGCTGCCCTCGATGCGCACGACCTTCTCTGCCGCGTCAATGTGGAAGCGCTCAACGCCGCAAACGCAGGGCGTACCCATGCCGCGGGCGATAACGGCGGCATGGCTCGTCTTGCCACCGTGGCTGGTCAGGATGCCCTCGGCGGCGACCATGCCCTTCAGGTCGTCGGGGTTGGTCTCCCAGCGGACCAGAATGACCTTGTGGCCCTCGGCGGAACGCGCGACGGCGTCATCACTCGAGAACACGACCTCGCCCACGGCGGCACCAGGGCTGGCGTTAAGGCCGCTGGCCAGGGCCTCGTACTTCTTGGAGGCGTCGAACTGCGGGTGCAGGAGCTGATCGAGCTGCGCGGGATCGATGCGGCTCACGGCCTCCTCGCGGGTGATGAGGCCCTCCTCGACCATCTCGATAGCGATGCGCAGGGCGGCGGTAGCAGTGCGCTTGCCCACGCGGGTCTGGAGCATCCAGAGCTTGCCCTGCTCGATGGTGAACTCGATATCGCACATATCGCGGTAATGATCCTCGAGCGTCAGGAACACGCGCTCGAGCTCCTCACCTGCGGACTCGAGGCCCGGGGTGGTCTTGAGGTCGGCAATGGGCTCGGTGTTGCGGATGCCGGCGACGACATCCTCGCCCTGCGCGTTGACCAGAAAGTCGCCGTAGAACTCCTTAGTGCCGTCGGCCGGGTTGCGCGTAAAGGCGACGCCGGTCGCAGAGGTCTCCCCCTTGTTGCCAAAGGCCATGGCTTGGACGTTGACGGCAGTACCGAGCTCGTCGGAGATGCCGTGCTGTTTGCGGTAGATGCAGGCGCGCTCGTTCATCCAGCTGCCAAAGACGGCCTGGATGGCAAGGCGCAGCTGAAGCTCCGGGTCGTGCGGGAAGACGGGCTTGCCGTCAGCGACCTCGAGCTCGGGATACAGGGCAGCCTCGACGTTCTCGGAGAAGATGCCCTTGAAGGTCTCGACGAGTTCCTGCAGGTCCTCGGCCGAAAGCTCGGAATCGACGCGAACGCCGGCGACCAGGCGGGCCTGGGTCAGGGCATTCTCGAACAAGTCGGCATCGACACCCATGACGACGTTGGAGAACATCTGGATAAAGCGGCGGTAGCTATCCCAGGCAAAGCGCGGGTTTTGCGTCTGGGCGATAAGGCCCTGGACGGAATCGTCGTTGAGACCCAAGTTGAGGACCGTGTCCATCATGCCGGGCATGGAGAACGGAGCGCCCGAGCGAACCGACACGAGCAGCGGGTCGGAGGCGTCGCCGAGCTTCTTGCCAAAACGGGCCTCGAGGTCGGCCTCGGCGGCAACGATCTCATCGAGTGCGCCCTCGGGCCAGACGTTACCGGCACCGGAATACTCAACACAGGTCTGGCAGGTAATGGTAAAGCCACCGGGGACCGGCAGGCCGATGCGGCTCATCTCGGCAAGGTTTGCGCCTTTGCCGCCAAGCACAAAGTTCATGGACTTGTCGCCCTCAGTGACACACGTGCCCTGGGCGTCGGTTCCAAAACGGTAAACCCTCTTGCAATCGCTCACGATGCTTCCCCTTCCATGCGCTCACGCGCACGACCGTGGTAACGAATCGACCCGCCGGATGCGGGCCGTGAGGGAACTATACGGCGGGTTTTGGGCAGGCTTGAGCAGAGGGTGCGCGGTTTGGTAAACGTGCTAAAACTAGCGGTAAACGGTAGGTAAAGGTGATTACCTTATGAAGATACCAATATAAGAAACTCGCAGGTCAAATACAAGTTAATTGCTAAACCGCTTTACCAATTCAGGCTAATTAGCCACTCCAATGATTTTTTAAGGCTCTGTTAGACCAGAATTGACATTCTGCCTCAATCATCTTTTTGAAATT
>DXZW01000017.1 GCA_019419455.1 Collinsella sp. | reverse complement strand
CGATATGGCACCGTGGGGACACATGTATGTCAATCCTGGTCTAACAGAGCCTTAATTAATCATTCGGCGCCCAATGATTATTTAATCCCCGTCCCAGAAAAATCATTCCGCATGTTTGACGCAGCTAAAATAGCCTCGTCCCAAATTGACTACCCTGGCATTGGGATACCAGGGTGGCAACCTAGCGAAAGGATGTTTCATGGCACATGTCGATGACCAGCGTGTGACGCGCGTGCTCGATGCCCTCGAGGCTCAGCACCCCGGCGCGCAGCTGCTCGTAAACGACCCGTGGTCGATTTATTACCTGACCGGCTTTTATACCGATATGTTCGAGCGTTTTTGCGGCGTGCTGCTCGCACGCAATTGCGAGCCCGTGATCTTGGTCAACGCGCTGCATCAGCTGCCCGAGTATGACAATGCCCGCGTCGCCTATCACACCGACACCGATGTCGTGGCCGACGCCATCGTTCGCGAGGTCGATCCGACCAAACCGCTCGGCATCGATACCGTTATGCGCTCCGGCTTTTTGATGCCGCTCATGGAGCGCCACGCCGCCAGCGAGTTTTTCCTGGGCGACTTTGCCGTCACCGCCGCACGCACCCACAAGGGCGAAGCCGAGCAGGAGCTGATGCGCGCATCCTCGGTCGCCAACGACGCCGTGATGGCCGACGCCATCAAGCTCGTCCACGAGGGCGTAACGGAGCGCGAAATTGCCGACCAGATGCTCGGTCTGTACCGCAAGCACGGCTGCGAGGGCTTTAGTTTTCCGCCCATCGTGAGCTTTGGCGCCAACGCCGGCGACCCGCACCACGAGCCCGACGATACGGTACTCAAGCGCGGTGACGTGGTGCTGTTCGACATTGGCGGACGCCGCTGCAACTACTGCTCGGACATGACGCGCACGTTCTTATGGGGCGAGCCGGACGAAGAGACGGCGCGCATCTACGACATCGTGCGCCGCGCCAACGAGGCCGCCGAGGCTCTCATCGCACCGGGCGTGCGCATGTGCGACCTGGACCGCGCCGCACGCGACGTGATTGAGGACGCTGGCTACGGCAAATACTTTACGCACCGCCTAGGACACTCGATCGGTCTGCAGGACCACGAGCCGGGCGACGTTTCGCTCGTCAACGAGCAGGTCGTAGAGCCGGGCATGACGTTCTCCATCGAGCCGGGCATCTACCTCCCCGGCCGCACCGGCGTCCGCATCGAGGACCTTGCCCTGGTTACCGAGTGCGGCGTCGAGATTCTCAACACCTACCCCCACGACCCAGTCCGCCTAGACTAGGCATGCCACCAAAGCTCCCCTAGAAGTTGCGGTGGAATAGTTCCTGGATGGGCTGCTAGAACCCAAATACAGGAACTATTTCACCGCAACTGATGAGGGGATGGGTTAGCGCAGCAGACCTGCCACTTCGCCGGCCAGGGTGATGGTGCCGGCTGCTACGAAGGGCTCGCCCGCGGCCTCGAAAGCTGCGAGGGCCTCGGATACGTTGGGATACACGCCCGCGAGCTTATCGGCGTCCACCAGGGCAGCGAGCTCCTCCGCCGGCAGGGCGCGATCGGAATCGGTCTGCGTCACGACCACACGGGGGAAGGCCGGAACAAGCACGTCGACGATGCCCGCCACGTCCTTATCGGCCAGCGCGGCGCACAGCAGCGTGGGGCGATTCTCTACACACGGATCGATCTCGTCCAGTGCGCTCACAAAGTTCTCGCAGCTCTGGGGGTTATGGCAGGCGTCGATCAGTTTGAGCGGATCGGTTCCCAGCACATCAAAGCGACCCGGCGTGGGGCAGCCCATAAGAGAAGCGTCGAGCGCCTCATGGTCGAGCTCGCGACCCAGATAGCCCTCGCACAGCATAATCGCGCACGCGGCATTCTGCGGCTGATACGCCGGCTTAACCATCCTCGACGTATAGATCGCGCGCGGCGTGGTGCAGCTAAACTCCACCGTATCACCAACGTGTGCCGGAACCTTTGTTGTGGCATGGTTCACCACGAGCGGCACTACGCCGCACTCACGGCAACGTGCATCCATCACGCGCTGAACGTTCGGCTCATGCGTGCCCTCGCCCAAAACAACCAGGCGCCCAGGCTTAATAACCGCAGCCTTCTCCCCCGCAATGGCCTCGAGCGTATCGCCAAGGACCTTCGTATGGTCGAGTCCAATGCCCGTAATGGCGACGGCCACGGGATCGGTCGCACTCGTAGCATCCCAGCGTCCGCCCATGCCAACCTCAAGCACGGCCACGTCCACGCAAGCCTCGGCAAACATGGTCAAACCGGCCACGGACAAAAGATCGAAGGGCGTAATAGAACGGAGCTCCTCGCCAGCCGCCTCACGACGTGCGTTGAGACGACGACCCGCCTCATACGCCGCAGAGACACCATGGGCAAAGACCTCGTCTGAGACGACCTTTCCATCAATCTCCATACGCTCGGGATAGCGCACCAGATGAGGCGACGTAAAGAGTGCCGTCTTAAGGCCCTCACCACGAAGAATGGCAGCCGAGAATCGCGTCGTCGAGGTCTTTCCATTGGTACCGGCTATCTGGACGCAATCATAGAACTCGTCAGGACGACCAAGCTCATCGAGCATCTCGACGACGGTCTCGAGCAGCGGCGTGGAATAACGCGCAATCTTGCCCGTATCGGCCGCAAGTGCAACAGTCTCATCAAAAGAAAGCTCCGGAACCTCAAACGGCACCGAATACAACCCAGAACGCTTTGCCATAGCCAAAGTCCCCTCAACATAAAAAGAGGCCCGTAAGCAACAACGAGCCCCTCCCATTCAAAATATCAGCCAAACACCGCTTTGCAGCAGAATCAAGGCCACGACCAAGTAGCCCTACCGGGCAGCGGACACCCCGTAAACGCTATGGGAGCGGTTTGGTGCTTTGCTCGATACAAGTTCCGCACGAGCCGAAGGCCACTTAATGTGGCCTTCGTGCGAGCAGGACTGTTCGCAGTAGCGAGCAAAGCCCCAAACCGCGTCCCCCAGTGACCCTTACGAGAAGTCAGCAACCTGAGCAGTCAGCGCCGCCAGGATCTCCTTGAGCTCAGCTGCACGGTCCCTCTTCTTCTGGACCACCGCGGGCGCGGCCTTGGCCACAAAGCCCTCGTTGACGAGCGTCTTCTCGCAGCTGGCGAGCTCCTTCTGAGCCGCGGCAATCTCCTTCTCAAGGCGTGCCTTCTCGGCCGAAAGGTCAACCTTGCCCTCGAGCACCACAAAGACCTCGACGCCGCTGTCGACCACGGCGATGCTCGCAGCCGGCTTCTCAACGTCGGTGCCCATGACCAGCGAGGCAGTGTTTGCCAGCGGCTCGATGGTCGAGCGCAGGCTCTCGAGCTTCTCGATGTCCTCGGCACCGGCGCGCACGACCACGTCGAGCTCGGCCTTGGGGCTCAGGCGATAACGCGAACGGGTGGCGCGGGCGGCAGACACGACGGCACGGCACAGCTCAAACGCGCGCTCGGCGTCCTCGTCGACATACTTGGCGTAGTCGGCGGGCTCGGGCCACTTGGCGATCATGAGCGCCTCGGCGCGGTCCACGTTGCCCTCGGCGTCCAGGTCGAGCACGCTCGCCGGCATGTTGTCCCAGATCTCCTCGGTGACAAACGGCATGAGCGGGTGCATCAGGCGAATGGAGGTATCGAGCACAAAGATCAGGTTGCGCTGCGCCTGCAGACGACCCTCGCCCTTCAGGCGGGCCTTGGTGACCTCGACGTACCAGTCGCAGACCTCGTTCCAGAAGAATTGCTGCACGCCGCGAGCCGTATCGCCAAAGGTGTACTTCTCGATACCCTCGGTGACCATCTTGACGGCCTTGGCCAGACGGCTGAACATCCAGGCGTCGGCCGGCGTCTCCACGACGGGCTCACCGGGCGTGTAGCCTTCCATGTTCATAAGCAGGAAGCGGCTGGCGTTCCAGATCTTAGTCACAAACGACTTAGCCTGCTCGGTGCGCGGGCTGTCGATGAGCTTCTTGGTCTTCTTGTCAATGTTCGCGTCGAACTTGACGTCCTGGTTGTTGGTGCACAGCGTGAGCAGGTTGAAGCGCATGGCGTCGGCGCCGTACATGCCGATGAGGTCCATGGGGTCAACGCCGTTGCCCTTGGACTTGGACATGCGGCTGCCGTCCTTGGCAAGGATCGTCGGGTAGATGACGACGTCTTTAAACGGCACCTCGTCCAGGAAGTACAGCGAGCTCATGACCATGCGGGCGACCCACAGCGCGATGATGTCGCGCGCAGTGACGAGCGCCGTCGTGGGGTGATGGCCCTCGAGCAGCTCCGGCTTTTGCGGCCAGCCCTGCGTGGCGAAGGTCCACAGCTGCGAGCTGAACCAGGTGTCCAGCACGTTCTCGTCCTGATGCACGTGATGGCCACCGCACTTGGGGCACACGTCGGTGTCCTCGGTAAGGGCATCTTCCCAGCCGCAGTCCTCGCAGTAGAACACGGGGATACGGTGGCCCCACCAAAGCTGACGCGAGATGCACCAGTCCTTGAGGTTTTCCATCCAGGTGGTGTAGGTCTGCGTCCAGCGCGCGGGGTGGAAGGTGACCTTGCCGGAGTTGACGGCGTCGAGCGCCGGCCCCTTGAGCTTGTCGACGGCCACAAACCACTGCTCGGACAGCCACGGCTCCAGGGCGGAGTCGCAACGGTAGCAGTGCATGACGGAGTGATCGAGTTCGTCGACATGATCGAGCAGGTCGTGCTCCTCAAACCACTTGATGACGGCCTCGCGGCACTCGTCGCGGTTCATGCCGGTGAACTCGCCGTAGCCCTCAACGACCACCGCGTGCTCATCGAAGATATTGATCTGCGGCAGGTCGTGGGCCTGACCCATGGCGTAGTCGTTGGGGTCGTGGGCCGGGGTGACCTTGACAAAGCCGGAGCCAAAGTTGGCGTCGACATGCCAATCCTCAAAGATGGGGATCTCGCGGTCGACGATGGGGAGTTTGACGGTCTTACCCACGAAGGCGGCCTTCTCGGGGTCCTTCGGGGAGACGGCGACGCCCGTGTCGCCGAGCATAGTCTCGGGGCGCGTGGTGGCGACGACGATGTAGTCCTGGCCGTTGACCGGCTCGGTCAGCGGGTAGCGCAGGTGCCACAGGTGGCCCTTCTCGTCCTTATACTCGGCCTCGTCGTCCGAAATGGCGGTGGTGCAGTTGGGGCACCAGTTGACGATGCGCTTGCCGCGGTAGATAAGACCGTCGTGGTACCAGTCGCAAAACACCTTGCGCACGGCCTGGGCGTAGTCCTCGTCCATGGTGAAGCGCTCGTTATCGAAGTCGACGGAGCAGCCCATGCGCTTGATCTGCTCGACGATGATGCCGCCGTACTCGTGGGTCCAATCCCAGCAGGCGTCAACAAACTTATCGCGACCGATTTCCAGACGGCTGATGCCCTCGCTCTTGAGCTTCTTGTCGACCTTGGTCTGCGTGGCGATACCCGCGTGGTCGGTGCCGAGCACCCAGCGCGTGGACTTGCCGCGCATGCGGGCCATACGGATGATGGCGTCCTGGATGGAGTCGTCGGTGGCGTGACCCATGTGGAGCTTGCCGGTCACGTTGGGAGGCGGAATGGTGACGGTGCAGTCGCCCACGCCCTCACGGCGCTTGTAGTAGCCGCCGTCGAGCCACTTCTGCAGGATCGCCGGCTCGTTGGTCGACGGATCGTAGTTCTTGGGCATCTCTTCCATATATCTCTCCCTGTCCCGCCGGGGAGGAATGTAGGCCCGATTTTCGCTCGGTCAGGTCCTGGGCTCGCTCGAAGACCACATTACGTGGTCTTCGGCTCGTGCGGAATCTACGAAAATCGGGCCTACATTCCTCCCCTTAGGTATCGATTACTTCAGTCTGAAATGACTTTGCCAAGGCTTAAACAAACACACAGAATAGCACAGGTAGTTGGGGTTATTGCGCATATATAAAATAGCCTCCGACCGCGGGTGGTCGGAGGCTATTTGCAAACATGTTTTAGGCTGATTTACCCGTAGATGCGCTGGGGTTGTTCTTCGCCCTTTACGGAGGCTTCGGTCACGATGACCTTGGTGACGCCCTCCTCGCTGGGGAGGTCGAACATCGTCTGCTGCAGCACGTCCTCGCAGATGGAGCGCAGGCCGCGGGCTCCGGTCTTGCGGGCAAGCGCCATGCGGGCGATCTCGTGCAGGGCGGCATCCTCAAACTCAAGCTCAACGTCCTCCAGCTGGAACATCTTGCGATACTGACGCACCACGGCGTTCTTGGGCTCGGTCAGGATCGACACCAGGTCGTCCTCGTCGAGCGCCTGCGTCTGGGTGACGACGGGCGTACGTCCCACAAACTCGGGGATCATGCCAAAGGCGTTGAGGTCCTGCGGGAGCACCTGGCGCAGCAGGTCGTTCTCGTCGACCGAGGTAGGGCCGGCGATCTCGGAGTTAAAGCCCACGCCCTTGTTGCCCACGCGGTCGGCGATGATCTTGTCCAGACCCACAAAGGCACCGCCGCAGATAAACAGGATGTTGGTCGTGTCGATCTGCAGCAGCTCCTGCTGGGGATGCTTGCGGCCGCCGGTGGGCGGAACGCTTGCCACCGTGCCCTCAAGAATCTTAAGCAGCGCCTGCTGAACGCCCTCGCCCGAAACATCGCGGGTGATGGAGAGATTCTCGGCCTTGCGGGCGATCTTGTCGATCTCGTCCACGTAGATAATGCCGACCTGCGCGCGCTCAATGTCGCCATCGGCAGCATTGATGAGCTTGAGCAGGATGTTCTCCACGTCCTCGCCCACGTAACCGGCCTCGGTGAGCGCGGTGGCGTCGGCAATGGCAAACGGCACCTCGAGGATGCGTGCGAGCGTCTGGGCCAGCAGGGTCTTACCGGTACCGGTGGGCCCGAGCAGCAAAATGTTGGACTTGGCGAGCTCCACCTCGTCCATATCATCGTCGAGCTGCGAATCCAAGCCGTCGTCAAAGGCCGAAAGCGCAGCGCCACCCTCGATCACGCGGCGGTAATGGTTGTACACGGCAACCGACATGGCACGCTTGGCGTCCTCCTGGCCCATGACATAGGCCGAAAGCTCGTCATAGATCTCGTGCGGCGTCGGCACATGCGTAATGACCTGGCGCGCGTCGTCCTCGAGCTCAAAGCCCTCGGCCTCGGGATCCATGGCAGGCTGGGACGCAGCCTGGCCGTGATCGTTGAGGAAGCCCGGCAGCTTGCCGTTGCGGGCAGCGTCCATAAAGTCCGAAGCCAGCGACTCCTCCAGGATCTCGGAGCAGGCGGCAACGCACTCGTCGCAGATAAAGATGTTGGTCGGACCCTTTACAAGGCGACGAACCTGCCCCTGCTCTTTTCCGCAGAAGGAGCAGCGGATGGGGTTACCGTTCTCGTCAAAGTTGTCCTGCATGTTACCGGCCATCCTAGGCGTCCTTCGCGGCGAGGTCGCGCGAGGTGACGATGCGGTCGATCAGGCCGTAGTCGAGGGCTTCGGCAGCCGTGAGGTAGTTGTCGCGCTCGGTATCGGCCTGGACCTTCTCGATGGGCTGGCCCGAGGCGTCGGACAGGATCTGGTTGAGCTCGCGACGGGTCTTCTTGATCTCCTCGGCCACGATCTCGATCTCGGTCTGCTGGCCCTGGGCACCGCCGCTGGGCTGGTGAATCATGACCTTGGAGTGCGGCAGGCAGAAGCGCTTGCCCTTGGCGCCGGCCGAAAGCAGCACGGCGGCCATAGACGCGGCCATACCAACGCAGATGGTGGAGACCTGCGGCTTAATAAAGTTCATGGTGTCAAGAATCGCCAGGCCGGAGTAAACCTCGCCGCCGGGCGAATTGATGTAGAGCGAGATATCCTTCTCGGCATCCTGGCTCTCAAGATGCAGCAGCTGGGCAACGACCAGGTTGGCGCTGACGGAGTTGATCTCCTCGCCCAAGAAGATGATGCGGTCGTTGAGCAGGCGCGAATAGATATCGTAGCTGCGCTCGCCGCGCGGCGTCTGCTCGATAACGTATGGCACGAGGGCGGAATCGAACTTAGCGATCATACGCATCTCCATTTCTCTCTTGCGGACCAAATTGGTTCTAGATAAACGTACGGTGCCCGCATGCTATGCATTGGCTGGCACCGTACGAAGCAACCGGATAACCGGTGTATAACTTTACCCCATCACGGGCGCACCCATGCGCTCGCGGGCAAGGTGGCGAGAATTACTCGGCGTCCTTGGCGGTCTCGTCGACCTCGGTCACCTTGGCGTTCTCGACCAGGTGGTCGACAGCCTTGGAGCGACGGATGGACTCACGGACGGCAGGCATGCGGCCATCGGCGATGAACTCGGCCTTGGAAGCCTCGACGTCCTTGACGCCAGCCTTCTCGAACTCGGCGTTGATGTCGTCCTCGGTGACCTCGATCTTGAGCTCGCGGGCGAGGGCGTCGAGAGCCAGGGACTCACGCGCAACGTCGTTGGCCTGCTTGTGCAAGTCGCCGATGAACTGCTCCATGGTCAGGCCGGAAGCGGGCAGCCAGGTGTCCAGCGTCATGCCGCGGGCAGCGAGGTTGGACAGGAAGTTCTGGCCAAGCTCCTCAAAGACGGACTGCTCGTAGTCAGCATCCATCTCGTCGAGCTGCAGGCGCTCGGCGAGAGCGGAGACGCAACGGTTCTCCTTCTCGGCCGGGAGGCGGGAAGCCTTGTCCTGTTCGATCTCGATCTTGATGGCGTCGCGCATGGCGTCGATGCTGTCGAAGCCAAAGTCGGACTTGACGAGCTCGTCGGTGAGCTCGGGGGTGTTGCGGACCTTGATACCCTTGACGGTGACCTCGACGGTGTGGGTCTCGGCCTCCTCGCCCTCCTCGACCTCGTCGGTCCAGGTGACGGTCTTGACGTCGTCAACGTTGGCGCCGATCAGGGCCTCGTTGAACTCCTTGGGGTTGCTGTCGCTACCGGCGATGAGCATGCGGCCCTCGGCAGCGAAGTTGTCGGCGTTCTCGACGGCCTTAAGGTCGACGGTGACGTAGTCCTCGGCCTCGACGGCGCGACCCTCGACGTCCTCGAAGGTGGCGCGGTAGTTGAGGAGTATCTCGACCTGGTTGTTGATCTCGGACTCGGTGACCTCCGCAGGGGGCATCTCGATCTCGACGGCGTCGAAGGAGGAGAGCTCAGCGGCGGGACGCAGGGAGAACTCGACGGTGTAGGTGTAGTCCTCGTGATCCTTGGCGAGGTCGAGGTCCTTGTAGTCACCATTCTTGGTGGGGACGATGTCCAGCTCGTTGAGGACGGCGGGCTCGTTGGCGGCGATCAGGTCGTTGGTGGCCTGAGCGAGGGTAGCCTCGGCGCCAAGAGCAGAGTCGATGACCGGACGGGGAGCCTTACCGGCGCGGAAGCCCGGGAAGCGGTACTTCTTGGCGGTGTCCTTGTAGGCCTTCTTGATCGCGGCGTCGACGTCGGCGGCCGGGATGGTGACCGTAGCGGTGAGCTTGGCGTCCTTGACGTCAGAAGCGGTGATGTTCAACACGTTCCTCCTCATACTGCCCAGCTTATCTGAGGTGCTGGTACCTTTATGCAACAAGCGTCGCGAGGGCATAAGCCGACGCGGGTGCGTTGGTGCGGGCGAAAGGACTCGAACCTTCACGGGAATCCCACCAGAACCTAAATCTGGCGCGTCTACCAATTCCGCCACGCCCGCATGAGCGCACAGATTAGGAATGATAGCAGATACGAGCGACAAGCGCACGCACACGTTTTACAGGCTCACGACCTCACCACGAGTTGCAGTGGAGCAGGGTAGCTAATTTGGGACGGGGCTTTTTTAGCTACCCCGCTTGTGGGGGTAGCTAAAAAAGCCCATTACAGTTTGAGTCGTCCGAAAGGGCGGCTCTTTTCCGTTGCATGGTTATA
>DXZW01000016.1 GCA_019419455.1 Collinsella sp. | reverse complement strand
AGTAACGCCTCGCGGTGACATCGTTTTTATGTCAACCTTGGTCTAACAGAGCCTTTTATTTTCGCGACGCGATTATCTCGATCTGTAACATCTAGGGTCCGAATTTCCGTCTAACTGTTACAGATCTAGACAAACCGTCTTTGCTCCTGACCTTTGTCTCAATCTGTAACAGATAGAGACCTTTTGCCCGTCTAGATGTTACAGATTGAGACATTCGAATCCCATTAAGGAGATAATCTCAATCTGTAACAGCTAGAACCCATTTCCTCGTCTACCTGTTACAGATTGAGACAAAGCAGCGAGGCAGGCCACCACATCTGCAAGAACCACCACAAAGGTGCCTGTCCCTTTTTGGTAGGTAGAATAACCCATAAGGTAAGTATGTTTCTGAGTTATTTCGTGTTGACCCGTCTGAGCGCAATAGGGTATAACTCTACTCAACCGCTAGGGATTTTATTGAGAAAGGTGTTCTCCTATGAGCAAGAACCTCTCCCAGCAGGTCGTTCTCGACCGCCGCGGCTTCGTTGCCGCCACCTTCGCAACCGTTGCCGGCCTTGGTCTTGCCGGCTGCTCCGACACCAGCGCCGAGGCCGACAAGGGTTCCGCCGCCGGTTCCTCCAAGAGCTCCGAGGGTACCGAGGCTTCCACCACGCTCGACGCCAAGGCATTCGACAAGCTCGTTAGCAACGGTCCCAAGGCCGATGACGATGCCATCGCCGTCAGCACCTGGGCCACGGCCGTCAAGGACGCCGGCGTCTTTAAGATCGGTGGCGTTCAGACCTCCACGCTCTTCTCCCTCCTCAACGAGAAAGACGGTCAGACCCGTGGCTTCGATGCCGGCATCGCGCAGCTCCTGTCCAACTACATTCTGGGCGAGAACAAGATCGAGATCACCCAGGTGACCTCGGACACGCGCGAGTCCGTCCTACAGAACGGCCAAGTCGACGCCGTCTTTGCCACCTACACCATCACCGACGAGCGCAAGAAGCTCGTCTCCTTTGCCGGTCCCTATTACTACACGCAGCAGGCCATCCTGGTGCTTGCCGATAACGACGACATCAAGAGCGTCGACGACCTGGCCGACAAGAACGTCGCCGTCCAGTCCGGCTCCAACGGCCCTGCCATCCTGGAGGAGTTCGCCCCCAAGGCCAGCCAGCAGGAGTTCAAGACCGACGAGGAGGCCCGCCAGGCACTCCAGCAGGGTCGTGTTGACGCCTACGTCATCGACAACAACATGCAGCAGAGCGCCCTGGTCCGCGAGCCCGGCAAGTACAAGATTGCCGGCAAGCCCTTCGGCAGCAAGGAGCCCTATGGCATCGGTCTGCCGCTCGATTCCGACGGCGTCGCCTTCGTTAACGACTTCCTTAAGAAGATCGAGGACGACGGCACCTGGACCGAGCTGTGGCAGATCTGCATCGGCGACCGTACGGGCGACACCAATGTTCCCGAGCTGCCCGAGATCGGCGCCTAGGCAGCGAGCCTGGTAACGGCCGCTGCGAAACCATACGGAAACGCATGATGCGCTTTATTGCGGTAAACTGTTTCCTCACTGAGTTGTCGGGGCTTCCGTACACACGGGAGCCCCTTTCCTTATCGGCGGGAGGTCCGCATGAGTCTCTCCGAGCTCTGGTCGCTCTATGGCCAGAACTATATCGACGCGCTGCTAGCAACCTGGGGCATGACGCTTGAGTCGTTTGCCATCGCCATGGTGCTGGCCGTCGCCGTCACCGTGATGCGCGTGTCGCCGCTCAAGCCGCTGCGCGTCTTTGGCGACCTGTATGTCCAGGTCTTCCGTAACATCCCCGGCATCGCACTGCTCATCATCGTCGTCTATGCGCTGCCGCCGCTCAAGGTCGTCCTACCCTACCGCACCTGCGTTATCGTCGCCACGGTTCTTTTGGGCTCGGCCTTTGGCTCCGAGAACTTTATGAGCGGCATCAACATCGTCGGCGTCGGTCAGGTCGAAGCCGCACGTTCGCTCGGCATGAGCTTCAGCCGTATCCTCGCCAAGATCGTGATTCCGCAGGCGCTGCGCTCGAGCGTGTTGCCCATGACCAACCTCTTTATCGCCGTCATGCTCACCACCGCGCTCGGCAGTCAGGTGCCGTTGCAACCGCAGGAGCTCACCGGCGTGGTGAGCTACATCAACACGCGCTCGCTCGGCGGCGTCGCCGCGTTCTTTATCTCGGCGCTCGGCTACCTGGGCACGGCCTTTGTGGTGAGCCACATTGGCAACTACATCGATAAGAAGGTGAGGATCCTCCGATGAGCAAGCACTCCACCTCCGCGCTCACCATGCGCGATGCGCTCTACGAGGCTCCCGGCCCCAAGATGCGCGCCAAGATTCGCATCGGCACCGCCATCTCGCTTGTTGCCGTCGCCGTGCTCGTCGCCCTCGTGTTGCAGCGCTTTTATGTGACCGGCCAGCTTTCGGTTCACTATTGGTTTTTCTTTACGCACCTCACCACCTGGAAGTTCCTGCTTGCCGGCTTTGAGGGCACCGTTAAAGTCGCACTCACCGCTGGCGCCATCGCGCTGGTGCTGGGCTTAGCCCTTATGCTCGGCCGTACCAGCGACATTAAGCCGCTGCAGCTGGTCTGCCGCGTGCTCACCGATTTCTTCCGCGGCGTACCGAGCCTGTTGTTCATCTACTTCTTCTTTTTGGTGCTGCCCCAGTACAAGATCGCGCTGCCGTCGTTTTGGATGCTCACGCTTCCCGTCGCGCTCGCTGCAGCTGGCGTACTTGCCGAGATCTTCCGTGCCGGCGTCAACGCCGTGCCGCGCGGCCAGGTCGAGGCCGCCCAGGCACTCGGTCTCTCCAAAGCTAAAATCACCTTTAAAATCGTGTTGCCGCAGGCTATCCGGTTTATCATTCCGTCGTTGATTTCGCAGCTCGTGGTCGTAGTCAAAGACACCACCGTGGCCTACGTGGTGAGCTACCCCGACCTCATGCAAAACGCCCGCGTGCTCATTACCAACTACGACGCCCTCGTGTCGGTCTACCTGGTTATCGCGGTCATCTACATCCTCATCAACGTCGCGATCAACAAGGCCGCTGTCTATGTTTCGCACAAGACCGGCGCGACCATCATCCGCTAACGCTTTACCATTTCGAGTCATAAGGAGCCGAGCACCATGGCACAGAGCACCTCTTCCACCGGCAATCAGCCGCTGATCGAGCTCAGGCACGTCGATAAGCACTACGGCGATCTGCACGTTCTCAACGACATCAATCTCTCGGTCGACCGCGGCGAGGTCGTCGTTGTGATCGGACCCTCGGGCTCGGGCAAGTCGACCATGTGCCGAACCATCAATCGCCTGGAAACCATCGACTCAGGCGAGATCCTCATCGAGGGCGAGCCCCTGCCACAGGAAGGCAAGGATCTTGCCCGCATGCGTGCCGAGTTGGGCATGGTATTTCAGCAGTTCAACCTGTTTGCACATATGACCGTACTGCAGAACGTCATGCTGGGACCGGTCGATGTGCTGGGCGTCTCCAAGGAGGAAGCTCGTGAGCGCGCCATGGACCTGCTGGGCCGCGTGGGCGTTGCCGAGCAGGCCGATAAGGTGCCCGCACAGCTCTCGGGCGGCCAGCAACAGCGTGTAGCCATCGCACGTTCGCTTGCCATGCAACCCAAGGCCATGCTTTTTGACGAGCCCACGAGCGCCCTTGACCCCGAAATGATCAACGAGGTGCTCGAGGTCATGGTCCGTCTGGCCCAGCAGGGCATGACGATGATCGTCATCACGCACGAGATGAACTTCGCCCGCCGCGTGGCCGACCGCGTCGTGTTTATGGCCGACGGCCAGATCGTGGAAACCGGCACACCCGACGAGTTCTTCGACCACCCCAAGACCAAGCGCGCCCAGGACTTCCTCAACTCCATTAAGGGCCACTAGCCCAATTGCCACGCGGGCAAATTCATCAGTAACGTTTGTCCCGCGCCACCCCTGTGCCATGTCCACCCGGATTCGAAAGCCGCACCCATGATCGGAACCCGCACCTCATCGTCCTACACTCCGCACGTCGACGTCGATCCCGCTGACCGCCCGCTTATCCTGGTAGCACCACGCTGGGAAGAAGCGAAGCCCTATTTGAGCGAGACGCTCTCCCCCAACGAGGAGATTGCGAGCGTATTTGTCGACGCCATTCTTGCCGCCGGCGGTCTGCCGCTGCAGATGTCCATCACCGAGGACATTGAGGTCATCCGTCATTACGTCGATATCGCCGACGGCATCGCCATTCCCGGCGGCCCCGATGTCAATCCCAAACGTTGGGGCGATGATCGACCCTACGACCCCACCCTCTGCTGCGAGATCCGCGATAGTTTTGAGTTTAAGCTGGTCAGCGAGGTGCTCCGTGCCAAAAAGCCGCTCTTTACCACCTGCCGCGGCACGCAACTGCTCAACGTCGCCACCGGCGGCACCCTGTGCATGGACGTGCCGAGCCTGGGCGCGCGCGAGGGCCGCACGCAGTGGCGCCATACCCACGTGCTCAACGACCCTGTGCATCCTGTCGAGGTCGTGCCGGGCTCGCTGCTGGAGCGCGCGGTTGGCGGGCACAGGCTGATCCAGACCAACTCCGCACATCACTGCTGCGTCGATCGTCTGGGTAAGAGCACGCGCTTGGTCGCCAAGGCAACCGACGGCGTTCCCGAGTGCATCGAAGTCGAAGGCCAGCCGTTCTGTCTGGGTGTGCAATGGCATCCCGAGTACACCTGGCAGACGCTCGAGACCGACTTTAACCTGTGGAAGTCGTTTGTCGAGGCGGCGGCCAAGGTAAAGCAGACCCGCTAGTTCGCGAACCGCATAACAGATAAGGGCGCCCCGCCGGCCACATGGTCCGACGGGGCGCCCTTTTGCCTATACGCGACAGGCGCGCAGCCCAAGGCTCGCAAGCTCTTATTCGGCCGTCTCGCGCAGGGCCGACATCGTAGCCGCATATTGCTGCTGCAGCGCATGCATCCCCTCGCGAGCGCCGTCAACGGCATCGGCGCCGCGCAGCGCCTCGGTCACCACGACCGCCGGCTCGTACAGATTATCGAATCCCAGGTTCTGGCTCACGCCCTTGAGCGTGTGCGCTGCCATAAACGCACCTTCGGCGTCTCCCGCCGCCATGGCGGCCTCCAGCTTGTCCATGCTCTCGTCATCCAAAAACTTGAGGGCAAAGCGGGCGAGCATTTCCTCGCCCATCAGCCGAGCGCACGCGTCATCATAATTGGCGCCGATCTTCTCATACGCCTCACGCATGGAAATCATGGATTAAAAACTCCTTTGGTCAAACTAAATCGTGGGAAACGCGACAACGTCGGCGGGGCGTGCCAACGTCTCGGCAATTTGGTCTTGCACCTCAAGCAGACAATCGAGCAGCAGCGGGTTAAAGGTGCCGCACTTACCGTCCAGGATCATCTGAATTGCCTCCTTGTGCGGGATAGCGTCCTTGTACACGCGCACGCTCGTCAGAGCATCGTACACGTCGGCCACCGAAACCACCTGTGCGGCAATGGGAATTTCGTCGCCCTTAAGGCCATCGGGATAACCCTTGCCGTCCCAGCGCTCGTGATGCCAACGCGCAATCTGGTACGCATATTCCATAAGCGCATTGCCGGCGTGATGGCTACCCAGCTCAAGCAGCATGTCGGCGCCGATCGTGGTATGCGTCTTCATAATCTCGAACTCCTCGGACGTAAGGCGCCCGGGTTTGTTGAGAATCGCATCGTCAATCGACATCTTGCCGATATCGTGCAGCGCCGAAGCCAGGGCAATCGTGGAGCGCTCCTCATTGTCAAGGGAAATGGTGTCGCTACGCTGGACCAGACAGCCAAGCAGCAGCTCGGTCAGCTTTTCGATGTTCGTAACGTGCCTGCCGCTCTCGCCGTTGCGAAGCTCCATGACGCCAGCCATGATGTCGATGAGCATGCGACTGTTCTTGACACGCTCGTTGTACTGCTGGGACAGCAGGCTCGTCAGACGGCGCTGTTTGGCGTATAGGCGGATGGTGTTGCTTACACGGCGGCGCACGACACGGGAGTCAAACGGGCGGTTGATATAGTCCGAGGCGCCCAGCTCGTACGCGCGCAGAACCATATCATCGGAATCTTCGCTCGAAATCATGATGACAGGCAGATTGTCACTAACCGATCGGCGCGACAGACCGGCCAGCACCTCAAAGCCGCTTATGCCCGGCATGACAATATCCAGCAGCACGAGCGACAACTCATCACCATAGCGGTCGACCATGTCGAGCGCCGTACGACCGTTGTCGGCCTCGAGGATGCAATACTCGTCCTTGAGCATCTCGCTGAGAATGACTCGGTTCATCTCGGAGTCATCGACAATAAGTACCAAAGGCTTTTCGCTTTGGAAGGCCTCGATGGAATCGGCATCGGTCACGACCGTACCGGCTTTTGCCTTAGCGCGGCTCAGTAACTGGACAGCGCGGCCAACGCCCTCATCGACCGTCTCGCCATGAATGCGAACGCCACCAACACATGCCGTCAAGCTCACGTACTCATGGCCCGGAATAATCGTGGAACGAACGGCATCGGACACCTGATGCAGGCGACGGGTGAAGTCATCGGAGGGAATATTGGGCATGACAACCACAAACTTGTCGCAGCCATAGCGCACAAGCTCGTCAGTCGAACGGATTCCGCTGCGCATGGCTGTCGCCACGGCACCGAGCGCAAGGTCGCCGGCATGACGGCCACACGTATCGTTGAAGACCTTAAAATCATCAAGGTCGATCATCGCAACGCCGGCATTCATGCGGGCGCTACGGAGCTTTTCCTCGTAATATCGGCGATTGTGCACGCTCGTCAGCACGTCGGTGTAGACAAGGTCCTCTTTTGCAGCCTCTTGCCCATCGATCGGACGCACCATCAGCAGGACATGAGGCTCGCCCTCGACCTTCAGAGGGCGCAGATGGGCGCGGTACTCAACGCCATCGTTGAGCAGTTGCTCCGACACCTCATCGGAATCTGTCAAGGCCTCAAGACTTGCCTGGCGCAAACAAGGGCAGCGATCACCGGCGAGCAGGCAGTTAGGCTCGCTCTTAATCTGATCGGCCGACAGCAAACGTACCACGGGGTAGGTCTTCGCGACACGGGCGACCTCGGTGGCAGCCTCCTCGTCGGTTAGATTGACCTCGTGATTATTGAGCATATGGGGCCCTTTCGATAGCTTCGCATGGTAGCGGTGGGTTCCAAATGTTACAAGGGTAACACCTTGCCGATGCAGGTAAGCACGTGAATGCTGTTACATTTTTATGAGTTGGCAGACGGCGCGATTGAAGCCGCAGACGTGAGGTTTTAAGCATATTTGTTAACAAGGCCGAAACGTTTGCGGGTGAAGTCTGCTTTGGCTATTGCGGGTGTTAGAGCCCCAGGATGCCAAGGACAGTCTGGGCAGCCGCTCCCGGGCGATCGCGCAGGCCGTTGTGCGCGCCGGGAACCATTACGAGTGGACAGTCCAAAAGCTCAGCCGCCACCCTTGTGCCCGCCTCGCGAGGCGTGCCAATCGAGAGCTCGCCCAGGAGCACGGCGGCCACCGTTTTCGACGCACGAACGCTATCCCAATCGGGAACGCAGGTCATAGTAATCCCGTATTCGTTTGCCATGAAGCTGCGGCCGTTGCGCAGGGCATGCTTGGCTTCTGCCTCGGTTAACTTGGGGGCCTCAGGGTCCGAATCGCCGATGGCGCCCAGGAAGGCCCGTAATGCCCTGGAGACCTTTCCCGCGGCGATCATCTCGAGCAAAACCGGGGCCGCGCCCAGACCGGCACCCTCATCCGTCACGGCGGGTTCATGCAGAATCGCACGCGAGATTATGGCGGGGTTTGCACGGAGAAGCTCCAGGGCCACCAACGTACCGGCACTGTGCGCGAGCACGTTTGCCGGAGTGCCAATATGCTCGATAACGGCCTGCAGGTCCGCGGCCTGGACGGCGAGGTCGTAGCGTCCGTCTGCAGCGTCGCCGCTCTCGCCGCAACCGCGCCGGTCGTAGGTAATGACGCGATAGTCACAGGCGAGCTCGCGGGCGATGGCGTCAAAAAAGACGCCGTCGACGCAGGCACCGTGCACGCAAACCAAGGCGGGTGCATCGGACGATACAACCGGGCCGGCATACTCGCGGCAGGCGATCGTAGTGCCCGCATTCTCGACCGTAAAATCCATACTGTGTTCCCATCGTCAACACCACCAGGCCGTGCCGGGGTGCGGCTTGGTCAGATGGCGTCATTTTGTGTGTACATGAATGCGTTTACTGTACCCAGCTCGCACCCTTTCATGACAGGGTTTCGAAAACTCGCCCGATTGCAAGGTTTCTGCCTAAACAACAGCGCCCAAACCCGCAACCCACATGAAGGCCGATGCTATGCTTAAGCTCAACTGTCCCAAGGAGCATATGCCTATGTCTACGTTTTTAAATGCCAGCCCCATCTTTGGGCCCGTCCGCAGCCGTCGCCTGGGCCTTTCGCTCGGTGTCAACATGATGCCGGCGAGCGGCAAAATCTGCACGTTCGACTGCATCTACTGCGAGAACGGCCTCAACGCTGAGCGCCCCTGCCACGAGCCGTATAACACGGCCGGCGTGGTGCTCGATGCACTCGAGGCCAAGCTGCACGGGATGGCAATCGAGGGTGAGCTGCCCGATGTAATCACGTTTGCCGGCAATGGCGAGCCCACCGCCGCACCGGAGTTTCCGCAGGCCATCACCGGTGCCGTCGCACTTCGCGACCAGCTGGCCCCAAACACCAAGATTGCCGTGCTTTCCAACGGCACGCGCGCCGACCGTCCCCAGGTGCACGATGCGCTCATGATGGTCGACGACAACATCCTCAAGCTCGATACGGTCGACCCGGCATTTATCCAGCTGCTCGACCAGCCCGTTGGCCCCTACGATGTAGAGCACCAGATCGAAACGTTCGCGAGCTTTGACGGTCACGTTATTATCCAAACGATGTTTTTGAGCGGCGAGTACCGGGGCAAGTCTCTCGATAACACCGGCGAGGAGTACGTCGGCCCTTGGCTCGCGGCGCTCGAGCGCATTCGCCCGCAGGAGACGACCATCTACACGGTGGCGCGCGAGACACCGGTCGCCGGCCTTGCCAAAGCAGCGCCCGAGGCACTCGACACGATCGCCGCACGCGTGCGCGCCCTCGCCATCCCCTGCCAGGTGAGCTACTAGCAAAACCACGCAGCAGCCAGTGCCCGCCATCCCGCCCCATCAGTTGCGGTGATATAGTTCCTATTTGTGCTGTTAAACCGCTTAAATCGGAACTATATCACCGCAACTTTTATAGACGCGTGGGTGGGCTATACTAGCTGCGGATGAAAGGAAGTTAGCCATGTTTGACAAAGGACCCGTGCCCGGCCGCAACGACGCTTGCTGGTGCGGCAGCGGCAAAAAATATAAGAAATGCCATAGCACCTTTGATGAGCGCCTCGAGCGCTTGTGGGAAGAGGGCTGGGAGGTTCTGCCCCGCACGCTCTACAAGACGCCCGCCGATATCGAGGGCATCAAGCGCTCGGCCGCCATTAACGTAGGCGTGCTCGACTACGTAGGCGAGCACATCGCCGCGGGCATGACCACCAACCAGATTGACCAGATGATCTACGACTACACCGTCGAGCACGGCGGCACGCCGGCCGACCTCAACTACGAGGGCTACCCCAAGAGCGTATGCACCTCGATCAACGACGTGGTCTGTCACGGTATCCCCTGCGATACGGACGTGCTGCACGAGGGCGACATCATCAACGTCGACTGCTCCACGATCCTGGACGGCTACTTTAGTGATTCGAGCCGCATGTTCTGCATCGGCGAGGTCTCTGCCGAGCGCCAGCGCCTGGTCGACGTCACCCGCGCCAGCGTGGAGGCGGGTCTGGCAGCCGTCAAGCCATGGCTTCCGCTGTCCGTTATGGCCGAGGCCGTGCAAAAGACGGTCGAGGACGCCGGTTTTAGCGTGGTGCGCGAGTACGGCGGACACGGCATTGGCAAGGAGTTCCACGAGGACCCGTTTGTAGGCTTTACCACCGAGGCGCCCGATGTGGACACCATTATGGCCCCGGGCATGGTCTTTACCATCGAGCCCATGGTCAACGCCGGAGCGCCCGACATCAAGATCAGCAAGGGCGATGGCTGGTGCGTGCGCACCAAGGACGGCAGCGACTCGGCCCAGTGCGAGGTACAGCTCGTGGTGACCGAGGACGGCTACGAGCTGCTGAGCTGGTAGCCGCAGATGCGCCGGATGCTGACGGGCAAACCCGCTTTGCACCCGGCGTTTTATTTGAACGTTTTGCCTGATAAAACCTGCCAAAATAAACCTGTCCTTTTTTGGCAGGCTGAGCGGAGATGACTGCTTGTGAACATCCTGGTTTTGCTGCCCGTCAACGACCGCCATCGCGCAATTCTTGAGTCGAGTGCTCCGGGCGAGGACTTTATCTACACGAGCTCCGACGCCATCACGCGTGAGCAGGTCGTCAACGCCGACGTAATCTTGGGCAACATAGACCCTGCCTTGCTTACCGCATGCGAGCATCTCCAGCTGTTGCAATTGCAGACCGCCGGCTATGACGATTACTTGGCCGCCGGCACCGTGCCGGCTGAAGCCAAGCTGTCTTGCTCGATCGGCGCCTACGGCCAGGCCGTGAGCGAGCACATGTTTGCCATGGTCCTTTCCATGATGAAGCGCCTGCCCGGCTATCACGACTTGCAGCGCGAGCATCGCTGGGAGGATTTGGGGCCGGTTACCTCGCTCAAAAATGCCAACGTGCTGGTGCTGGGCGCGGGCGACATTGGCGGCCACTTTGCCACGCTCTGCCGCAACATGGGCGCGCACGTCCGCGGCATCAAGCGCCATCCACTCGTCTACCCCATTGTGTTTGAGGACATGGACGGCATGGACGCTCTACCTGAGCGCCTGGCAGAGGCAGACATCGTCGCATCCTTTATGCCGAGCACACCCGAGACCCGCGGCCTGGCGAACGCCGAGTTCTTCGCCGCGATGAAGCCGGGCGCCTTCTTTGCCAACGGCGGCCGCGGCGACCTTGTGGTCGCCGACGACTTGGTTGCCGCCTTGGAGTCGGGACATCTCGCCGGCGCCGCGGTCGACGTCACCGACCCCGAGCCCCTGCCCGCGACAAGCCCGCTGTGGGATGCGCCCAACATGCTCATCACACCGCACGTCTCTGGCTGGTTCCATCTAGCCGCCACCCTCAACAACGTCGTCGACATTGCCGCGGAGAATCTGCGTCACCTGCAGGCCGGCGAAACTTTACGTTGTTGGATCGAGCACTAATCTTGTTCCGCCGTTTTACCAAACGCCGGAACCCCTCGACGCTGCGAGCCCCATGGGTTCCGCCGTTCTAACGAACGGCGGACCGGTCGACGCTGCGAGCCCGCCGTTTGGCCAATCTGCCGTTCAATTTCAAAGGCGCGACCAGAAGGTCAGCGCCTTTTCATTTCACGGCACCTTGGCTCAAACGGCAGGCTCTCGCTGACTTTTGCTCAACCTGTGGGGTCTTCAAATTGTTAGAGCGTTGCTAAGTAATTCTTTGCGTCTTCTACGCTCATTGCTGCGACAGGCGCGTGTGAACAGAGTTTGACATCGTTGGTGACCAGTAAATCTGCTTGGGAGCGCATCGCTGCCGCAATGATTAAATCGTCTTCGTAATCGCTATGGAGATTACGCTGCTTGCTCGCCATCCATATGTCACTCAGGTCGCAGGGTACCGGCGTGGCAAGTTGCGACAACACGTCGAGGCAATCCCATGCAAGTGATGTCGCCGCCACGGCGGCATCTTGGGATAGTGAGCCATGCTCGCGCCGATACCATGCCTTATGTTCGCTTGAAATCAAATAGAACAGATCTTTGGACGATGTCGCCGCATACAGCAAATCCACCTGCGCCGTGCATGCATCGCGTAAAAACTCAATCGCCACCGAACGACCACGTCGTGAGGGAATGAAGTAATCGAGCCACACGTTGGTGTCAACCAAGATACGCCTTGGAGCCTCACTCATAGAGCCAGCTCATCTCCTCGCCATAGCGATCCGCATAGGCATTCCGTTTGAGCTCTTCGTCGTCCGATGGCTGAGCCCTGACCATATCGATTCCCGACTCACGGCAAGCGGCAGCGAACAGCTTCGACCCCTGATCCATGAGCTCGAGCTTACGTTTGGCGGCCTTTTCGCGCTCGCGCTGTTCCGCCCGGGCACGACTGGGCAGCAGGATATCCTCGAGCGCGCCGGGCCGATCAGCCAGAGATGCCGCAAGTTGCCAGAGCGCACGCACCGCTTGGCTCGGCGTCATACCGGCCCTGGAGAGAGCGGCGTCCCCACTCCTTTTAAGATCGGCATCGAGACGCACGTTGATCTGAGCGGCTGTTGTGGTCATGACCCCTCCTTAATACTTCAAAACTATCATAAAACTCTATGGTAGATACGTAAAGCATGTATAGCATTTATAAGCATTAGCCGTACTCTGTACACAAAAAGCCGCCGAGGCACACTGCACCTCGGCGGCCACATATCACAGATCTAGCTCGGTTTCACCCTTTGCATTCGCCCAGATAAAACCTGCCGAAATCAACATCCCTCTTTGGCAGGTTTTAGAGCTCCGCGCTTTCGGCTCCGTTGATATGGAGGTCGCGCTCGTAGAAGGCGGTGAGGGCGCGGATGGCGTACATCACGTCGCGTACGCCGCCGGTCTCGTAGCTTGAGTGCATGGCCAGCTGCGGCAGGCCCACGTCCACGGCATGCATGCTCGCCTGCATATTGGACAGGTTGCCGAGTGTGGAGCCTCCGGCCATATCGCTCTTGTTGGCGAAGGCCTGTGTGGGTACGTCGGCGTCATCACAGATGGCCTGGAACACCGCGCGGCTAAAGGCATCGGTGCAGTAGTGCTGGTTGGCGGCTTCCTTGATGACGATGCCGCCGTTGAGCACAACCTGGTTGCGGGCATCGCACTTCTCGGCGTGGTTGGGATGCACGGCATGCGCGTTGTCGCAGCTCACAAGCATCGAGGCGGCAAGTGCGCGATGGTACGACTCGTCGTCAAAGCCCAGCGATCCGTTGATGCGGCGCAGCGCGTCGGCCAAGAACGTCGACATGGCGCCCTGCTTGGTCTCGGAGCCAACCTCCTCGTTATCAAAGCAGCAGAAGACCGAGATGTCATGCGCATTCTCGGCACCCAAAAATGCCTGCAGCGAGGTATAGGCGCAGGCCAGGTCGTCAAGCTTGGGCGTCGAGATAAACTCGTCGGCCCAGCCCCAAATGCGCGCATCCTGACGATTGACCAGGAACAGATCGCGACCTAGGATCTGCTCGGGTTCAACGTCCAGTTCGTCAGCGATCAGTGCGTCAAAATCTCCCTGTTTAAGCTCGCCGGCGCTGATGAGCGGGCACAGGTCGACGGCTCGGTTGGGAGCAAAGCCCTCGTTAACGCCGCGGTTCATGTGGATGGCAAGGCTCGGGATAATAGCGACCTCGCGCTCGGTGGCAAGCAGGCGGCTCTCAATACGGTCGCCCTCGCGCACCAGCACACGTCCGGCCAGCGCCAGCGGGCGGTCGAACCAGGTATAGTCGATCATGCCGCCGTAGGCCTCGGTGTTCAGGCGCAGCGTCTCGCCCGCGCCGTCGAGTTCGGGCACGGCCTTGACCTTAAACGTCGGCGAATCGCTGTGCGACGCCGTGAGCTGAAAATGATAGTCACCGGCAACACCGTCCTCGCCCCACGTCGCGGCCAGGTCCTCGCCCACCTTAAAGGCAACAACGCTCGAGGTGTTGCGCTGCGTGTAATAACGCCCGCCCGGTTCGATGTCCCACGCCGCATTCTCGGGCAGGTAGGTAAAGCCCGCCTCGTCGAGCTCGGCCATAATGGTCGCCGCCGTATGGAACATGCTGGGGCATGCCTCGATAAAGTCGATAAGGTCGTTGGCGGCCTCGATATCATCGGCCGTCACATGCGCGCGCTCGGGCGTTTCCTGATCCGTCATGCTCTCCCCTTTCGCTGGGTTGATGATCCCCTCCAGCATACCCCGCCACGCCAGCGCCGCACTCTTCATTCCGTGCTTAATTCCGCGCCACTCACCAAGTTGAGCCATCATGCCCGCGCTCCTTTTGCGACAATTGCGCTAACAGGACGAGAGGAGTCGTCATGAAGCCACGTAACATTGCCATCACCTGCGGTGTCGCGGGAGTCGCCGTCGGCCTTGCCGCTGCCACCGGTATCGTTTATCACAAGCAAATCAAATCCGCCGCGTCGCTCAAACGCTTGACCGGCTACGCGGATGGCTATGACCTGTACGCAATCGACATCACCTACGACTACGATCTCGATCGCATCATCGCCGCTGGCGTGCGCGACGACCAGGCCTACATCGATGCCGTGGTGGCGCAGGTGCTGCCCGGTGTGCCGGCACATGTCCAGGCGCCCCAGTTTGCCTGCAGTGCTTTTGTCGCCGTAGATGCCGAAGGCCGCGTGCGCACCGGTCGCAATTACGACTTTAAGGACGACACCTCGGCGCTGCTGGTGCGCAATCACCCACGCGGCGGCTATGCTTCCATCGGGCTTGCCGCCCTTAACAACCTGGGCGATAACACTCCGCTTGACTCCGTCGCCGGACGCGCCGCGGCACTCATGGGCCCGTTTGCCCAGCTCGACGGTGTTAACGAATGCGGCGTGTCCATTGCCGTACTCACCCTGGATTCCAAGCCCTGTGACCAGGACACGCAACGGCCCGTCATCAACACCTCGCTCGTCATCCGTCTGGTGCTCGACCGTGCCGCCACCACGCAAGAAGCTGTCGACCTGCTTTTCGCCTACGACATGCACGCCATGGCAGGACGCGATTACCACTTCTTTATCAACGACGCCGCCGGTGACGCGCGCGTAGTAGAATGGGACCCGCGCGATCCGGACCGCGCTTTCAAAGCGACTCCTGTACGCCAGGTTACGAACTTCTACGCCTGCTATGACTACGAAGTGCTGCCCAACCAAAAGAATGGCGAGCTGGGCCATGGTAAAGAGCGCGCCGTCGCAATCGCCGATGTTCTTGACGCCCATGTCGGTGCCCAGGACGAAACGATTGTCTGGGAAGCCCTGCGTGCCGCAGCGCAAGAACCCAATCCGGAAGACATCACCAGCAATACGCAATGGTCGGTCGTCTTTGACAATACCGAACCCGCCGCCGCTATTACGCTGCGCCGCCACTGGGGCGACGTCGACGCCTTCGCACTGTAAGGAGCCAGGCCCGTCAACCTTACGCCCGCCTGACGTTGTTTACATTTCCATACGCTTGAGCTAACACGTTTTACCCCCGCGTCAACAGTGTGCGGGGGTAAACTTATGCGCATGTTATAACTTGCCCGGAAGGATTCATCATGCTTAGGATCGGTCTTCTTACCAGTGGCGGCGACTGCCAGGCGCTCAACGCCACTATGCGCGGCATCGTCAAAACGCTTATGACAAATAGCGAAGAACCTATCGAGATCTATGGTTTTGAGGACGGCTACCAGGGCCTTATCTACAGCAGATTCCGCGTCATGACGCCCGCCGATTTTAGCGGCATCCTCACCCGCGGCGGCACCATCCTGGGCACGAGCCGCACGCCGTTCAAGCGCTTGGACATTCCCGAAGCCGATGGCGTCGAGAAGGTGCCCGCGATGGTCCACACCTATCACAAGCTGCAGCTCGACTGCCTGTTTATGCTGGGCGGCAACGGATCCACCAAGACCGCCAACCGCCTGCGCGAAGAGGGCCTCAACGTTATCGCCCTACCCAAAACCATCGATAACGACACCTGGGGCACCGAGTTGACGTTTGGCTTTACGAGCGCCATCGACGTCGCTACCAAGTGCATCGACGACATCCACACCACCGCGTCGAGTCACGGGCGCGTGTTCGTTATCGAGATCATGGGCCACAAGGTTGGCTGGATCCCGCTGTATGCCGGCGTCGCGGGCGGCGCAGATGTCATCTTGATTCCCGAGATTCCCTACGACATGGATAACGTCATCAAGACCATTGAGCATCGCATGGAGACCGGCAGCCGCTTTACCATCGTGGCCGTCGCCGAGGGCGCCATCTCCAAAGAGGACGCGGCACTGTCCAAGAAGGAGTACAAGAAGAAGCTCGCCGAGCGCACGAGCCCGTCAATCGTGTACGACATCGCCAAGGAGATCGAAGCCAAGACCGGTCGCGAGACCCGCGTCGCCATCCCCGGTCACACGCAGCGCGGTGGCCAGCCCGACGCTCAGGACCGCATCTTTGCGACCCAGTGCGGCGTCGAGGCCGCGCTTGGCTGCCTGCGTGGCGAGTTTGGCTACATGATTGCCCTGCGCGACGGCAAAATGTGCCACATGCCGCTCGAGGATGTCGCCGGCAAGCTCAAGTTTGTCGACCCCCAGAGTGATCTGGTGCGCGAGGCCAAGGCGCTGGGCATCAGCTTCGGCGACGAATAGCCTCGGCTGGAACCGCCCCCATCGGAGCCCCCAGGGCTTACCTCCCAAATCGTCCTCGGACATGTCAGGACCCCGCCGTGCGCTTCGCGCGGCGGGGTCCTTCCGTCCTGCGGAAAGATTTGGGAGGTAAGCCCTGGGGCCTCCTGCGGTAACTAGGGAGGCCGAGGCTATTCGTCTTCTTGCTGCGGATGCCTGACCTGAAATTCAGTTGCGGTGAAATAGTTCCTGCTTAGTCCGCAAATGGCTGAATTTAGGAACTACTCCACCGCAATTTACTGAGTGGGAGCTCTTGGCTGCTACTTGCATTGACATTTGTCCTAAAATGGCTGGTCGTTAGGGGTTGCTACCGGTAGTTGCGGTAGGGTTTGAGCAGATTCTAACTAGAAATGGTGGTCGCTACCGGTTGTTCTCGGCATACTCGGCTCATTCGATTCGACCATCAAACGAAAGGAACCACCATGGATCTTGCGATGGCACAGCGCCTCGTCGATCGCCGTAAAGCTGCCGGGCTTTCTCAGGAGGCGCTTGCTGCCCAGCTGGGCGTAAGCCGCCAGGCTGTTAGTAAATGGGAGCGCAGCGAGTCCTCACCCGATACCGATAACCTCATTGCGCTCGCCGCGCTGTATGGCGTGTCGTTGGACAAGCTGCTATATGGGGAGGCGGCCAACGATGCCGACGGCCCGGAGGACGGTAGTGCCGACACCGAGACGGCGGATGTGGCTGACGAGGCTGAGGATTCTGCCGAGCACGCCGATTGCGGTGACAAACCACTTGTCGATATTTCCCTCGCGCGCGGTATCCACGTCATTGATCCCAATAAAGGCGAGGAAGTCCATGTTGGTTGGAGCGGCATCCATGTGACCAACGAGCGCAAGGGCGAAGAGGTGCATGTGGGGCCGGGCGGCGTGCATATCGATACGCTTGAGGACGATGGACATAGCGTGCGTACCAATGACGACGGCACCGTCACCATCGACGGCGAGACGTTTTCCAGCTGGAAGGAAGCACACGACAAGCTCGACCATCATGGCAAGCATTTCCACACCAAGGTCGGACGTGCATGGAACAAATTCCCCTTCCCCGCACTTGTCACTCTCGCCTATCTGGTGCTCGGCATTGTCTACGGCACATGGGGCATGGGGCTTTTCCTCGTCTTTTTGGTTCCCGTCTACTACGCGATTGGTGACTTTATCGATCGACGCCACCTGTCTAAGCTGATCGAGGCCATCTACCCGGCAGCCGCCATCGCTTGGTTCCTCTACATGTGGCTCTGTTTGGGACAGCCCCATCCTGCATGGATCATCCTCATCACGATTCCCGTCATAAAGGCGCTCATGCGCTGGTGCCGCAAACAATGGAAGCACCGCAAACAGGCCTAACACGCTCCGACCCACCAGCACCCAACCGCCCCCGCCCTTCTCCTAAGTTGCGGTGAGATAGGGACTGTTTTGAAGCTCCAAAGCGCCAAACAGTCCGTATATCACCGCAACTTACAAACAACTGGGTCAGTTCCGGCACGGAGATTAGCATTGAGCTGACCGCACACCAAGAAAAGGGCCTATTTACTACGTTTAACTCGAGAGGGCCGACCATACCCGCCTTTTCCGAAAACTGGCAAGCCATCTACCTGCGGTTTTAATTTCATAATCTTTGTCACGGTCGAGGGTGTGGTAGCAAACGTAGTAGATAGGCCCATTTTGTGGCATACGACCCATACAAGCCCAATCTCGAAGGCTAAAGAGAGCCTCTCATCCACGCCTGCGAGCGAAAACCAAATAGAATGAAAGGCAAATGGAAAGCCCGTTTGACGGGGCAAACGCCGGGCCACCTAAAGCTGACGTTAGATAACGATACTTTTGAAAACACTGGAAAATCAAGGTTTTTC
>DXZW01000015.1 GCA_019419455.1 Collinsella sp. | reverse complement strand
AAGAGGTAAGATAACGCCCTCTGCAAAAAAGGTTACGTTATCTTACCTCAACAAATGGTTGTCCGGCGTTTGCCCAGATAAAACCTGCCAAAATAAACCTGTCCCTTTTTGGCAGGCTACTCGGCGCTCTTGAGGGCGCCGACCATGTCGATCTTATTGAGGGTGCGATTGGTAGCGAGGTTGACGATGATCGTAAAGCCGAAGGAAAGCACCACGGCAAGCACGTAGCTCAGCGACTCGACCTCAACGTCAAAGTACAATGACGGCATCTGCAAGATGTACGTAAAGCTCTCGGCCAGCGCACCGCCCAGCGGTACGCCCAGCGCGGCTCCGATCGCCGTAAGAATCAACGTCTCCTTGTTAACGTAATGGTGCACCTCGCCACGGCGGAAACCCAGCACCTTGATGGTCGCCAGCTCGCGTTCGCGCTCCGAGATGTTGGTGTTAGACAACGTAAATACCACCACAAACGACAGGCACGCCGCCATAAAGGTCACAAGCACCACGACCGAATTGATAATCGTAAAGTTTGCCTCATAGTTTTCCCAATGCTCGGCGGTACTCGACAGCGTAATCCAACCATCGCTCTTAAGACGGTTGGTAAACGCAATCTGATCGGCCGACGAACCCTTAAGCAGCGCAAAGATGCCGTTGAGGCGCGCGCTTCGACCGAACGCGCGCTCATAGGTGCCCTGCGTCATGTAAAGCGTGTTGCCCAGATAGTTGAGCGAAATGTCGCTGACTTTGACCTTGGCAACATTGAGCGACGAATCCTGGACGTGAGCCGTGTCGCCCGGCTTGATCCCCAGCACCAGCTGAGAGCTCTTGCTCAAATACACATCCCCGTCACGCAGGGCGAGCGGTTCTTTGGACTCATCCTCCAGGCGCACGTAATCGCCCAAGTCACCCGTGCGGTCGTCGGGAATCACGATGAGCTGCACGGTCTCGCTCTTACCGCCAAATGTAAAGGTGACGTTGTCTGTCATAATCGGCAGCGTCGAAGTCACGGTCACGTTGGAATCCTTGGCTGCACTGCGCTCATCCAACGCCGCGCACGTCTGCGAAAAATCATCGGGGTTGGCGACCGCCAGCAAATCGTAGCGTGTGATGTGGCCGTACTGCTTGGGCGACAGCGCGACCGACGTATCACGGATGCCCATGCCGCAAATCACAAGCGCCGTGCAGCCCGCAATGCCAAAGATGGTCATAAAGGCGCGCTTTTTGTAGCGGAACAGGTTGCGTGCAGCGACCTTGTTCAAAAAGCCCATGCGGTGCCAGATAAAGCCGATGCGCTCGAGCAGAATGCGCGAGCCGGCGCGCGGAGCCTTGGGGCGCATGAGCGAGGCAGGGGTCTCGGCCATCTCGTGGCGGCAGGCGATAATCGTGGCTCCCACCACGCCCACGGCAAACAGCGCCACCGAAACGATCGAGGACACGATGTCGTACGAAAGTAGCATCTGGGGCAGCGAGTACATGTCGTCGAACACCGTAAACAAGAACAGCGGCAGGCCCACAAAGCCGATGATGTTGCCGAGCACGCCACCGATCAGACACGCCCACAGCGAGTAGTCCACATATTTGGACAGGATACGCCCGCGTGAATAGCCGAGCGCCTTGTACAGGCCAATAAGCGTGCGCTCCTCCTCGACCATGCGGGTGGCGGTGGTGAGGCTGATAAGCACGGCGACGATAAAGAAGATGAACGGGAACACCGTGGCGATGGCCTCGATCGAAGAACTATCGCTCTCGACGCTCGAGTAGCTTGCGATATTGCCGCGGTCCTGGATGTACCAGGTGCATTCGCCCAGGTCAGAGAGCTCGGCACGGGCATCGGCAAACTGCTGGTCGGCGGCGGCGCGGCGCTGGTCCAGGTCGGCTTGCGCCTGCGCACGCTCGTCGCTGCCCTCGGCCATGCGATTGATGTTGTCCTGCTCGATCCCAAAGACCATATTCGCCTGACGCTCAGCCGCGTCCAAGCTCGCCGGTGTGTCGACCGTCAGCTCCTGAGCGCGCGCCTTCTCACGCTCCTCGCGGATCTTCTCGATATTGCCCTTGACCTCATTGATCTTTGCCGAGTAGGCATCCGAATAGGAGTTGAGGCTCTTGGCTCCCTCGACGACCACGTGGACAGCGGAGTAGGAAGAAGATGTCGCGGCATCCTCGCTCACGTAGAACTTGTAGTCCGCAGTCGAAGCAGCGCGAAAGGCGTTGACTGTCGAGTCGGAGCTCACGTCGGTGGGATCGAGAACCTCGGCCGTGATGGTATAGTCTCCATCGGCAAACTGGTCCTTGGCGCTTTGGTTCGACGAGCTCGCATCGTTGGCGGCAAAGCTCACCGTATCGCCGATTTTCTTGCCCGAAGCCTTCAAAAAACGTGAGGTCACTGCCACTTCGCCCGAAGTCTCGGGCAGCTCGCCGCGTACTAGCACCGGTTGGTCAATGTTCTCTTTGGAAAGGCTCTGCACGACCACGCGCTCGCGCGTTGTACCCACGGCGGTGTAGGCGGTCTCGGTGTAGATGCCCTCGGCCGTCTCGACGCCATCGACCTCTTGAATGGCAGCAAGATCGTCATCGGTCAGACCATAGGTCGACTGCACGTTGATGTCATAAACATTCTGCTGGTCAAAGTAAGCGTCAACCGAATCGCACAGGTCCTCGCACCCCGCTTTGAGGCCGCACATCACGCTCACACCGAGCGCGGTGATGACCACGATGGACAAGAAGCGCTTAAGACTGCCTCGGATTGTACGGTAGATGCCACGGCGAAAAACCGTCGGCACCATATCGTTTGAGCTTTGGGCGGTGCGGTAGGTCGTAAAATCCTGCTCGCGCTCCGTGTTCTGCGCGTCGCGGCGCTGGCTGTTTTGGCGGTCCTGGTCCATGGGCGCTACCACTCGATCGTCTCGATAGGCACGGGATTTTGCTGGACCGTCTCGCTCTCCACGCGACCATTCTTAAAGCGAATCAGGCGATCGGCCATGGGCGCCAGCGCAGAGTTGTGGGTGATGATGATGACCGTAATGCCTTGCTTGCGGCAAGTGTCCTGCAGCAGCTGCAAGATCTGCTTGCCAGTTTTGTAGTCGAGTGCACCCGTGGGCTCGTCGCACAGAAGCAGCTTGGGGTTCTTTGCCAGTGCGCGGGCGATGGACACGCGCTGCTGCTCGCCGCCCGAAAGCTGCGCCGGAAAGTTGGCGAGGCGCTCACCCAGGCCGACCTGGCGAAGCGTCTGTTCGGCATCGAGCGAATCAGGGCAGATCTGAGCTGCGAGCTCAACGTTTTCGAGGGCCGTCAGGTTGGGAACCAGATTGTAGAATTGGAAGACAAAGCCCACGTCGGCGCGGCGGTATTCCACGAGCTGCGCCTCGTTGGCGGAGCTCACGTCGCGTCCGTCCACCGTCACGGTGCCGGAAGTTGCCGTGTCCATGCCGCCCAAGATGTTGAGCGCCGTGGTCTTGCCGGCACCCGAAGCGCCCAGGATAATGGCAAGCTCGCCACGCTCAACGGTAAAGCTCGCGCCGTCGAGCGCGTGAATGCGGGCGTCACCCTCGCCGTATGCTTTGATGACGTCTTTGAATTCAATATAGGCCATCGATTAATTCCCATCTGGTCGGATAACTCTTTAGTATTACCCATTTCCCACCTACCAAAAAGGGACAGGTTTATTTTGGCAGGTTTTATAAGGGGAAACGTACCTCTTTGGGGGCAGCGCGGGACGCGCAGGGGCGGCCGTGCAGATCGGCACAGCCGTCTCACGTGGAATCGACCGACGCCCGCCTTTCCGTGACACCGGCAACTCGTTTTTGCTTGTTGGCATGGCCGCCATTATGCCTTGGGACTGAGCACTCAAATTCTCACTCCTCATTGCCACGCTTGCCGCAAGCTATCAGGGTGACGAGATGACGACGCTCGCTGTAGCAGCGCAGCCACACTCTATAAGCGAGGCGTTTGCCAGCAAAAAAGCGCGCGACAGGGTAAGCCCGCCGCGCGCTATCCTATGCGGACTAGTTATTGTTGTTGGTCATCGAGGCCACTGCTGCCGCAAGATTGGAAATGGGCATCGTCTGCAACCAGATGCGACCGGGACCGGTGAGCACGGTGTTGAACACGCCCTCGCCACCAAACATGATGTTTTTGACGCCCTTGACCATTTGAGCGTCGATGCTCACGGTCTCCTCAAAGCCGGCCACGTTGCCGGTATCCACAATCATCTGCTGGCCAGCAGCGAGCTCGTACTCAACCAGGTCGCCGTCGATCTCGGCAAAAGCAACACCCGAGCCCGTGAGCTTCTGCATGATAAAGCCCTCGCCGCCAAAGACGCCGGCCTTTGCCTTCTTGTTAAAGTGAATGCTCAACTCGACGCCACTTTCCGCGGCAAGGAACGAACGCTTCTGCAAAATCCAGCTCTTGCCCGGACCGATCTCGATTGGCACGATGCGGCCGGGGAAGCAGGAGCCAAACGCGATCATGCCATCGCCACGCGCGGTCCAAATGTTTTGGAACAATGCCTCACCCGAAAAAGCCTTGGAGAACATCTTGCCGATGCCACCGCCCGAGGTAGACATTTCCATGTTGGGGGTCATCCAAGCCATGGCGCCGCTTTCGGTGATCATGGATTCGCCATCGCTAAGGTTGCACGTAACAACCGGGAAAGCCCCTCCGCCGATCTCGTACTGCATGACCGCCTCCTTTCCACTCAGGAGCCGAATAACGATGCCTATATTTTAGCAGGTAGAGATGCATATGTTCACACCGCCCATGCCCTCTCCTGCGGACGTTTCCCCAGATAAAACCTGCCAAAATAAACCTGTTCCTTTTTGGCAGGTTTTAAAGGCAAACGGTGAAGGTGATCTGGTTGCCGTGACCGGATACGGTGGCGGCGCCTCCATGGGCCTCGGCGATGGCACGCACCACGGACAGGCCCACGCCCGAGCCACCCGTCTTGGAGCTGCGCGACGCATCCGCACGATAGAAGCGATCGAACAATCGGTCCAGGTCGCCCTCGGGCAGCTCGTCCACGGCGTTCGATACGACAAGCTCGGCGGCGCCCTTGCCTTTGCCGTGCGAAACGGCGCACAGGCTCAGCTCAATCACGCTGCCCTCGCTCGCATAGCGCGTGGCGTTGTCCAGTAGCAACTCAACCACCTGCGCCACCGCCGCGGCATCGGCATGGGTCCGCACGCCGGTCGCAATCGACGTCGACAGGCGTTTACCGCCTGAGACCGTCACCGACTTAAACGGCGCCGCCGCCTTGTTCACCGCCTCCGAAAGATCGATCGACGCCATGGTAAAGCCCGCCGAGCCCTCGTCCATGCGTGCCAAGAACACCAAGCGCTCCGTGAGCGCCGATAATAGCGCACCCGCACTCGCCTTAGTGCTGCCTTAGCAGGTCGATGAGCATATTTAAAAAAGCAAGGTTATAGCTTAGTCGGACTTAAGGAACGGGCGGCTTCACATCTCGCCCTGCAAACAACGCCCGTACAGCGAGCGCGCTTGCCGCATGGGCGTTGCGGCCGCCTGCAGCTTATAGATAGGCACCCTCGAGGCGCAGCAGCCACTCCTTGCGATCCAGTCCACCGGCGTATCCGTTGAGCGATCCGTCGGCCGCGACCACGCGATGGCACGGCACAATAATCGAAATGGGATTACGCGCAACCGCGGCGCCCACGGCGCGAGGAGACACAATCGGGTGTTCATTGCCGGGCGCGCAATGACGTGCCGCAATACGCTGGGCAATCTCGCCGTACGTGGCGACCTCGCCGCGCGGAATAGAAAGCAGCTCGTACCAAACCTCACGCTGAAACGCCGTGCCAATCATATGCAACGGCGGCGTAAACCGAGGTTCCTGCCCTGCAAAATAAGCATTCAGCCAAGCCCAAGAACGCTCAAGCACCGAAGAAGCCGCGCCATTTGCCGGACTCACCGACAACATCCCACCGGCACCAGAAACCGCATCGGCACCTACGACATACTCCGCATCCTCTTTGATCAGCGTAGAGCCAAAGTGCTCCTGCCCCTCAAACCAAAGCCCCGTCAAACCGCGGCCATCAGCGGCAAGCAGGATTTCGCCCAAAGGCGAAGCAAACGTCGTCGTGACCACCAGCGGCTCCTTTCAAAACTTCGCAACATCATACCGCGAATTGTGCAGACAACCCCCGCAGATACGTCCGGGCGGGCTCGCAATTACTTCAGCGAGGCTGTTTTTCCCAATCAAGCAGAGAAGACGCGGGGCTTCGACGCCAGAGCGGTACCCCCGCCAGCTGAGCTCTAATACTTTTCCCGAGAAGTGAACGAGTAAAAACGAAGCCCCGGAGCATCCACACCTTTAGACCGCAAAACCGCAGGGTTCGCGCTGCAAAACCGCAGGAAATAGCGGTCAAAATATGCCAATGCTTCGGGGGTCCAAATAAGGTCGTTCACTTCACGGGAAAAGTATTAGACCTCAATTAGCACCAAGCCCAAAGTCACCCCAGGCAGCAGGCGCGAAGCGCCGCCGCTGCCGCCACGGCCCCGCAGTAGACCCAGGCGGCAGGCGCGAAGCGCCGAGGCCGCCGCCGGGACCAGGGCCCGCAACAACCACGTGCCCCCACATCAGCCCAGCGGCCCCAACCAGCAACGGCCCCATCGCAGGCCGCTCGCAGCCGAGTCACCGCAGGCGGGGGCCGGGCTTAGTTTTCAGAACACTCCGCAGACCAGTGTGGCGCCTTGTCCGCGGCTCCGAAGGAGCAGGACAAGGCGCCACACATGGTCGAGGACGTTCTGAAAACTAAGCCCGGCCCCCGCCGGACAGGTCCACCGCTACTCGCAGAGCAGCTTAGCGATCTGGACGGCGTTGGTTGCCGCGCCCTTACGGATTTGGTCGCCGCAGCACCAGAAGGTGATGCCGCGCGCGGCCTCGGGGTTCGAGATGTCGAGGCGCACGCGGCCGACCCAAATCAGATCCTGGTCGGACGTATCCATCGGCATGGGGAAGCGATCGTGTGCATCCTCGGCACCCAGATCGTCAACCAGCTTGACGCCCGGAGCGGCGACCAGCGCAGCACGGGCCTCCTCAACCGTAATGTCGCGCTCGAACTCAAGCGTAATGCTCTCGGAGTGCGAGCGCAGCACGGGCACGCGCACGCAGGTGCAGTTCACGCGCAGCTCGGGCAGGTGCATGATCTTGCGGCCCTCGTTTTGCAGCTTCATCTCCTCGGAGGTAAAGCCTTCCTCCTTGACGCCGCCAATCTGCGGAATCAGGTTGCTCGCCAGCTGGGCGGCAAACGCGCGCGGCTCGGGAATCTCCTCGCCACGGCCCAGGGCGGCCAGCTGAGCCTCGAGCTCGGCCATACCGGGCGCGCCAGCGCCCGAAGCTGCCTGATACGTGGACACGATCATACGCTTCACGCCGGCAAGCTGGTGCAGCGGCCAGGTGGGAACCAGGCCAATAATGGTCGCGCAGTTGGGGTTGGCGATAAGGCCGTGATGCCATTTGATATCGTCGGCATTGATCTCGGGCACGACCAGCGGCACCTCGGGATCCATGCGGAAGGCGTGGCTGTTGTCGACCACGACGGCTCCGCGCTTGACGGCCTCGGGCAGCAGCTCCTTAGCGATATCGTCGCCGGCAGCGCCGAGCACGATGTCGCAGCCCTCAAAGGCCTCGGGGCAAGCCTCTTCGATCACGATTTGCTCGCCGCGGAACTCAACGGTCTTGCCCGCGGAGCGTGCGCTTGCCAACAGCTTGAGCTTGCCGACCGGAAACTCCTGCTCGTTGAGGCACTCGAGCATCTGGGTGCCCACGGCTCCCGTCGCGCCCAAAATAGCAACCGTGTACTGTTTCATGCTTCCCCCTTTAAAGGCTGTGGCTTTTGCCCGCACGCCGAGCAGGCCGATTATTGTTGCCAGTGTATACAAGAACGGGGCGGATACAAAACCCGCCCCGTCGAAACGAAACCGAAACGAAACGCCCCGCCGTAGTTTTTGAGGCAAGTCCCAAAAAAATCTACTGGGATAGCAGCTACTTGTGGAGCGCGGCCGGGGCGGGATCGACCGGCACGGGAGCCTCCAGGTCGGAGACCTTCACAATGCCGTTCTCGTCGGAGAAGGCGCGGTAAATGGTCTGAATCGCCAGGTCGAAGTCCTTCTCCTCGACACCGATAATGATGTTGATCTCGTCACAGCTCTGCGAAATCATGCGCACGCTCACGCCGGCCTGGCCGAGCATGCCAAACAGGTGGCCCGAGATACCTGCGCGGCCGCGCAGGTTACGACCGACGGTCGCGATAAGCGCCAGGCCCTCGACAACCTCGATCTCGAGCGGCTCGACCTCCTGCTGAATGTCGCCCACGAGCGAGTACAGCGAATCGTGCACGTCCTGCTCCTGCACCACGGCGCCAAAGCGGTCGACACCGGTGGGCATGTGCTCGACGGAGACATCATAGCGCTCGAAGACCGAAAGCGCGCGGCGCATAAAGCCGACACGGGGCTTGGTGCGGTCGCGGGCAACGTTGATGGCGACAAAGCCGCGCTTGCCGGTCACGCCGGTAATGATAGGCTCCGCCTCACCCTCGTCAGCCGTCTCGCTAATGATGGTGCCGGGGTCCTGCGGCGCATTGGTGTTCTTGATGACCAGCGGAATACCAGCCTCGCGCACGGGGAACACAGCCTCCTCGTGCAGGACGCTTGCACCCATGTACGAAAGCTCGCGCAGCTCCTCGTAGGTAACGCGGGCAATGGGCTGAGCCTCGGGAACAATACGCGGATCGGCGGAATAGAAGCCCGAAACGTCGGTCCAGTTCTCATACAGGTCGGCACCAAGGCATTTGGCCAGGATCGAGCCGGAAATATCGCCGCCGCCACGATCGAGTAGCTTAATCTGACCCTCACGCGTCGCGCCATAGAAGCCGGGCATAACAAAGCCGCCCTGCTGACCGTACTCCTGCACCAGCTCGCAGGTACGATTCATGCTGAGCGTACCGTCGTGATGGAACGCCACGACCGTCGCGGCATCCAGGAACGGCAGGCCCAGGTACTCGGCCATCAGGCGAGCGGTGAAGTACTCGCCGCGGCTCACGAGCTCCTCGGTGGAGTAGCCGCCCGAGCGGGCGCGCTCGGCAAAGGCCACGAACTCCTCGCGGATGGGATAGGTGAGCTCCAGCTCGTCAGCGATATCAAAATAGCGCTGCCCAATGTCCTCGAGCAGCTCCTCGCACGACACGTGGTACTTAACGTGCGCGTTAACCAGGTAGAGCAGGTCGGTCACCTTGGTGTCGCCCTTAAAGCGGCGACCGCAGGCAGAAACCACCACAAAACGGCGGGCAGGGTCGGCATCGACGATGGCCTTGATCTTCTTGAAGTGTTCGGCGTCGGCGACCGACGAGCCGCCAAACTTGGCAATCTTAATCATGGGCTTGAGGTTACCTTTCTAAAAGCCTCTGCAAACCTGTTTTGCGCGCTCTGATACCATGGTTTCACCGATTGGGACCAAGGCATCCGAGGAGCAGTGTTATATGGGAACTTATCATAGTACACGAGGACGCACTTTATCGTGCTCAAGTAAGGTGGCAATCCGCACCGGCATCGCTCCCGACGGGGGTTTGTTTGTCTCGGACGAGCTCGGCACCCAGCAGGTCGATATCAGCTCGCTTGCAGATAAATCGTACTTTGAAATCGCTCAAGATGTGTTGGGAATGTTACTGAATGATTACACGGCCGAAGAAATTTCGGCGTGTGTCGACGAGGCATACCGCGGCACGTTTGCGAGTGAAGAGGTTACGCCGCTCGTCAAACTCGACGCTGCGCCGGGCGCTGACGCCCCTCAGACCTATGTGATGGAGCTCTTTGGCGGCCCCACAAGCGCCTTCAAGGACGTTGCCCTGCAGATGCTCCCCCGTCTGATGGCCCGCACTTCCGCCAAGGACGGCGGCGCCGAGCGCATCATGATCGTCACCGCCACGTCGGGCGACACCGGCAAGGCCGCACTCGCCGGTTTTGCCGACGCGCCGGGCACGGGCATCACCGTCTTTTATCCCGAGGGCAAGGTCAGCCGCGTCCAGAACCTGCAGATGTCCACGCAGGAGGGCGACAACGTCGCCGTCTGCGGCATCCGCGGCAACTTTGACGACGCCCAGAGCGCCGTCAAGCGCATCTTTGCCGATAAGGAGCTTGCCGAGCGTCTGGAGGCCGCCGGCACGGTGCTTTCGAGCGCCAACTCCATCAACGTCGGCCGTCTGGTACCGCAGGTCGTCTACTACTTTGCCGCCTATGCGCAGCTGTTGCGCGCCGGCGCCATCGAGGCCGGCGACGCCGTGGAGTTCTGCGTACCGACCGGCAACTTTGGCGATATCCTGGCCGGCTACTATGCCAAGCGCATGGGCCTGCCCGTCGCCAAGCTCGTCGTGGCGAGCGACAAGAACAACGTGCTCGCCGACTTCCTGACCACCGGCGTCTACGACCGCAACCGTCCGTTCTTCACGACCATCTCGCCATCGATGGACATCCTCATCAGCTCTAACCTGGAGCGCATGCTGTACTTCCTGTCCGATGGCGACTGCGAGCTCGTTGCCGGCCTTATGGAGCAGCTTGCCCAGACGGGTCGCTACGAGGTGCCCGCCGAGCTGCTGTCCAAGATCCAAAGCGTCTTTGGCTGCGGTTGGGCCAGCGAGGACGAGGTCCGCGCTGCCATCAAGAGCTGCTGGGACGCGAACGGCTACGTGATCGACCCGCACACCGCTTGCGGCTATCACGTCTTTGAAAAGGTCGCTCCCGCCGAAGGCGCCAAGGCCCGCGTGCTGCTTTCGACCGCAAGCCCCTACAAGTTCCCGCGCGCCTGCTGCGACGCCCTGGGCATCGACGTTCCCGAGGACGACTTTGAGGCTATGCGCGTGCTCGAGCAGGCAACCAATACGGTCGCCCCGACCCAGCTCGCCGAACTCGAGTCCAAGCCCGTCCGCTTCGAAGACGTCTGCGACGTAGCCGACATGGCCAACTACGTAGAGTCTGCAGCAAAAAAGATGGCTACCAACTAAACCCCATATAAGGCGCCGGCGAAAGTCGGCGCACCTTCTTTTTATTTAGCTTTCGGGATGATGACGAGCATGCGAGCGGGTCTGGCCGTTTAGTTCGTCGCGAGTTCCGCACGAGCCGGAAAGCACTTAATGTGCTTTCCGAGCGAGCCAGGACTGCCCGAGCAGCGAACTAAACGGCCAGACCCGCCCAGGAGGACCCACATGATCAAAATCACCGTCCCAGCAACCAGCGCCAACCTAGGCATCGGCTACGACACCCTCGGCATGGCCGTCAGCCTCTACTCGCACTTTACCTTTGAGCGCGCCGACAAGCTCACCATCACGGGCTGCCCCGAGGAGTTCCAAAACGAGAATAACCTGGTCTATGTAAGCTTTGTCGATGCTCTGGCCGCCTGGGGCGAGCCGGCTTTTCCCGTTGCCATCGACATTCAGACCGACGTGCCCGTCGCCCGCGGCCTGGGTTCCAGCTCCACCTGCGTCGTCGCAGGCATCATGGCTGCCGCCGCGTTGACGGGCCATACCGTCGACCGCGCCGAGCTCGTCCGCATCGCCACCGAGGTCGAGGGCCATCCCGATAACGTCGCCCCCGCTATCCTGGGCGGTGCCGTTTGCTCCTTTACGCCGACTGATTCGCTCCCCCAGTGCCTGCGCTACGAGGTGAGCGATCGCTTGCGTTTTATTACCGTGATTCCGCCCTACGAGGTGCATACGAGCGAGGCGCGCAAGGTTGTGCCGCAGGAGATTCCACTCTCCACCGCCGTATGGCAAATGGGCCGCATCGCCGGCATGACGCGCGGCTTGGAGACTGGCGACCTTGACCTGATTGCCGCCGCCAACGACGACCGCATCCAGGAGCCCTATCGTCGCCGTCTGATTCCCGACTACAACGCTGTGCGCGACACCTGCCTTAACGGCGGTGCCAAGACCATCTGGATCAGCGGTTCGGGCTCGACCCTTATGGCTGTGACCGACGATACCATCGTGGCAAAGTTCCTGCAGGTCAAGCTGCGTGAGCAGTTCCCCAAGTGCGACACGCACATTCTGACGTGCGACACGGAAGGCGCTCAAATCGAGTACCTGTAGACATCGCCGATCGGTCTGTCCGGGCCACCCAGGGGCATCCCCTTAAAAACGTCCTCGCACTTGAGGCCCACTTATCCTGCTCCTTCGGAGCTGCGGATAAGCGGGCCTCGTGCTGCGGAATGTTTTTAAGGGGATGCCCCTGGGTGGCCCTATGGCAACGTAGCTAGCGATGTCTACAGGGACCCACGCTTTGAAGGGGCGCCAGGCTGAAATCATGGCCTTTTATTGATAGGGGCTCTTGCTAGGCTGGGGCACTTATTAGAGGCAGGCTTCGGCGATGCGGCGCTTGAGTTCGTCGATGCCCACGCCGGTTTGGGAGCTTGTGATGATTACGTTTTCGGCCGGGACGTTGAGCTGTTTTTTGATGGCTGCCGCTTGGCGGGCCTGCTGGGTGCGGCTGAGCTTGTCGGCCTTGGTGAGGCAGACGATAAAGTTGAACTCGTTGCCCTGCAGGTAGTCGATCATGTCATGGTCGAGCTTACTGGGGTCATGGCGAATGTCCACTAGCGACACAACCAAGTTAAAGCTGCGCTCGGAGTCGAAGAAGTCGCCGATGAGCTCGGCCCAGCGGTCGCGCTCGGCCTTGGAACGACGGGCGAAACCATAGCCCGGCAGGTCCACAAAGTGCACGTCGTCGGCCTCGAAGAAATTGATGTTGCTCGTCTTGCCCGGCGTGCTCGAAACCTTCACCAGGTTCTTGCGGCCAAAGAGCTTGTTCATAATGGACGACTTGCCCACATTTGAGCGGCCAACGAAGCTCACCTCGGGACAGGTGGACTCGGGGATCTGCGAAACCTTGCCGTAGCTGGCGACGAACTTGGCAAGCTGGTAGTTAATGGAATCGGCCATGGACACTCCTTGGTCGTAGGATCTTGCAAAAAACGCGCTATTGCGCAGCGGCAATGCGTCGAACGATATCGAGCGTGATATCGCTTGCGGCACGCGCATACTCGAACAAATCGAACTCGCGGTCGCAAATCGCATCATACGCCTCGTCACAATTATCGCTGATAGCACGCAGCACCAGGCAATCGACACCATTTTTGGTTGCGACATGGGCAATTGCCGCGCCCTCCATGCCGACACAATCGGCATGCGTCGCCTCGATGGCATCATTGCGCATAGCGGCGCCCGTCACAAAGCGGTTACCCGTGGCAATCGTGCCGACCAGGAACTGCTTTGCGCCCTCGTTCGAAGCGGTCGCATTTGTCGAAGCATCAACAAACCCACGCTCAGAAAGCACATCGGCGGCAATATCGACCAGCGCAGGCGTCGAGACAAACTCCTCGAGCCCCGGTGCAGACTCGGCGATAAGCGCGGTATCGGTATCTAGATAGCGCAGGCATTTGCCAATGACGACATCGTCGATATGGAGCTTGGGATTCAGGCCACCTGCGATACCAGAAAACACAACTGCCTGTGGAGCATACTTGCTAATGAGGTGCTGTGTTGCGGCGGCAGCGTTTACCGTGCCCATACCCGCCGTCGTGGCGACAATCGACAGGCCGTCGAGCCCGCCGGTCACAACGTTCAAGCCCGCCTCCTGTACCATGCAAACGTTGCTCAACTCTTCCTTAATCTGCATGATCTCTTTTTCGAGCGCACCGATAATCGCGATGGTAGCCATGCCATTCCCCAAACCTATACGAAATACTCAACCACGGTATGGTACCAGCATTTTGTTTGACCTCGCCAAACGAACACGCTAAGCCAGCGTAGCGCGGGTATCATAGAGCGCCTTGGCGATGGCAGTCACAACCTCACTCGAATGGTCGCTCCATGGCATCGATGTCATGATGCTCATAATGTAGGTGTCGCCGTCAACATCAATGAGGCCAGCATCGCACGTCGCATTGCAACCTGCCTCGCTGATCCAGCCGGCCTTGTTGCGCACCAAAGCTTGGTCGTCCGCAATGCCATCGCGCACTCATTTATGTCTGTCCCCAATGAGTGCCCTTGGGGAGCGAAAATGGCTCGCTAGCCGATGGCGTTTTTGAGTTCCGCACGGCGCTTTTTCATGCCGGCCATGACGGCGTTGCGCAGCTCGGGCATGCGCGCGGTATCCATCTGGGGCACGCCCTCGAGCTTATAGGGAATACCCAGCTGCTCGTACTTGACGACACCCATCGTGTGATACGGCAGCATTTCCAGGCCCACCACGTTGTGCCATGGAGCGATCAGGCGACCGAGCTTCTCGCATTCCTCCGCCGTATCGGTGATACCCGGCACCACCACGTGGCGAATAACAACCTTAATCTTGCGACGGGCAAGCTCATCGCCAAACGCCAGGATGCGCGCAGGATCGCAACCGGTCAGCTTTTTATGCTCAACCGGATCGGCATGCTTGATGTCGAGCAGCACCATATCGGTCTCGTTGAGAACAGCATCGAACTTCTCCGGATGCTTGGGATCAAATGCATAGCCACAGCTGTCTAGGCAGGTGTGTACGCGGCCATCGGGGTTGTTGTGCATTGCACGGAACAGGTCGGCCAAAAACTCGGGCTGCAGGAGCGGTTCGCCGCCCGAAACGGTAATGCCGCCGCTACGGTAGAACTCATGGTTGCTCTGGAACTCGTCCATGAGATGCTCGACGGTCACCATCGTGCCGCCGTTAACAGACCAGGTATCGGGATTGTGACAATACGCACAACGCATGGGGCAACCCTGAACAAACACTACAAAGCGGATGCCGGGACCGTCGACCGTTCCCATCGTCTCGATCGAATGCACGCGACCCAGGGCATACGCAGAGTCCTCGGGATGAGCATCCACACCCTCAAGCGTCATCTCAGCCATTCCCGCAACCTTGCCTCTCTTTGGTTTTTGTCAATTAAAATGCCAGAGCCATTCTAGCCCATACGCCTGATGGCGAAACGGTTTAGCGGTCAATTTGATCGTCCTATTTGACTCCACGCAAAAGCGGCGGGAAGGTTGTCACAACCCGCTCGCCGCCGAAGCAATAGAAATCGATAGACGCCAGGCCCTACGCCTTAAGCGTAAGCACCGCGCCAAAGGCGGTCGGGCCGCAGTGGCTCGAGATGACGCCGCCGACCTGAGTCCAGGTAACGTCCTTAAAGCCCAGGTCGTGCGCATAGACTTCCATATCGTCGCGCAGCTCCTCGGAAAGGCCCACTGAATACGCCAAACCAATGTGCGAGTAATCAATATCGCCCTTCGCAACCATGTGGTCAATAAAGGCACGGGCACATTTGAGCATAGAGCCGCGGAGCTTCTTGGTCGCCACGAATTTGCCACCCGTTACCTCAATGCAGGGCTTAATCTTGAGCAGATGGGCGCCAAGAAACGCGACGTTGGACAAGCGACCACCCGCCTTAAGGAAGGCAAGGTCCGTAGGAACAAAGCCCAGCAGCACGCGGTCCATCACCGAATTGGTAAAGGCGAAAATCTCGTCGACGGTGGCGTCCGGATGGGCTTCGATATACTTGGCGGTCTCAACGGCGACAAGCGACTGGCCCACCGACACAAAGCGCGTATCCATGGAGAAGACGTAATCGCGGCCCTTTGCCGCAATCTTCGACGACTGATGCGAGCAGGTCGTAACCTCGGAATACGCAAGATGCAAAATGGTCGCATCGGGCCGCTCGGCGTGGATGCGGTCGTACACATGCGCAAAATCCGCCGGCGAGCAACCGCTGGTCTTGGGCATCACACCAAACTCGTTGCAGCGCGAGTAAATCTCAAGCGGGTCGATCGATCCGTCTTCGACGGTCTCGTCACCAATCGTGACATGCATGGGCACGCGCACGATGCCATAGCGCTCGCAGAGCTCCGGCGTCACATCCGAACCAGACTCAACCACGATTACGTACTTGCCCATTATCATCACAACCCATCTCGACGTTGGCTTTTGAATATGTGACGCACGTCCGCCGCCCTGCTGCAGAACGGCCTCCAAGCGCCAAAGAGACGCCGCCCCTTGCACACAACAAAGGACAGCGTCTCCCTGGAAAACTCCGTGCTTATCTGAGATTCTACACGGTTTATTAAGGAGTGTTACTTATTCCGCAAACGGTAGCTATACGCGATAAACGGTAGCAAGCAAGAATCCAGAACGCTCAACCCATTAGGAGAGTTCCGCCTAAAGGGTAACTACACAGGACCCCGCCGGGGCTGTTTGGGCTACCTCCCAAAATATTCCGCAGGACGCAAGAAGCCCTCGCCGCACGAAGTGCGCAGCGAGGGCTTCTTGCATGTCCGAGGACGTTTTGGGAGGTAGCCCAAACAGCCCCGGCGATCCTGCGGGAGTTAAATCCCTTTAGAACTTGTTGTGGAAGGTACGCGAAATGACCTCGTCCTGCTGCTCCTTGGTGAGCGTGTGGAAGTTCACGGCGTAGCCGGAAACGCGAATGGTCAGCTGCGGGTACTTCTCGGGGTGAGCCTGAGCGTCGAGCAGCGTCTCACGGTTGAAGACGTTGATGTTCAGGTGGTGGCCACCCTTCTCGGCGTAAGCGTCGAGCATGTGGACCAGGTTATCGGCCTGAGTCTCGGAAACTTCAGAAACCTTCATAATGTGTCTCCTTCGATCGATAGGCGCCGGCCGAAACCGGCGCACTAATCAGTAATCGTTATTGTTAGTATAGCACTAACAATAGTTACTCGCCCAGCTGATCAAGGTCGATATCGCCAAAGAACACCTGGTCCTCCTTGCCGAGCGCACCCGGGATGATGGAGAAGGTGTTGGAGATGCCGTCCTGAGCATCGCGGAACGGGAGCTTGGAAACCGAAGACAGCGAAGCGATGGCGCCGTGGCTATCGCGCTTGTGCATGGGGTTAGCACCCGGGGCGAAGGGCTGGCCAGCCTTGCGGCCATCAGGCGTAGAACCGGTCTTCTTGCCGTACACGACGTTGGAGGTGATGGTCAGAACCGAGGTCGTGGGCACGGAGTTGCGGTAGGTGTCGTTCATGCGGATGTACTCCATGAACTGGTGCACAACGTCGTGAGCGATCTGGTCGACGCGGTCGTCGTCGTTACCGTACTTGGGGAACTCGCCCTCGGTCTCGAAGTCGACAATGATGCCGTTCTCGTCGCGGACGGGGTGGACCTTGGCGTACTTGATGGCGGACAGGGAGTCAGCCACGACGGAAAGGCCAGCAATGCCCGTAGCGAACCAGCGGTGCACGTGCTTGTCGTGCAGAGCCATCTGGATGCGCTCGTAGCAATACTTGTCGTGCATGTAGTGGATGATGTTCAGCGAGTTGACGTACACGCCAGCGAGCCACTTCATCATGTCGTTGTACTTGGCCACAACGTCGTCGTAATCGAGCGTATCGCCCTCGACGGCGCGATACTTGGGGCCGACCTGCTTCTTGGAGACCTCGTCAACACCGCCGTTGAGTGCGTACAGCAGGCACTTGGCCAGGTTGGCGCGGGCGCCGAAGAACTGCATCTCCTTGCCGATGCGCATGGAGGACACGCAGCAGGCAATGCCGTAGTCGTCGCCGTGGTAGACGCGCATGAGGTCGTCGTTCTCGTACTGAATCGAGGAGCTGGCGACAGAAGTCTTGGCGCAGAACTTCTTGAAGTTCTCGGGCAGACGGGTCGACCACAGAACGGTCATGTTGGGCTCGGGGCTGGTGCCCATGTTCTCGAGCGTGTGCAGGTAGCGGTAGCTCATCTTGGTAACGAGCGTACGGCCGTCAACACCCATGCCGCCGATGGACTCGGTGACCCACTGCGGATCGCCGGTAAACAGGGCCTGGTACTCGGGGGTACGGGCAAACTTGACCATGCGGAGCTTCATGATGAAGTGATCCACGAACTCCTGGATCTGCTCCTCGGTGAAGGTACCGTTGGCAAGGTCGCGCTCAGCGTAGATGTCGATGAACGTGGAGGTACGGCCGATGGACATAGCGGCGCCGTTCTGCTCCTTGACGGAAGCGAGGTAGGCGAAGTACATCCACTGGATGGCCTCCTGCGTGTTGGTAGCAGGGTTGGAAATGTCGAAACCATAGGTCTCGGCCATCATCTTGAGCTCGCCGAGGGCGCGGATCTGCTCCTGCAGCTCCTCACGATCGCGGATGTTGTCGGCGGTCATGACCGTCGGGGTGGAAGCCTTCTGGGCCTCCTTGTCCTTGATCAGGTAGTCGACGCCGTACAGGGCAACACGACGGTAGTCGCCGATGATGCGGCCGCGGCCATAGCCATCGGGCAGACCGGTGATGATGTGGGCCGAGCGGCAGGCGCGCATCTCGGGGGTGTAGACATCGAAGACGCCGGCGTTGTGAGTCTTGCGCTCGAAGGTGTAGCGCTCGACAACGTTCTCGTCGATCTTGTAGCCGTGCTGGCTGGCAGCCTGGCAAGCGATGCGGATACCGCCGTTGACGTGCAGCGCGCGCTTGAGCGGCTTGTCGGTCTGGAGGCCGACGATGGTCTCCTTGTCGCGATGGGCGTTATCGATGTAGCCAGCGGGGTGGCTCACGATACCCGTGACGGTCTTGGTGTCCATATCGAGGACGCCGCCCTGCTCGCGCTCCTTGAGCAGCAGGTCGAGAACCTCGCCCCACAGCTCCTTGGTACGCTCGGTCGGGCCGGCGAGGAACGACTCGTCGCCCTCGTAGGGGGTGTAGTTCTTCTGGATGAAGTCTCGGACGTCAACCTCTCCCGTCCAGATGCCTTCCTTGAAGCCTTCCCATGCCTCCTGCATTGTGTAACCACGCTCCTAGTTACGTGTAATGCGGCGCTCTCTCACACCGCTGCTTATTGAATTCTTGAATTATCGGCTTGCACTACCGGCTTCTTCCGTTCTTCACCACACATTGGTACAGGGAAAAACGTTTGTCCACCTTGGAACTGCAACCCAAAACCCAAGATTTCACCCGTTTGAGAAGGATAACATAGCCACCCCCTTCATCAGGGCTGTTATATGTTTCTTTTTTTATACCATTAGGGCGTTTTTAACAAATCCGCAGGAAATGCGAGCGCGAGCAACTACCGTTCACCGATTTGTTTGGTATATTTCCTTGCCTTTGTACGACGTTCACTCTAGCTGTTATGCCAGTTTTAGCAGGGTAAAGTGCCTCTGAGTAGGCTTTGGGACATGCCTAGAGATCTACCCCTAACTTTGCTGGTACCGACGGTGCACGGAGGTCGCCTAAAGGTAGTTTTCTAGACATGTCCCAAAAATCTACCGTATAGGGTGCGCGTGCAGGGGTATCATCTTCCACCGAAAATAGTTTCTAGTGTTAGGGGTTTTCGGTGGAAGATACCGATTTCCATGAGCTTGGGCGTCAACTCTTAACTGAGTTTGGCAGCATGCATCAGCGCATTTCGCGCTTTGCGGACAAAGCTCTCGGCGGCGAGATGGCCGTCATGCGCGCTCTCATGCTCGCTGGCGGCTCGCTCACGCCGAGCGAACTCGCCAATCGTGCCTGGGTCTCGAGCGCCCGCATCGCCAATATCCTACGCGCTCTCGAAGCCAAGGGCTGGGTTGAGCGTGAGCACTCAAAGACCGACCGTCGTCGCGTACACGTCACGGTGACCGACAAGGGATTCCATGATCTCGAGATCAAGCGTCGGGAATTCGAGGACCGCACCGCGGCCTTCCTTGAGCAGTTCGGCGAAACAGATACCCAAGAGATGGTGCGCCTTCTAAGACGTGCCAACGAAATTATCGACCGCAACCAAGAAAGGAGAGATGCCGAGTGAGGATTCTCAAGCTCTTTAAAAAGCATGTCCTGGCACTGTTCGCAGCTATCGTACTTATCGTAATCAGCTGCAACGCCGATCTGGCGCTGCCTACCTATATGAGCGACATCGTCGACGTGGGCGTGCAGCAAGGCGGCATCGCCTCGCCCGTGCCCGACACCATCCGCTCCGAATCGCTCGACGACCTCGAACTCTTTATGAGCGCCAAAGACGCCAAGACGGTAGAGGCTGCGTTTGGCAAGGCAGACAAAAACGGGATTCGCACGTACAAGGGCACCGAGGACGAGCGCGCCGACGGCAGCAAGCTCGCCGACATTATGAGCCTGCCCGAGACCGTCGTCCTTTCGCTCAACCAAGGCATCGACGCCGACTCCATGGGCGACATGACCGGCACGTCCAGCGAGAAAGACAGCGACGCCGCTCAGGCCATGCCCACGCCCGAGCAAATGGCGGCGATGACGCCCGAGCAGCTCGCCGAGATGCAGCAGAAGGCCACGGCGGCCCAGAACATGCAAAAGCAGATTGATGCAGACGGCGGTAAGATCACCATGAAGAGCCTGCGTCTGGGCATCGAAGGCGGTCTGGTAGACCAAAGCAAGCTCGTCGAAAGCGCCAACGAAATGGCAGATAAAATGGGCTCCATGTCGGGGTCCATCGTCACCCAGCGCGCCGTGACCTACGTACAAGAAGAGTACAAAGCGCAAGGCATCGACCCCGCCGACGTGCAGAACGCCTACCTGGGCCGCATGGCGACCACGATGTTTGGGCTGTGCCTCGTGTCGCTCGTCGCCACCATCCTGACCGGCGCCGTGGCTTCGCGCACCGCCTGCTCCATCGCCCGCGACCTGCGCCGCGAGACCTTCAACAAGGTTATGCACTTCTCGCCGGCCGAGGTGGGCAAGTTTAGCCAGGCCTCGCTCATCACCCGCTGCACCAACGACATTCAGCAGATCCAGATGGCCGCAACCCTGTTTATCCGCATGTGTCTGATGGCCCCCGTCATGGGCATCGTCGCCGTCACGCGCGTCCTGGCCAACCATACCGGCCTGGAGTGGACCATCGCCGTGGCCATCATCGCGGTCTCGGCCGTCGTCGGCGTGCTTATGGGTCTCACCATGCCCAAGTTCAAAAAGATGCAGAGCTTTGTGGACCGGGTGAACCTTACCGCCCGCGAGCTGCTCGACGGTCTTATGCCCATCCGCTCGTTCAACCGCGAGGAACATGAGCTCGAGCGTTTTGACAAGGCTTCGCTCGATCTGATGACCACGCAGCTCTACACCAACCGCGCCATGAGCTTTATGATGCCGCTCATGATGCTCGTCATGAACTGCATCACCGTGCTCATCGTCTGGTTTGGCGCGCAGGGCGTGTCCGACGGCGTGATGCAGGTCGGCAACATGATGGCGTTTATCTCCTACACCATGCAAATCGTCATGGCGTTTATGATCCTCACCATGGTTTCGGTCATCCTGCCCCGCGCCGAGGTCGCGGTCGAGCGCGTGGAAGAGGTCATCACTTGCCCCACGAGCATCAACGACCCTGCCTCGCCCAAACTGCCTGCTGCCAGCGCGCCGCGCGGTGAGCTCACCTTCCGTGACGTGAGCTTCCAGTATCCCGCTGCCCGCGCCGACGTCATCAGCGGCGTGAACTTCACCACGCACGCCGGTCAGATGCTCGGCATCATTGGCTCCACGGGCTCGGGCAAGTCCACGCTCGTGCAGCTGATTCCGCGCCTGTACGACGTCACGGGTGGCAGCATTTCGCTCGATGGTATCGACGTGCGTGACATGACCCTTTCCGAGCTGCGCCGCCGCATTGGTTACATCCCGCAGCAGGGTCGCCTGTTCTCGGGCACCGTCGAGAGCAACCTTAAATTTGCCGGCGACATGGTGAGCGATGATGACATGCACCGGGCGGCACGCATCGCCCAAGCCGAGGACTTTATCGCCGAGCGCGAGGGCGGCTACGACTCCCCCATCAGCCAGGGCGGCTCCAATGTCTCGGGCGGTCAGCGCCAGCGTCTGGCCATCGCCCGCGCGTTGGCCAAAAAGCCCGAGGTCGTGGTGTTCGATGACTCGTTTAGCGCACTCGACTACAAGACCGACGCTCGCCTGCGCGAGGAGCTGGCCAAAAACGTTACCGACGCCGCACTCGTGGTCGTGGCCCAGCGCATCGCGACCATCATGCACGCCGACCAGATCATCGTGCTCGACGACGGCCACGTGGTGGGCACCGGTACGCACGAGGAGCTGCTGCACAGCTGCCCGGCGTACCTGGAGATCGCACAGTCACAGCTTTCCGCCGAGGAGCTGGGGCTTACCCAAGAAGAGATTGAAGCCGTTATGGAAGGAGGCGAGCGCTAATGGCAGACGAAACCAAGACTCAGATTCCCAAGCCCACCCGCCAGCGTGGACCCATGGGCCGCATGGGCGGCATGCGTCGCGGCGAAAAGGCCAAGGACTTTAAGGGCACCATGAGGCAGCTGCTCGGCTATATCGGCCAGCACAAGATTGCCGTGTTTGCCGCCGTCGCCTTTGCCGTGTGCTCGGTCGTCTTTAATATCGTGGGACCCAAGGTACTCGGCCAGGTCACCACCAAGCTATTCGAGGGTCTGGTTGCCAAGGTCAACGGCACCGGCGACGTTGACTTTGACTGGATCGCCAAGACGCTCGGCTTTTTGCTCTGCCTGTATCTGGCGAGCTCTGTTTGCAGCCTGATCCAAGGCTGGCTCATGACCGGCGTCACGCAAAAGATCTGCTATCGCATGCGCAAGGAGATCGCCGCCAAGATCGCCGTCGTTCCGATGAGCTACTTTAACGGACACAGCAAGGGCGACGTGCTCAGCCGCATCACTAACGACGTCGATACGCTGGGCCAGTCGCTCAACCAGAGCGTGACGCAGCTCATCACGTCGGTGACGCAGATTATCGGCGTCCTCGTCATGATGCTGTCGATCAGCCTGCCGCTCACCGGCGTCACCGTGCTCACGCTGCCGGCCGCCGCGATAATCCTGGTCGTGATGATTCACTTCTCGCAGCCGTACTTCCGCGAGCAACAGCAGGTTCTGGGCGCCGTCAACGGCATTATCGAGGAGGACTTTGCCGGCCAGAACGTCATTCAGGTGTTCGACCGCGCCGAGGCCTCGATCGAGGAGTTCGACCGTCAAAACGACCGACTCTTTATTAGCGGCTGGCGTTCGCAGTTCCTGTCGGGCCTGATGATGCCGCTTATGAGCCTGGTGGGCAACATGGGCTATGTGGGCGTCGTCGTGGTGGGCGCACAGCTCGCGTTGACCGGCAATGCCACGCCCGGCGACATCCAGAGCTTTATCCAGTACGTTCGCAACTTTACGCAACCCGTACAGCAACTGGGCAACGTGAGCAATACGATGCAGTCGATGGCCGCTGCCACCGAGCGCGTCTTTGAGTTCCTGGCCGCGCCCGAGGAGGAGCAAAAGGCCGACGCGCAGATTCCCGAAAAGCGCCCCGGCCACGTGGAGTTCGACCATGTCAAGTTTGGCTACACGCCCGACAAGACCATCATCCACGACTTTAGCTGCGAGGCGCAGCCCGGCCAAACCATTGCCATCGTCGGCCCCACCGGCGCCGGCAAGACCACGCTCATTAAGCTGCTGCAGCGCTTCTACGACGTGGACGGCGGCTCGCTGCGTGTCGAGGGCGTCGATGTGCGCGACTGGGACCGCGAGGCACTGCGCGGCGAGTTTGCCATGGTGCTGCAGGACACCTGGCTGTTTAACGGCACCATCCGCGAGAACATCCGCTACGGACGCCCCGACGCGAGCGATGCCGAGGTCGAGGCCGCTGCGCGCGCCGCACGCTGCGACCACTTTATTCATACGCTCGCCGGTGGCTACGACTTTATGATCAACGAGGAGGGCACCAACCTGTCGCAGGGTCAGCGCCAGCTCGTGACCATCGCCCGTGCCATTTTGGCCGACCGCCCGGCACTGATTCTGGACGAGGCGACTTCCAACGTCGATACCCGTACCGAGGAGCTCATTCAGCGCGCCATGGATGCGCTGATGCAGGGCCGTACCAGTTTTGTCATCGCGCACCGCCTGTCCACGATCCGAAACGCCGACGTAATCCTGGTAATCCGCGACGGCGACATCGTCGAGAAGGGCACGCACGACGAGCTGCTCGCCCAGGGTGGCTTCTACGCCGACCTGTACAACTCGCAGTTCGACGAGGCGGCGTAACAACCGGCGGCAAACAACCGCAATGCCCAGAAAACGGGGGCGCAGGACAACCTGCGCCCCCGTTTTTGCTCTGCGGCCCTCAAACCGTCTCCCCTGGGACCTGATTGGCAGCCCCTTCGGGGCCCCGTGGGCAAAAAAGGGCAAATATGAGTACTGTTACCTTTTTAGCAACAGCCAAAACAGCCCCAAATGCCGTTTTCACGGCTTACACGCGTCCCTAAATTGATCAAACAGCCCTATAGCGGACTTATATGTGTTTGCGTTAATGAACATATTTTGCTGTTATGTCTATTATTTTGCGAAGGCAATATGATACTAAGATAGCAACCGTACTCATATTTGGCTTTTTTGCCCACAGGGTATTTCCTGGGGAACCGACAACAGCCTTAGGGTCCCGCGCGGCGCCGCTCCCTCCCGGCATCCGCCGACGTTTCCCCAGATAAAACCTGCCAAAATAAACCTGTCCCTTTTTGGTAGGTTTCGGGGTGACAAGGGCTTGCACTTTAGCGTGCGACAGCGGATAATGCCGAGCATTCGACAATACGCTTATTGCTCTTTCTATAGATTGAGGAGACCCCTATGGCCATGGAATTCAAACGCAGGCTGCCGATCCCCATGGAGATCCGCGAGGAAATGCCACTTTCTGCCGAGCTTACCGCCAAAAAGCAGGCATTTGACGCCGAGGTCGCCAAAGTCTTTACCGGCGAGGACGCACGTAAGGTGCTCATCATCGGCCCGTGCTCTGCCGACCGCGAGGATTCGGTGCTCGAGTATATGAACCGACTGGCCAAGACCGCCGAAGAGGTCAAGGACAAGCTCATCATCATTCCGCGCGTCTACACCAATAAGCCGCGCACCAAGGGCACCGGCTACAAGGGTCTTCTGCACAACCCCAACCCCGAGGCTCCCGACGACCTGCTCGAGGGCGTCAAGGCCATCCGCCACATGCACCTGCGCGTCATCGAGGAGACCGGCTTCTTCACCGCCGATGAGATGCTCTACCCGTCCAACTACCAATACCTCGTTGACCTGCTGAGCTATGTTGCCGTGGGCGCACGCTCGGTCGAGAACCAGGAGCATCGCCTGGTGTCGAGCGGCATTTCGGTACCCGTCGGCATGAAGAATCCCACTGCCGGCTCTACCACCGTTATGCTCAACTCCATTTACGCCGCGCAGGCGCATCAGAGCTTCATCTTCCGCAACTGGGAGGTCGAGTGTGACGGCAATCCGCTCGCACACGCCGTTATGCGTGGCTACATCGGTCTCGATGGTCGTACCTACCCCAATTACCACTACGAGCACCTGGAGCGCCTGGCCGAGCGCTATACCGAGCACGCCGGCTACGCCAACCCGGCGGCGGTCATCGACTGCAACCACGACAACTCGGGCAAGCGCCCGCTGGAGCAGTACCGCATTTGCAAGGAGGTGCTCGACAGCTGCCGCCGCAACGAGTCCATCTCTAAGCTGGTCAAGGGCTTTATGATCGAGTCCTACCTGGAGGACGGCAACCAGCCGGTCGACGGCGGCGTCTTTGGCAAGTCGATCACCGACCCGTGCCTGGGCTGGGAAAAGACCGACTACCTCATCCACGAGATCGCGGAACGTATTTAGTTACGCGGTTTTACCAAACCGCGTAACTGCTCGACGCTGCAAACCCGCCAGAACGGCAATCTGCCTTTCAGCTTCGACGGCATGACCAAAAGGTCAATGCCGCCTCGCTTCAAGGCACCTTGCTCGCTCTGGCGGGTTTTCGCTGACGTTTTTCGACCTGCATCGTTGCCAAGGTTGGCACCAATGACTAATGCGGTAACTAGCTACGTCGGTCCGCTTGACCGGCTGGGTTTCTGAGGTGCGGCAGATTTCCGCGAAAGAGGAGGGCATAGACCTTAAGGGTCATGCCCGACGATTGAAGGGCAAGGTGCCGTGCCTCGGGAAGACAGACAGTTACGCCGAGGGCTCCTGCTGCGTAATGCAGTGGATATTTCCGCCACCGAAGACGACCTGCTCGGACTGAACGCCGACGCACTTGTAGACGCCCTCGCCCCAGACCTCGTCGTAGATCTTCTGGAGCGTGTCAACGGCAAGCTGGTCGTTCTCGTCGCCGTACTGCGGGACGATAACGCCGTGGTTGGTGACCAGGTAGTTCATGTAGGAGGCGATCAGCGGCTCGTCGGCAACGCGCGGCTCGGCGTTCTCGTCGGCGTCGATGGTGTCGCAGGAAGCCTGGTCCATGAACAGCGGGTTCACAGGCATGCAGAGCTTGTAGACCTTCATCTTGCGGCCCTTGGCGTCAACGGCGTTGGAGAGGGTCTCGTAGACAGCGTGGCACTGCTCGTAGAACGGATACTCGGGATCGTCGGTCCAGATGCAGGCCATGACGCCCGGAGCGATGAACGTAGCGACATCATCGATGTGACCGTTGGTCTCCTCGGGATCGATACCCTCCTTGACCCAGATGACCTTCTCGACGCCCAGGTAATCCTTGAGGTGCTCGTCCATATAGGCGCGAAGTTCCTCACTCCAGGGCTCAAACTTCTTGTGGAACTTGGGCCAGATGGACTCGGGGTCCTCTTCCTCCTCCAGAACCGCAGAGCAGGTGCGGCCCGGGGAAAGCAGGCACTGGTCGGTCACGACCACGGTGCCTTCGCCGTCGACGGTGATGGAACCGCCCTCGAGGATCATGTCATCGGGACGATAGCGACGGCAGCCGGAAAGCTCAGCCATCTTAAGGGCGATCTGCTCGTCCTTGTCCCACGGGAAATAGAGGCCGTCGACGAGGCCACCGTAGGCGTTGAAGTGCCAGTGGTTGGCGCGCTTATCGCCCTTGCCATTGATAACAAAAGTGGCAGCGGTGTCGCGGAACCAAGCGTCGTCGGTGGTCATCTCGATAACGGTAACGTTCTCGTCTTCCTCAAAGGCAGCCTTGCAGTTGGCGTAGTCGGCCTGGTTGGCGCACATGGTGACCGGGGTGAACTCGGCAATAGCGCGAGCGATGGCGGCATACTGCTTCTGAGCCGGCTTGGCACCATGGGCCCAAGTATCGGTGCGATGGGGCCAGCCCATCCACACGCGATCCTGTGGGGCGAACTCAGCAGGCATAAAGAAGCCATCGGCCTTAGGGGTGGACTCGGACTCGGTGATCGTACGCATAAGATTTCCTCCAAATCGAACGATCGCTTGCTGCGGGCGGGTTACCCTCAGCCTAAAACCAAGAGATGGTAGGCGCCCGTTCCCCGGCAAAGGTCGGGGCGCCTGGCACCGGTTTTCACGGATGTCGCACCGGCAAGCGACGACGTAACCCGGTGCGCGGAGACAAAACGCACGAAGGATACGGAAGAGAGATTGGGGCGGGCGGTGGTTACCGGAGCAATAGCTCACACCCACCTCAGAGAAAGGTTAGCAAACCTGTTGCTTGGGCACGCCTCCGAAGAGGCTAGAGCGTCCCGAGTCGGGAGCGACAAGCCCGACGAAGCGTACGTTGGTACGCGAGGAAGGTTGGAGTCCCGAATCCGGGTGCTCTAGTCCTCCTCGGACTCCTCAGCGAGGCGCTGAGCAGCCAGCTCGGGAGTGAGACCCTTGTACTCGGTCTCGCGGCCCTTAGCACTGACGACGCGGACAACCTCGCCAATAAGCAAGAGCACGATGAAGATGACGATCATCGGGACCTTATCGCCAATCTCATCGACAGAGAACGGAATCAGCGTTGCAACGATAGCCAGAATCAGCTCGATGCAGGGAATAGCCAGCATGACCTTCATCATGGCGCCCTTAAACGGGAACGTAAAGATACGCTCACGGTTGGGGTCGTTCTTACGAAGGCTGAGGAATGCCGGGAACATCGGGATGTAGGTCAGCAGCAGGAAGACAACGGAGGTACCGAAGAGCATCCAGAAGACACCGTTGGAGATGGCGTCGATGGGAACCAGCTGCAGGCACAGCACCAGGGAGGCAACGATGGCGTTGACCAGGTTGGCGCCGTTGGGCATGTCGTCATCCGAGATCATCGAGGCGAAGACCTTGGGCATGTTGCCATGCTCGGCAGCATAGCGAGCAACGGAGTTGACGCCGAAGGACCAGGCGGCCATGTTGGCGAACAGCGTGATCAGGAAGGCGATGCAGATGACCTTAAAGATCATGGAATCGCCCACAATAGTCTGGACAGCGTAAATCATGCCGTAGTCGGGATCGATGGAATCGGCCGACACAGCAGCGCCGATGCCAAAGCCAGCGAACAGATAGATCACGGCGATGGACAGGCCGCCGACGATGATAGCCTTGGGGATATCGCGAGCGGGATCGGCCATATCGTCGGTCATGGTGCAGATGACCTCGAAGCCCATGAAGTTAAAGATGATGATCGACAGGTAGCCGAGCGCGTTGGTGTTGGTGAGCTCGGGCAAGAAGGTGACAGCGGACATATCGTTCGCAAAACCGTTCTCCATGGCGTACCAAATGCCCAAAGCGCCGACGATAACGGCAACGGCGACCTTGATGATGGCGCCGCCGTTCAGGACCCATTCGGAGTCGGCAGCCTTGGAGCGACCCATAAGATAGACGATCCACACAAAGGCAAGGTCGATACCAATCTTGGCAATCAGATTGAACTCGACGCCAAAGACCATGCCCAAAATGTCCGGGAACATAGTGGCCAGCGAGGCAATCCACAGCGGGTAGTTAACCCAGTAGTAGTACGAAATGCGGGCGCCCCACTTGTCGCCCAGGCCATCGCGTACCCAGTCGTAAATGCCACCCTCACCGTCATAGGTAGTGCCGAGCTCGGCAACGACCATGCCATAAGGGAGCAGGAAGGTCAGAATCAGGAAGATCCACCAGAAGAACTGCTGGTTGCCAATGGCAGCAGCAGGTGCGGCGGCCTCGCAAACGAAGACGACGCAGATGATGGTCGAGATGACCGTCAAGAAGGAAAGCTTTTTCTTTCCGTCGCTCATGATGAGCTCCTTCGCTCAGTCTTGGACAAATCGAGGTCCTTAAGATATTAAGGCAATTGCCGGGCCTCGGTGAGCGGGCGACAGGAGACGAGCATCCGCCGCCCGCAAGCGTGCTTCTACGATGAAGTTACGCGGTTTTACCAAACCGTGTAACGGCTCGACGCTGCAAACGCCCCTAAGCGGCAATCTGACGTTCAATCGTCGGTCGCGTACCCAAAGTACGCTTCCCTCCTCTTTAACGTCACCTTGCTCGCTTAGGGGCGCTTTCGCTGACCTATGCTCAACCTACGATAATTCCAAGCTGAACGAGTTACTCGCTGTAGCGAGTGGCGATGGCAGCTTGTGCCATGCCGGCGCTCATGAGGTAGGTCACCAGGAAGTAGCCGCCGTAGGCTGCCAGGAAGATTGCACAGGTGAGGCCCACGGTGCCGCCTATGCTCATGTTGCCGAACGTGCTCACCAGCTCGATGATCACCTTGAGCGCCACAAAGGAGTGAGCCAGCCCCACTGCCAGCGGGAACAGGAAGAACACCGCTTGCTGCGCCATCACCGAATGGCGAATCTGGCGGTCGTCACAGCCGATCTGTGCCAGCACACGATAGTTGCGGTTGCCGTCGGCCACATTGGAGAGCTGCTGGATCGACAGTATCGCCGCGCACGCAACGACCAGTACAAAGCCAATGTAGATGGCCAAATAGCTAATCATGCCGTTCATCTGCGCCGCCTGCGTGTACATCTCGGAGCGTGTAATGAAGATTCCCCACGACCCCGGCTCCTTGCCGTCAACGAGCAGATTGTCGAGCACCGTGTATTTAATGCTCTCGTCTGCCTCGGTCGTATCCATCCCCTGTTTGTAGTTAACGAGCAGGCTACTGGAATACGGCTGCAGATTAAGTTGGGACAACAGCTCGTCGGCAACGACGACGGTACCCGGATTACTGCTCATCGCCGAGTTGGCGATGGCCGCCGTGTCCTTGTCCGACTTATCGGTTGCGGGCTTGAGCTCATGCTCGCCCAAGGTGAGGGTATGGCCGCCGGCCATGTATTTGGTGTACAGGTCGCCCAGATCACCGCCCATATCACACGTAAGCAAGTACTGGTCGAGGCCAATGCTCACCGGCTCCTCGCCCATCATCTGGCGCAGTTTGTTGTACTGGCTCGCCGGCGTCACAAACAGGCCCATCGTATCGGCATTGCTACCCCCGAACGCCCTGGGAAGCTTTTCGCCCATGGTCTTGCACATCTCACTTGGAGTCACCGAAGGATCCGAGCCGCCAAGCGGGTAACTCAGATACGAATCGATCTGCACATGCTCACCGGCAACATCGGCGATACTGACCTTCTTGCCGGTCTCGTCGTTGTTGTCCGCCGACTTGCCCTTGCCGTGCCATGCAGCGTACAAATCGACCGTTGTATCGGCCAGCACCATGCGATCGGCCTCAGACGGATTGACATACTCCTTGTAGTAATCGAGCGTTTCGGGCGTGTAATAGATATACGTCTGCGACATATCGGCCGGCGTATAGCGCTCCAGATTCTCATTCATCACGTTGGCGATCGACATACCGCAGGTCACCGAGGTGATGGCGAGGAACAGAATCATCGCGATGACGCCCATCGAAAAGCACACCGTATTGACCTTGGCCGAAAGCTGACGCACGGTAAACATATTGAGGCCGCGCCAATACACGCTGCGCAGGCTCTGCAGCAGCTTGATGAGCATGCCCGAGAGTCCCCAGAACAGGGCAAAGGTGCCCACGGTAACCATAGCGGTCGTAATACCAAACTGGTTCATGGCCTCTTGCAGCTTGCTGTCCGTCGCGGTTAGCGGGAACCCATCACGTAGCAGACGGTAATAGGCCACGCCCACAAGCACCACGCCCACGGCAAAGATGGCAATCGCGATCCAGGGGTTGCGTGTCTTGATGCTCTCGTTGCGACGCTCGGCACCCATAAGCTCGATGAGTTTGGTACGACGCACGGCGCGGAGGTTCAGCAGTAGCGTGAGCACAAACATTACGAGCATGCAGGCAAGGGTCAGATTGAACGCATGCATCGAGAAAAAGAAGTGGAAATTGGCGATCTGTGTCTTAAAGAGCGAGGCCGTAAAGAACGTCATGAGCTGGGAGAGTCCCACACCCAGCACAATACCGGCGACAAAGGCCACCACCGAGACAATCACCGTCTCGAGCGCCATGATCGTGGCGACGCGCCCGCGCCCCATGCCGAGCACCTGGTACAGGCCAAACTCCTTTTTGCGGCGTTTCATGATGAAGTTATTGGCGTACACCATCAAAAAAGCCATGACACCGGCCAAAAAGTACGTCAGGTCGCCGAGCATGCTGCCCATAACCTGCGCCAAGCCCTCTTCATCGATTCCGGCGATGTCGACCTGCATCGAGATGGTGTTAAAGGCATAGAAGACCGTGACGCCCAGGGTGAGCGTCAGCAAGTAGACGAGGTAGTCGCGGCCGGCGCGGCGGACGTTGCCCCAAGCGAGTTTACAGAGCATCGGAGCCCTCACCGCCCATCATGGCAACGACCTCCATAATGCGGTCGAAGAACTCTCGGCGGTCGGTGTCGCCGCGGCGCAGCTCGGTGAAGATCTTGCCGTCGCGAATAAACAGCACACGGCTCGTGTAGCTGGCGGCAAAACTGTCGTGCGTAACCATGAGCACGGTGGCGCGCAGGCGGCGGTTGAGGGCCTCTAGGCTCTCGAGCAGCAGACGAGCGCTCTTGGAATCGAGGGCGCCGGTGGGCTCGTCGGCCATGATCATAGTGGGGTCGGTGACGAGCGCGCGAGCCGCGGCAACGCGCTGCTGCTGGCCGCCGGACATCTGGTAGGGATACTTGTCGAGCACTTGGCTAATGGACAGGCGCGCGGCCACGTCCTGCACGCGGGTCGAGATCTCTGCCGAGTTTGTGCGGGCAATGGTGAGCGGCAGGGCGATGTTCTCGCGTGCCGTGAGCGTATCGAGCAGGTTGGAGTCCTGGAAGATAAAGCCGAGCTCCTCGCGGCGGAACTGCGAGAGCTTGGCCTGCTTCATGCGCGTCACGTCCTGGCCGTTGATGCGGATGGTGCCGCTCGTGGCGCTATCGATGGTCGACACGCAGTTGAGCAGCGTCGACTTACCCGAGCCCGAGGCGCCCATGATACCGACGAATTCGCCGCGGTTGACGGTAAAGCTGACGTCGTTGAGCGCGCGGGTCACGTTGCCCAGCGCTCCATATACCTTTTCGAGATGCGCGACCTCCAGTACCGGGGTCGCCATGTGCGTGGTTTGCATACCGAGTCCTTTCTTGCGATTAGTCTACGGCATCTATAGTCGCAAGAAGACGAGTCGGCTACCATCGATATGGCTTACGCTTGCCTTACCGTTGTGTAAGGTGGTGCACTGTCACGTGTTGATGTTGAGGAAGGGCTCCTGTTGAAGACTGTTCATGTTGCCGCTGGGATCATTCGCAAGGAAGGATCTGACGAGCTGCTTGCCGTGCAGCGCGGCTATGGCGACATGCAGGGACTTTGGGAGTTCCCCGGTGGCAAGCTCATGCGCGGCGAGACGCCCGAGGACGCCGTGCGCCGCGAGCTCATGGAGGAGCTGCAGGTCAAAGTCACCAACCTGCGTGACTTCTACACCGTTGAGTATGACTACCCAGATTTCCACCTCTCAATGGAGTGCTACTACTGCTCGCTCGCCGATGAATCCGATGAGCCTCAGAAGCACGACCGCCAGCTCGATATCCGCTGGATTCCACGCACCTCGCTTGCCACCGTTGAGTGGATGCCCGCCGACAAGGGGCTCATTGATGCCCTGATTGAGCTGAAGGAAGACCGACTTGAGGCCAACGACGCCGCCGATGACGCCGCGCCCAACACAGCCGACAAACCCGCCACCAAACCCAAGCGCAAAGCCAAGCGCCGCAGCAAGAAGCGACCCAAGCCCGGTCTGCTCGACGGCATCGATACCTCGGACCTCTCCGCTGACGAGCGCGAACTGGTGCGCCGTCGCGCCGCCATCAAAAAGTCCATGAAGGGCAACAAGCGCGCCAACACCAAACCCGAGCTGCTCGTTCGCCAGCGCCTGCGCGCCGCAGGCCTTACGGGTTATCGCTTGGAATGGAAGGTTCCCGGCAAACCCGATATCGCCTTCCCCGGCCGCAAGATCGCCATCTTTGTCAACGGTTGTTTTTGGCATCGCTGCCCCAAGTGCAACCCCAGCCAGCCCAAACGTAACGTTGAGTTTTGGGAGGCAAAGTTCCGTCGCAACGTCGAGCGCGACCGCGCTGCCGTGGCAGCACTCACTCAAATGGGCTGGACACCCATAACCATCTGGGAATGCGAACTCAAAAAAGACCGCATCGACGCCACCATGGAAAAGGTCATCGAGCAGGTGCGCGCCGCCGCACCTCAGCGCTAACAGCAAGCATCCACACGCTCCGCACGTCCGCGCCACATCCACGTCACAAACCTTAGAAAGCCCTTAAGCCCAAAACCTTTCAAGAGTGTTACTTGATACCTCTGACCTGCAGTTTCATTGTTATATCAAACCTGGTTAAGCCTTTCTTTAGCGCTTCCTTATCAGCGCTCGCGGCATAATGTAGCTAGCGCACGGGACCTAGCAGCAACCCCGAGCGCATCCTTTTGGTGGATATCGAGGAGGCCGCAAAAGCATGCATTCTTCCAATGACGCAGCACAGCAGCCATCCCTAAAACATGCACACCTTTTCTCCTTCCCCCCGACACAGAGAAACGGCCTCCTCGACTCCCCAACCTCGCAGCACATGCGCTCAACCGACCAGAGCCTCAACCTGCAGGTCTCATTCAAAAAGCTCCAAGCATCGCTGGATACAGCATTCCCCGAACAAGCCCGGGCGTACTAACCGTTCATCAACAAAGGAGCCTTAACGCTCGCGTCCCACCCTTTCAGACCTAACGCCACAAGGGCGACTGAGCAGGCGCGCACGCCAGCCCGTCTCGAGGGCGATGTGTTCTAACAGGTAGCTCAGGATGGTCAGGATGCCGAACATGTTGTCCGAGCGCACCTTGTAGGGCTCGCGCCGAGGTCCATCAGGTTCACGAGAATCCAGTAGAGCGGCAGGTCGTGCTTGCATCCGTCCTCGTCAGCCTCGGGCTTGCGCTTGAAGATGTACCAGTAGCCGCTGAGCCGGTAGTATCCGACATTCTCGAGGTGGGCGATAAGGACGTCGCGGTCCGCTACGAGGCCGCGCTCGCCCATGAGCAGGTCGGCCTGCTCCTCGAAGGTCAACCAGGGCTTCGTTTATTCTCCCATGGTGCTCCCGTGCTCGGATGAAGTTGATATTCAAGGCCTCCCGAATCCGCATCCAGCGCTCTGATGGGACCTGGCAGTGAAGAGTAAAATGGAGCTATTGCTGCACAATTCGCCTCTGTCATGTTTGTTGAGACCTCGAGGCGATCGAGCCTGAAAGGCATCAACAATGGGCACCATAGCCGACATCCTCAACCGCATCGACTCGGGCGACTACGCAATGCCGCAGTTCCAGCGTGGCTACGTTTGGAACCGCGCACAGGTGCGCAAACTCATGACGTCGCTGTACAAGGGCTATCCGGTGGGCACGATACTCTTGTGGCAAACTCCTGTGGAAGACGCAGACATCAAGGGCGAGAAGGTCATCGGACAGGGTGCCGTCAACCTCATTCTCGACGGCCAGCAGCGCATGACGTCGCTCTACGGCATCATGCGTGGCAAGGAACCACCCTTCTTCGAGGGCGACAAGCACGCATTCGCCGACCTCATGTTCAACATCAAGGATGAGGTATTCGAGTTCCGTGCCCCCAAGATGAAGGGCGACCCCATGTGGGTCTCGGTAACCGAGGTCTACCAATCCGGAGCCGTAACGGAAGCCGTCAGCATCAAACAGGCCGCCGGCCTTGACGACCCGACCTTCACGTTGACCCTCACGCGGCTCAACCGCATAGAGCAGATCAAACAGACTGAGATACTCTCCCAGACCGTGACCGGCCCAGACAAAACCGTCGACGTAGTCGTGGATATCTTCAACAGCGTGAACTCGGGCGGCACGAAGCTTAGCAAGGGCGACCTCACGCTCGCCAAGATCTGCGCGGAATGGCCCGCCATGCGCGATGAGATGCAGAAGGCTCTCGACGGCTTCTCGGCCAAGGGATACGACTTCACACGCGACTGGCTGCTGCGCTGCCTGACCGTCCACCTCGCGAAGTCGGCGTATTTCTCCACTCTCGACGGCTTCTCCGTATCGGAGATTCAAAAGGGACTCAAGGAGACCGTCCAGCTCGTGGGCACCTGCCTCGACCACATCGCGGGCAGACTCGGACTCGACCACACCCGCGTCCTAGGCAGCCCCTTTTCCATCGCCACGATGATCGCGGTCATAGACCAGAAGGGAGGCAATCTTACCTCGGCCGAGTGGGACCGCCTACTCTACTGGCATGTTCACGTCTTCCTCTGGGGGCGCTACGCAGGCTCCACCGAGAGTGTGCTTGCCCAGGATATAAACGCCGTCAAGAGTGGCGAGGGGATCGCCGGACTGCTCAGGCTCATAAAGACGAACAGGCCCGACCTAAGCCTCCACCCCGACGACTTCTGGGGATGGAGCACGGGAGCGCGCCTCTACCCGCTCATGTACCTTCTCGCCCGCATGGGGCATGCTCGCGACTGGGGCAGCGGAATCGAGCTCAACTCTCACCTTCTCGGCAAGAACTCGACACTCGATGTGCACCACATATTCCCCAAGAAGGTGCTCTACGCCGCCGACCGCAACAAGTCGATGGTAAACCAGCTCGCCAACTACGCCTTCTTAACCAAGGGGACAAACCTGGAGATCTCAGACAAGCTCCCCTCGGATTACCTGCCGGGCTACGTCGCCGCAAACCCCGGAGCGGTCGAATCTCACGCTGTGCCGATCGACGACCCTTCCCTCTGGGAAATCGGGAACTACGAGGCCTTCCTCGCCCGGAGGCGCGAGCTTCTCTCCGAGAAGGCCAACGCGATCCTATCTGCCCTCTACAGAGGAAAAGACCTGGGTGAGCTGCCCGCCGCTTTCAGACAGTCGGGGGCCGCGAGCGTCCTCGACCACGATGACGAAGCTCTCTCAGGGCTCTCGGACTGGTTGACGGAGAGGGGTTACGGACACGGGGCGGCGAACTTCGGGGTGAGTGGCACGTCTAAGACCGTAATCGTTGACCTTGCATGGCCGGACGGCTTGCAGACCGGCCTCGGCGAACCGGTCGCTCTCATGGTCGATAGCGAGCCCGAGGAGCGCTCTTTCGTGACCAAGCTCGGATACCACGTGTTCGAGACACCTGAGGACTTGATGGCCTCTGTTGTAAACGATGAGGCATAAGGGAGCTTCATGAAAGCTCTCGACAAATACCGGGGCTGCCTCGTTGGCGGGGCCGCAGGCGACGCGCTTGGATACGCCGTGGAATTCTGGGACGAGAAGCATATCTTCTCCCGCTATGGCGAGCGCGGCATAACCGAGTACAAACTCGATACCAAAGGCGTGGCGCGCTTCTCCGACGATACGCAGATGACTCTCTTTACAGCAAACGGCCTGCTTTTAGGTACCACGCGTGGGGTGACACGCGGCATTATGGGGCCGTATGAAAGCTATGTCGGCTATTGCTACGGAGACTGGTACCGCGCGCAGACCGAGAGGTATCCGCTCGACGAAGGGCGGAGTGACGTCTACCACTACTCATGGCTCGTCGGCGTGCCTGAGCTCTTCGAGCAGCGCGCGCCGGGGAACACGTGCCTCTCCGCCTGCGCGGAGGGGTGCGAGGGGACGACCGAGTGTCCCGTCAACAGCAGCAAGGGCTGTGGCGGCGTGATGCGCGTGGCTCCGGCAGGGCTCCACCTCGACCCTGAAGATGGCGCCCACTGCAGCGGCTACGCCGACACCCTCCGACTTGGCGCGGAGTGTGCTGCCCTCACGCACGGCCACGCGCTGGGCTGGCTGCCCGCCGGAGCGCTCGCGGTGATTGTGAGCATGCTGGCGCACAAGCCAGGTTGCGGTGTGCGCGAGGCCATCATGGGTGCGCTGGACGCACTCCCCAAAGCCTATCCGAATGCCAAACATGTGAAGGAACTGCAAGGCCTTCTTATGCATGCGCTGCGTCTCGCCGACTCCTCCAAGGGCGACCTCGACTGCATCCACGAGCTCGGCGAGGGATGGGTGGCCGAGGAGACGCTGGCCATCGCCGTATTCTGCGCGCTTCGGCACGAGCACGACTTCGAGGCGGGGATCGTTGCTGCCGTGAACCACAACGGTGACTCGGACTCCACCGGCGCGGTGTGCGGCAACATCCTCGGGGCGAGACTTGGCTTTAGCGAAATCCCCGCGAAGTACACCGAGCGCCTCGAGTTGCTGAACGTAATCGAGGGTTTCGCGGACGATCTCTACCACGACTGCCAGATTGACGAATGCACAGGCTCAGCCGATGGCATCTGGGAACACAAGTACATTTATAACGACTACGCCGAGTGGGTCGTTACCCAAAGATCGGAAGGATTGGATGAATCATCCCGAGTTTAATCAACTCCGCTTTAGCGTCGGCGGCCTCTTTCTGGGAAATGCCAAGGCTGAGGGGTTCCTTCTCATGCGCCGCTCTCGCCCTCCAGCAACAAGCACATCAGCCCCAACGCCACAAGGGCGATTGAGCAGGGCGGCTTGGGCGGGTCCCCGCACTTAGTTTCCAAAATCATTCCGCAGCGCGAAGGCCCCCGTTGCCAACGCTTCGTAGAAGCGAGGCAACGGGGGCCTTCATGCGCGAGGACGTTTTGGAAACTAAGTGCGGGGACCCGCCCAAGCCGTCCGGTGGGATCAGAGTACCCTTGCTGTTACTCTGCTTTGCCCACAGAGTTGAGGTTGGTCATGCGAATCTTAACCAGCTCGGTGATCTCACGCATACCCTCCTTAGCCGGCTTCTTGGGGTCGAAGCAGGCGGGGTTCTCGGCCATGTAGGCCATGAAGCCCTTGGTGTAGGCCTGACGCAGCTCGGTGGCGTAGTTAACCTTGCAGATGCCGTTCTTCACAGCCTCGGCAACCTGCTCATCGGGCACACCGGAGGTGCCGTGCAGAACCAGCGGCACGTCGACGGCGTCGCGGATAGCCTTGACCACGGACTGCTCGATGTGCGGATCGCTCGTGTACACACCGTGGCTGGTGCCAACGCCAATTGCGAGGGAGGTGCAGCCGGTACGCTCGACAAACTCCTTGGCCTCGGCCGGATCGGTGTAGGGGCTCTCGCCCTCAACCGCGGGACCGTCGTCCTCCTTGCCGCCAACCTTGCCGAGCTCGGCCTCGACGGGCACGCCCATGGCCCGGCCAGCGTCGGCGACGGACTTGGTCAGGGCAATGTTGTCCTCGAAGGACTCGTGCGAACCGTCGATCATGACAGAGGTGTAGCCAGTGCGGAAAGCCTGCATACAGCGGTCATAACCATCGCCGTGGTCGAGGTGCAGAGCGACGGGCACAGAAGCGCGCTCGGCAGCAGCCTTGACCATGCCGTAGAAGTAATCCAAGCCAGCGGTCTTGATGGTGCCCGGGGTAGTCTGCATGATGACGGGGGACTTGGTCTCCTCGGCAGCGGCCAGAACAGCCATAACAAACTCGAGGTTCTCGACGTTGAACGCGCCAACGGCGTAGTGGCCGGCCTGAGCGTCCTTGAGCATCTTTTCGGTGGTAACAAGTGCCATGAGCGTTTGCTCCTCTCCCTCGCCCGCATCTGGACATCGGGCATACGTGTCCGCAAGGCGTTTTACCTTGCGTTTTGCTGCGCTTATTGTATGAAATTCAGCGGCTCTGCATGTGCGAGATATTGAGCCCATGCAGGTCAATACAGTCGCTTTTGAAAAGTAAACGGAAGGAATTGGAGCCGAGCGGGCGTGTTCGATATTGAATTTTGAGCGTTTAGCGTCTTTCTTTTATAGAAAAAGTAAGTAATCGAAAGGCGTTTTCTTACTTAAAAAGAAAATGAACGAAAATAGACTCAACACAATTCCTGCAAATTTCAGACGATGATGGAGCAGCTATGGCTCATGCAACAACCCGAGCTTTCGCCGATGAGCGTCGTGCCGCCATTATGGAAATGCTCGAACATAACGCCTCGGTGCAAGTGGCAGAAATCGCCCAGACCTTCGGTGTGTCCTCCGTTACCGCCCGTGCCGACCTAGACGCGCTCGCCGAGTCCGGCAAGCTGCGCCGTACGCATGGTGGCGCTGTGTCGCTCCAGAAGCGACTGACCGTATCCACCCAGGATCGCCGCATCAACGTCAATGTTGCCGCCAAGCAGGCCATCGCGCAAAGCGCCATCGGGCTCGTCAATGACGGCGACACGCTGCTCGTCGACTCGGGCACCACGGCGCTCGAGTTCGTCCGTCTCCTCGATCAACGCAACGGCATCACCGTTATCACGGCCGACATTACCATCGCCGATTATATCGACGAGAGCATGCCCTCAGTCGATGTCGTCATGCTGGGCGGGGCACTGCGCAAAGGCCATCGCTATCTGTACGGCCCACTTACCATGCAGGCGCTCCAAATGGTCCACGCCGATCTTGCCGTCATGTGCCCTGGCGCTTTTGTTCCCGGCTGCGGCTTTACGACCGACTTTCCGCAGATGGCCGAGACCAAAGCGGCTATGGTCGGTGCCGCTCGTCAAAGTGTCGCCCTCATGGACGCCAGTAAGGTCAACGGACGTGGCATGTACCGCTTTGCCGAGCTGACCGACGTCAACGCCATCGTGATGGACCGTGACCCCGATCACGCCGTCGCCATCTCAATCGCCGAGACCGTCGACAACGCCCGCCCAAATCTCGTCATCGCCGGCGCTTAAACAAAAACCACCACAAAGGTGCCTGTCCCCTTTGTGGTGGTTTGAGCGTTAAACGTGAACGTATCGCTACTTGGAGAGCTCGTCAGCGAGGGCCTCAATCTGGGCGCGCGATGCGTCGTTGAGCGAACCCAGGACGGTCACCTTGTTCTGCGTCAGCGTGATGTCTTTCATACCCTCGAGTTCCTTGGTCATAACCTTAGCGGCGGCAGGTGCCCAAGAACCGGCCTCGACGAGCGCCACGGTGCGGTTCTGGTAGGCATGCTCGGCGAGCGTGTGGATGAAGGTGCTCATAAACGGGAAGATCTCGCCCTGATAGGTGATGGAGGCGAGCACCAGACGGTCGTAGCGGAACGCATCCTCAACGGCCTCGGCCATGTCGTCGCGAGCTAGGTCAAAGACGGAAACCTTCTGGCCGCGAGCCTCGAGCGCAGATGCAAGCTCCTCGACGGCAGCCTTCAGGTGGCCGTAGACGCTCGCGTAGGCAATGGTGATGCCCTCGTCCTCGGGCTGATAGCTCGACCAGGTGTTGTAAGTGTCGAGGTAGTAGCCCAGGTTCTCAGTCAGCACGGGACCATGAAGCGGGCAGATGATCTGGATATCCAGATCGGCGGCCTTCTTGAGCACGGTCTGCACGAATTTGCCGAACTTACCGACGATGCCAAAGTAGTAGCGGCGCGCTTCGCAAGCCCAGCCTTCCGGGTCCTCGATGTCGTTGGCGCCGAACTTGCCAAAGCCGTCGGCACTAAAGAGCACCTTGTCGGTAGCCTCGTAGGAGAAGAGTACCTCGGGCCAGTGAACGTTGGGGGCGCCGACAAAGGTCAGGCTGTGGCCGCCCAGATCAAGCACGTCACCCTCTTTGACAACCATCTTGCGCTCGGGGAAGTCGGTGCCAAAGTAGTTGACCATCATGCGGAAGGCGCCCATGCTTGCCACAATCTGCGCCTGGGGATAGCGCTCCATAAAGGCGGCGATGCCGGCGGAGTGATCGGGCTCCATGTGATGGATGACCAGGTAGTCGGGCGTGCGGCCGTTGAGCACGGATTCGAGGTTACCGAGCCACTCATCGACAAAGCCGCCATCGACCGAATCGGCGACAGCGATCTTCTCGCCCAAGATAACGTAGCTGTTGTATGCCATACCGTTCTCGGACACGTCGTACTGGCCCTCGAACAGGTCGATGTCATGATCGTCAACGCCAATGTAGCGGATATCCTTGGTGATCTCCATCAGGCAAAGCCTCCTAGATAGACAAATGAACCCGTCTATCATAGCACTCGCCTTCATAGTCACGGCTATCTGCCGGCATCCTTACCGATTGTTATTGATATGCAACGCCGAGCCGTTGACCTGCGAAAACTATGCGCGCGGCGCTGCCGTGGTGTGTCGAACGATGAGCTGACCGGGAATACGAATGGCGACGGTTTTGTCCGATGCCCCCGCCTTGGGAACTGCGCGCTCGAACACCTCGCGCCCGCGCTGATGCAGATCGAATCGAACGGTCGTGAGCTCGTTATGTGCGACAAAGTCGTCGAGCGAGTCATCGACGCCCACCACGCTCACGTCCTCGGGCACGCGCAAGCCGCTATCGCGCAGCGCGGCAATGGCGCCGTTTGCCATCTGGTCGTTTGCCGCGTAAATCGCCGTCATGGTGCGGTCGTGCTCAGCCAAGTACCGAGCGGCCTCGTAGCCGCTGTTGGCAGACCAGTCGCCCTCGAGTGGCTCTGCCGGCTCGATGTGCTTACGCTCGAGCGCATCCTGCCAACCGGCGCGACGAAATTGCTCGTCGACCGAGAACGACGGGCCGCCAATATAGCGAATCTGCTCGTGCCCCAGCTCAAACAGGTGATCCATAAGCAAGAGCGAGCAGCCGTAATGGTCGGAATCGACCGTGGTCACGCGCGGATGCGCGTACATGGTAACGATGACCGTTCCAATGCCCGGCAACGGATCGAACGTCTCGAAATCGGGCGCCATGCGACTCATGCCGATGATGATACCGTCCACGGGCAGCGCGGCCATACGACGCGTGGCCTCGGCAAGCGAAAACTCCTCGGTCTTGGACATCTCGACCAGCGTGATGGCGCAATTATGCTCGCGAGCTGCGCTGGCGATGCCGTCGATCATTGAGAGGTTCCCAAACTTGGTGACATCGTTGACGCACAGCCCGACCGAATGGTAACGGCCGTCGCGCAGCGAGCGACCGGCATAACTCGGACGAAAGCCAAGCTCTTGCATAGCGGCCTGCACGCGCTGGCGCGTCTGTTCGTTAACGTTGGGCAAGCCGTTGGCGACGCGCGAAACCGTCTGCTGCGAAACGCCAGCAGCGCGGGCGACGTCGGCCATGGAGACCGGACGCGAACTGGTATCGTTGGACGGGCGCCTTGCCACAGGATCTCCTTCACCCTTGAGAGATCTGAATAGCGTGCATGCCGGCCCGGGCAGAAATACATCCCGCGCCGAGGCCCGCTATCGTCGGACGCATGTTAACGTACTCTACTTTTTCTATCTGCATCTCTTCTGCTCTATAAGTCCATACGGCAGTACCGTTCACGGCTGAATTTCTACCGATTACCAGATTCTCAAAAAGTGATAAGTGTTGTGTTATGAGTACGTTAACATAGCCCGTAACGTGCGGCATCGTAGATGCTGAGTTTATGCCGCTTCAGATTGTTAACGTACTCACTACGACGGAAAACTCGTCAGTACGCGCCAAGGAAAGGACCCTCATGACCACCCCCGACGAAAAGACACTCGCCACGCTCACCAAGCTGTTTGAGGAGGAGTTTGGCCCCATCGGCGACCGCCAGGTGCTCTACGTGCACGCGCCCGGCCGCTCCGAGATCAGCGGCAATCACACCGATCACGAGGGCGGTCACGTTATCGCCGGCTCGCTCGATGTCGCCGTTGACGGCATCGCCGTGGCAACCGATTCCAACAAGGTTCGCGTAGCCGACGAGGGCTATCCTACGTTTGAGATCACGCTCAACACGCTGGATATTCAGGAGTCCGAGAAGGGCACGTCCGCAAGCCTCGTGCGCGGTATGGCCCATGAGGTCGCAGCGCTTGGTGTTGAGCCCAAGGGCTTCGACTTCGCCTTCACCTGCTCCGTCCCCTCGGGCGGTGGTCTTTCCAGCTCTGCTGCCGTCGAGGCCGCGTACGGCCGTGCCATGGAGACGCTCTGGGGCGCGCCCGCCATTGAACCCGTCGCACTCGCCCAGATGAGCCAGCGCACCGAGAACAACTACTACGGCAAGCCCTGCGGTCTGATGGACCAGGCCGCTGTGTGCCTGGGCGGCCTTGCCTACATGGACTTTGAGGACCAGGCCCAGCCTAAGACCCAAAAGCTCGAGCTCAACTTTGAGGATCACGGTTATGCGCTTGTGCTTGTTAAGGTTGGCGCCGACCATGTGGCGGCTACCGACGACTACGCCGCCGTTCCGCGCGAGATGCAGGACGTCGCCGCCGAGTTTGGCAAGGCACGCCTGTGCGAGGTCAACGTTGCCGACTTTGACGCCAAGCTCCCCGAGCTGCGCGCCAAGCTGGGCGACCGCGCCTGCCTGCGCGCCGTTCACTACTGGTACGAGAACGGCCTGGTCGACAAGCGCTGGGCAGCGCTCAACGCCGGCGACATTGACCAGTTCCTGGTCCTGACGCGCGAGTCCGGCGCCAGCTCTGCCATGTACCTGCAGAATGTTGTTGCCAAGCTGGGTTCCGAGCAGCCTTCCATGTATGCCCTGGCGCTGGCCGAGCACGTGCTCGACGGCCGCGGCGCCGTCCGTATCCACGGTGGCGGCTTTGGTGGCACCATCCAGGCCTTCGTGCCGCTCGATCTGGTCGACACCTTCATTGCCAAGATGAACGGCTGGCTGGGCGAGGGCTCTGCCCGCCACTACGCCATCTCTGACAAGGGGGCTTACGCGGCATGGCTGTAATGACTGACGTGCGAGAGGCCGCGCAGAACCTGATCGAGTACGCCATCCACCGATCGATGATCGGCCAGGACGACCGGATCTGGGCATACAACACCATTTTGGAGTGCATCGGCGCCACGGGTCCCGCACTCGATATGGCCTGGGCGCTCCAGGTTGAGAAACTCTCACTTTTGCACCCCGATACCCTGCCCGACTTTGACCTTGAAGGCACGCTTGCCGTGCTTTCCGAGGCCGCCGTTGCCAACGGTGCTGCCGAGGACACGGCGTCGGGCCGCGACCGCATCGCCATGCGCATCATGGGCGCGCTCATGCCGAGGCCTTCGGTTGTAAACGAGGAGTTCAACGGACGTATGGGCGTCAATGAGCCCCGCGCCGCGACCGACTGGTTCTACGGCCTGTGCTGCGACGCCGGCTACGTGCGCCGTGCCGCCATCGCGCGCAACATCAAATGGAGCACCCCTACCAACTGGGGCGATCTTGAGATCACCATCAACCTGTCCAAGCCCGAAAAGGACCCGCGCGATATCGCCGCGGCCGGTGCGGCCAAGAACACGGGCGAGAAGTATCCCGCCTGCCAGCTCTGTATCGAAAACGAGGGCTATCCAGGACGTTCCGCAACAGCCGACGGCGGCGCCCACCCCGCCCGTCAGAACCTGCGCGTTATCCCCATCCAGCTCGACGGCGAGCGCTGGGGCTTCCAGTACAGTCCGTACGCGTACTTTAACGAGCACTGCATTGCCATGAGCTCCGAGCATCGTCCGATGCACGTCGACCGCAAGGGCTTGACCTGCCTGCTCGACTTTGTGGACCTGTTCCCGCATTACTTCATCGGCTCCAACGCCGACCTGCCTATCGTGGGCGGCTCGATTCTGTCGCACGACCACTTCCAGGGCGGCGCGCACGAGTTCCCCATGATGCATGCCGCCGAGGTCTCGCAGTTTAGCGTGCCCGGTTTTGACCAGGTCACCGGCACTGTGCTGCAGTGGCCGCTCTCGGTGCTGCGCCTGCGCTCGCACGACCGCGCTCAGCTGCTCGATGCCACCGAGAAGATTATCCTCGCCTGGCGCGAGTGGACCGATGAGTCGGTGGGCGTCATCGCGCACACGGCCGACGGCGTGGCGCACAACACCGTGACGCCGGTCATCCGCCGCGTCGACTCCCGCGGCAATGCCGGCGGCGAGATCTACGAGGCCTACCTGGCGCTTCGCTGCAACATCACGACCGACGAGCATCCGCTGGGCGTGTTCCACCCGCATGCCGAGTATCACCACATTAAGAAGGAGAACATCGGCCTGATCGAGGTCATGGGCCTGGCGATTTTGCCGCCGCGCTTGGTTCCCGAGCTCGGCGCTGTCCGCGAGCACCTGCTGGCGGCCAAGGCCGATGCCAGCTACGACCTTGCCAGCGCGCTCGAGGGCGACGACCTTTGCCACAGCCACGCCGCATGGGCCGAGGACGTTTTTGCTCGCCGCGCCGACGATCTTACGGCGGATAATGCCATCGACATCCTGCACGAGGAGGTCGGCGTGGTGTTTGGCCACGTACTCGACAACGCCGGCGTCTTTAAATGGGACGAATCCGGCCGCGCCGCCCAGCAGCGCTTTATCGACTCACTGTAATGATCCCCTGGGGACGAAGGAAAACGGATCATTTCGTCTTCAAGACAACGGCGCCCGCCGGCAACATCGCCGACGGGTGCCGTTTTCTGATGCAAGGGTAACTAATTTGCACCAAAACAAGGAGTGTCCCAAACTGCCGGCAGAAAAAGAACGTCCCCAGATGCCTACCTAAACCCTCACATTATTCGATGGAAAAACGTGATTGCCTCCCACATTATTCGATGGAAAGACGTGGTTCATTCCCACATTTTTCAATGGAAAGACCAAAACAGTCTTATACTAAACATGATCGTTAGGAGGCAGTATGCAGCGACAGCTAATGGACGAACTCATCGCTTGGAAATCTAGGACAAACCGCAAGCCCCTCCTGCTTAAGGGGGCCCGCCAGACGGGAAAAACCTGGCTTCTTAACGAATTCGCAGGCCAGCAGTATCAAAACGTCATCCGTTTTGACTTTATGCTCGAACCGGGCGCACGTTCGCTGTTCGACGGAAGCCTTGACCCCAAACGCATCATCTCCCAGATAGAGCTCCTGCGCGGCCAGACCATAACGCCGACAGACACGCTCATCATCTTCGACGAAATCCAAGAGGCACCGCGTGGCATCACCTCGCTCAAATACTTCAACGAGCTGGCGCCGGAATACCATATCATGGCAGCCGGCTCCTATATGGGGCTCGCGCTCCGACGCGAAAACGAGTCGTTCCCCGTCGGCAAGATCGACCAGCTTACCATGCGCCCCATGGGGTTTGTCGAGTTCGTTCGTGCCGTCGATGGCGATCCGCTCGCAGATGCCATCCTTGCCGCAGACATGGACCTGCTGGCAAACGTTTCCGAAAAGCTCGAGCGCCTGCTCAAGGAATACCTCGTTGTCGGTGGCATGCCAGAAGTTGTCTCCGCTTTCGCCGCCTCCCACGATTTCATCGAGGCCCGCAGGCTTCAGCAGCAAATCATCGAAGCTTACGAATCCGATTTTGGCAAGCATGCGCCAGCCCGCATCGTCGAGCGCATGAGGCTGGTTTGGAAATCCCTTCCCGGCCAGCTCGCAAAGGAAAACAAGAAGTTCGTCTACGGTGCGCTCCGTCCCGGGGCGCGCGCACGCGATTTTGAGGAAAGCCTCCAGTGGCTCATGGACTATGGAATCGTTCATAAGGTACCACGTGTTTCCGCCCTAAGATCACCGCTCACAAGCTACGAGGATCTCTCGGGCTTCAAGCTGTTCTGCATCGACACCGGCATCCTCGGAGCACTCTCCGGCCTCTCGCCAGCCATTGTTCTGAACGGGCCCGCTGTTTTTACGGAGTTCAAAGGCTCGCTGACCGAGCAATACGTCGCACAGGAGCTTTTGCTCCAAGGCAAAACTCCCGCGTATTGGTCATCCTCCTCCGGCAATGCAGAGACTGACTTTGCCATCGACCATGCGGGGACCGTGCTTCCGCTCGAGGTCAAGGCGGCAGAGAACCTCAAAGCAAAGAGCCTGAGGATTGCCTGCGAGAAGTTCAAGCTCGAGCGCTGCGTGAGAACATCGTTAGCGGCATATAGAGACGAGGGCACGCTCGTCAACATTCCGCTCTGGGAGATTGGGCAAATCGACAAGCTGGCATAGGCGCTGTGGAGGGGGTGTCCCGTAAGGAGTGTCCCAAACTGCCGGCAGAAAAGGAACGTCCCTATCTGCCGCATTCCCGAAGCAAGGCAACGCCGATGTCTTGGAAACGACAGACACTATGACCCAATCCAGGGGCACGGAAACGACAGGAGCCCCCGCTCGTGACCGCGGGTCGGGGCTGCGACAATGTTGTTGAAGTGCCAGAGGCGCAGCCGCGCCGCAACGAGGTTGGGAGGCTCCCGTGCCTAGATATTCTACCGCCTTCGGAATGGACGTACACCTCAGGTCCACCACCGTCTGCGCGCTCGACGCGGAGACGGGCGAGGCCGTGACGAGGAGGTTCCGCGGCAACCCGTGGGGCGAGGTCGCGGAGTGGATGTCGGGCTTCCCCGGCCCGTCGCTCGCCGCCTACGAGAGCGGCTACCTCGGCTTCGCCCCGCAGAGGGAGCTCTCCGGGCTCGGCGTCGACTGCGTCGTCGCGGCCGTCTCCAAGGTCCCGAGGTCGGCGGCCGACCTCTCGTCCAAGAACGACCGCAACGACGCGGCCAGGATGGCCAAGGCGATACTGTCGCACGATATCTCCCCGGTATGGGTGCCGTCCCCCGAGATCGAGGGGCTCAGGGACCTCGCCGCCGCCCACGACGCCGCGACCGCGAGGCTCGCGGCGGCGAAGCAGCGGCTCCTGGCGTTCCTGGCCCGCCGCGGCTATGTCTACGGCGGCACGACGCCGGCCGGAAACCCCCGGAGGTACTGGACGTACGACTTCCTCAGGTGGCTCGACAAGGTTCGGCCCGCCGACGACGGCGGCATCCGGGCGCTTGCGGCGCTGAGGAACGAGGTCGAGGCGGCCGCCGAGACGCGCGACGACCTCCTCGCCGAGTACAGGGCCGCCGTCGCGGCGGGCCCCCTCTCGGCGGAGGTCGAGGCGCTCCAGTCGATCAAGGGGTGCGGGTTCGCGCTCGCCGCCGCCTTCGCGTCCGAGGTCGGCGACTTCTCGAGGTTCCGCTCCGGCATGTTAGCGTCAATATATTTTTCACCATTTTCACCAACGTATTTTCGCCAATCGC
>DXZW01000014.1 GCA_019419455.1 Collinsella sp. | reverse complement strand
GAGCACAACCTTGCCAAGGTTGGGGTCGCGGGTTCGAGCCCCGTTGTCCGCTCCATTGCATTTCCGGACCGTTTAGGCGGTCCTTTTTCGGCGAAGTGGCCAAGTGGTAAGGCAGAGGCCTGCAAAGCCTTTACCCCCGGTTCGAATCCGGGCTTCGCCTCCAGGCAACATCCGGGCGCTCCGGCGCCCGTTTTGTTTTACATATGCGGACATGGCTCAGTTGGTAGAGCACAACCTTGCCAAGGTTGGGGTCGCGGGTTCGAGCCCCGTTGTCCGCTCCAACTATCTTACGCGGTTCTAACGAACCGCGTTTTTTGTTGACGCTGCGCGAGCCCCGGGCACCCCATCTTGCCCCTCAATCGTCGGTTGCGTACATAAAGTACGCTTCCCTCCTCTTTCGCGGCAACCTGGGGCACCCGGAGCCCGCTCGCTGTCGTGGCCGGGGGAGTGGGTCTTCCGTTCTTTTTACTAATCGGTCGATTTGTCCCGGGAGGTTCGAACCCGAGAGGGAGCGAGCGTTTTGGGTCGTGGCTGTGGCATTGTTTGCCGCGAATGTCCGCTTTGGGCGTATGATCGTGGGCATCTCACAAAACCTCGTTGCAAGGGAGACTCATCCCATGGCTACAGAAAAGTCCTCTTCGCGTTCATGGATGTCCGATGCCGCGATCTATCAGATCTACCCGCGCTCGTTTAAGGATTCGACTGGTTCGGGTCTGGGCGATATCGCGGGCATTACCCAGCAGATGGACTATCTTGAGCGGCTGGGTATCGAGGCCATCTGGCTGAGCCCGTTTTACCCTTCGCCTCTTGTCGATGGCGGCTATGATGTGGCGGACTACTGCGATGTCGACCCACGTCTCGGCTCGCTTGACGACTTCGATGACATGATCGCTGCGGCTCACGCGCGCGGCATCAAGGTCATCGTCGACATCGTGCCCAACCATTCATCCAACCAGCACCCCTGGTTCAAAGCCGCTCTTGCCGCCGGCCCCGGATCGCCCGAACGCGCCCGTTATATCTTCCGCGATGGTCGCGGCGAGCATGGCGAGCTGCCTCCCACCAATTGGAATGCCAACTTTGGCGGCCCCGCATGGACGCGTGTTGCGGACGGTCAGTGGTATCTGCACATGTTTACGCCCGAGCAGCCGGACTTTGACTGGTCATGCCCTGAGGTTCACGCGCTCTTTTGCGACGTCCTGGCGTTTTGGAGCGATCGAGGCGTCGACGGCTTTCGCATTGATGTGGCGCAGGGTCTCGCCAAGGATCTCGACCGCGATGACCTCGACCGGTGGCATCTCGCCGAGGGCGATGACATGGTTGACGACGGCACCCATCCGCTGTGGGACCGCAATGAGGTCCACGAGATCTATCGCGAGTGGCGCCGCGTGTTCGACCGCTATAATCCGCCGCGCAGTGCCGTTGCCGAGGCGTGGGTGCTGCCCGAGCGCCAGTATCTCTACGCGCGTCCCAGCGAGCTTGGCCAGACATTCAACTTTGAGTTTGCCAAGGCCACTTGGACCTATGATGACATGCACACTGCAATCGAGAAGGGCTTGAAGGCAGCCGTCGAATCCGATTCCGCCTCGACCTGGGTACTCTCCAACCACGACGTGCCGCGCGTGGCGACACGCTATGCCCTGCCGCAAATCAAGGCGACGCGCTACCACCAGATTGCGCTCGACTGGCTCTTGCGCGACGGGTCGTCTTATGACGAGGACCGTGAACTCGGCGAGCGCCGCGCGCGGGCGGCCCTTTTGCTTGAGCTGGCGCTTCCGGGCTCGGCATACGTGTATCAGGGTGAGGAGCTCGGCCTTTTTGAGGTGGCTGATATCCCGTGGGCTGCACTCGAAGACCCTGCTGCGACCAATACGCACGGACCGAAGCGTGAGAAGGGGCGCGACGGCTGTCGTGTGCCCCTGCCGTGGGTGGCGGCGGACGATCCCGCTCAGGGCGGATCGTTTGGGTTTTCGCCGGCAGACGCCGATGCGGCGCCCCATCTGCCGCAGCCTGCATGGTTTTCCGATTATGCTGCCGATAGGGAAGAAGTGGACCCGACATCGATGCTTGCGCTCTATCGTGACGCCCTCTGGCTGCGGCGCAAGCTGCGCGGGTGCGCCAACGATCTTGCGTGGCTCGATCTTGACGGGCGCACCGGTCTTGCGGATGGTGCCGAGGGCGCTGAGGGCGGCGTCATCGCCTATCGCCGCGATAACGGCTGGGCGTGTGTGACGAACTTCGGTGCAGCACCCGTGGAGCTGCCGGCGGGCAGGGTCCTGCTCACCTCATCACCGCTTGCAGACGGCAGGCTCGCGCAGGACAGCTCTGCCTGGATCATGCTCGGTGAGATGTAGGGGCATCTCGCTGCGAGCCTGCGTTTGTTCGCGCCTTTCGTGACGACTGATGCCCTCGCGAGAGCGTCGCAAAACTTTTCAAAAAAAGTTCTTGCATAGGATGCGGGCATCACGTAAGATTAATCCTCGTAAGCGGACATGGCTCAGTTGGTAGAGCACAACCTTGCCAAGGTTGGGGTCGCGGGTTCGAGTCCCGTTGTCCGCTCCATTTGGGCGTTTAGCTCAGGGGGAGAGCGCTTCCCTGACACGGAAGAGGTCAGAAGTTCAAATCTTCTAACGCCCACCAAATGTTCGCAGCTCAGAGGCTATGTCCTCTGAGCTGTTTTGTTTTGCTACCAAGCACGCCGTCAAATATGTCAGCAAATATTGATCCAAGGTCCCCGTAGAGGTGCCGGCAGGTTGCATACGTTCTGGCCGACCGTGACCGCAACATGTTGGTCAAGCATAATCTTTTGGATTCTTTTGGCGTGAGCGGCTTGGTTTTGGTAGGATTTGTCAGCGGCTTGACTAAGGGGGTTTTATAACTGCCATGCAGGTAGCCGTGTTGGTAACGTTTTACCGACTTGCCAAGAACCCCTCATAATTAATGCGTCTGCAAAATGACTAATTGCTTTGACCTGCTGAAACACTATATGTTGTGTTTGACCTAAAAAAAGAATACAGGATATAGATGCCTCTTTGTCGTATGATAGATGGCGGACAGAGAACGAGGACCTTATTCGCCCCATTTGGATGGATCTTCGAGCCCCTTGATTGGCTGCGAGGATTGTCCGCATGGAGGCTTATGGTTTATCGAGAACACAGATTGCGCGACGGCGCCGCAAGGCAGGGGCAGGCCCTGCCGGGCATCGTTTGGCTCTGAAGCGCAATGAGGCTACGACGCGAAAGAGGCAAGAGGATGAAGATCATCAAGCGCAGCGGCACCGAGGTTGTCTTTGACATCGATAAGATCGTCAATGCCATCCGCGCCGCAAACTTGGAGGTCGAGGAGAGCTCTCGTCTTACCGACCGCCAGGTGGTTTATGCGGCGCAAAACGTCGCCGAGGCATGCGAGAACGCGGGCCACACCGTTTCGGTCGAGGAGATCCAGGATTTGGTCGAGGACGAGATCATGCGTCTCGACTGCTACGAGGTCGCCCGCCACTACATCATCTATCGCTATGTTCAGAGCCTGAAGCGCCAGAAGAACACGACCGACGACAAGATTCTGTCGCTGATCGAGTGCAATAACGAAGAGGTCAAGCAGGAGAACTCTAACAAGAACCCGACCGTCAATTCCGTCCAGCGCGACTATATGGCCGGCGAGATTTCAAAGGATCTGACTCAGCGTGTGCTGCTGCCCCAGGAGATCGTGGATGCCCACAATGAGGGCCTGATCCACTTCCACGATTCTGACTACTTTGCCCAGCACATGCATAACTGCGACCTGGTGAACCTGGAGGACATGCTCCAGAACGGCACCGTTATCTCGGGCACGCTGATCGAGAAGCCGCACAGCTTCTCGACTGCCTGCAACATCGCGACGCAGATTATCGCCCAGGTTGCTTCCTCCCAGTACGGCGGCCAGTCTATTTCGCTGACCCATCTTGCCCCGTTTGTTGAGGTGAGCCGTCAAAAGATTCGCGGCGAGGTTGCCCGCGAGCTCGAGGAGCTCGGTGTTTCGGCATCTGCCGAAAAGGTCCGTGAGGTCGTTGAGGACCGTCTGCGCGATGAGATCCGTCGCGGCGTCCAGACGATTCAGTATCAGGTCGTGACCCTTATGACCACCAATGGCCAGGCGCCGTTCGTGACGGTCTTTATGTATCTCAATGAGGCCCGTACGCCCCAGGAGAAGCACGACCTTGCCATGATCGTGGAGGAGACGCTTCGTCAACGCTATGAGGGCGTTAAGAACGAAGCCGGTGTGTGGATTACCCCGGCATTCCCCAAGCTTATCTACGTGCTCGAGGACGATAACATTCGCGAGGATTCGCCGTACTTCTATCTGACCAAGCTCGCCGCCAAGTGCACCGCCAAGCGCATGGTGCCCGATTACATCTCCGAGAAGAAGATGCGCGAGCTCAAGCTGTCGAAGGGCGAGACCGCCGGCAACGGCGATTGCTACACCTGCATGGGTTGTCGCAGTTTCCTGACGCCCGACCGCTCGGGCAACGGCTTTAACAATGTTGCCAACGCGCTGAACTATGACCCGACCAAACCTAAGTACTATGGCCGCTTTAACCAGGGTGTTGTGACCATCAACCTGCCCGATGTCGCGCTGAGCTCGCATCAGGACATGGACAAGTTCTGGAAGATCTTCGATGAGCGCCTTGAGCTGTGCCATCGTGCCCTGCTGTGCCGTCATGAGCGCCTGATGGGCACGCTTTCGGATGCCGCGCCGATTCTTTGGCAGTACGGCGCCCTGGCGCGTCTGAAGAAGGGCGAGACGATCGATAAGCTGCTCGTGGGCGGCTATTCCACCATCAGCCTGGGGTATGCCGGCCTGTATGAGTGCGTCAAGTACATGACGGGCCACAGCCACACCGAGAAGGAGGGCACGCCCTTTGCCATGGCAGTCATGCAGCGCATGAACGACAAGTGCGCCGAGTGGAAGGCCGAAAGCGATATTGACTTCTCGCTGTACGGTACCCCGCTTGAGTCGACGACCTACAAGTTCGCCAAGTGCCTGCAGCGTCGTTTTGGCATCATCCCGGGCGTGACGGACAAGGGCTACATCACCAACAGCTACCACGTCCACGTGTCCGAGGAGATCGACGCATTCGACAAGCTCAAGTTCGAGGGCATGTTCCAGCAGCTTTCGCCGGGCGGTGCCATCTCCTACGTCGAGGTTCCCAACATGCAGGACAACCTCAAGGCTGTCATCCGCGTGATGCAGTATATCTACGACAACATCATGTACGCCGAGCTCAACACCAAGAGCGACTACTGCCAGGTGTGCGGCTACGATGGCGAGATCAAGATTGTCGAGGATGACGGCAAGCTGGTGTGGGAGTGCCCCAGCTGCGGCAACCGCGACCAGGAGAAGATGAATGTCGCCCGTCGCACGTGCGGCTACATCGGTACCCAGTTCTGGAACCAGGGTCGAACCGAGGAGATCCGCGACCGCGTGCTGCATCTCTAATAGTCATCCCAGGCCGCCCCGTAGCGAGGCCCCGGACCTTTACTCGCTATTTCGGACAGTCCTGGCTCACGACGGAGGCGCCACTGGCGCCTCCTGTTCGTGCGGAACTCATATCGAGCAAAGGTCCGGGGCCTCGCTACGGGGCGGCCAAGTTGATGTAGCTGAGATGCAGCATGCGGTCTGCTCACTCCTCGAAGTTCTTAGCGGAAATAATTCGAGCTGCAGCTGCGATTTACTTGCGATGGCGGTTGAGCCGCAACCCAGTTTTTATTGGACCTCGAACCCTATACTCGATGTTCGCTTCGTTCATTGAGTTACCCTTTGCATGAGGCCGGGACATATCGTCCCGCCCGCAGTTTCGCAGGCCGAAGGCCGAGAATGTTTGAGGACGGGATGATATGTCCCGGCCTCCCGGGAGAGTTACCTATGAACTACGCGAACATTAAGTATTTCGACATTGCTGATGGGGAAGGCGTTCGTACTTCTCTGTTTGTGAGTGGGTGCCGTCGTGGGTGCAAGAATTGCTTTAACTCTGTCGCGTGGGACTTTGCTGCGGGCGAGCCGTTTGATCGCACCGTCGAGGACAAGATTATCGAGAGCCTCGACCATCCCTTTATTGATGGCCTGACGATTCTGGGTGGGGAGCCTATGGAACCCGAGAACCAGGTGGGGCTCGTTGACTTTATCGAACGTGTGCGTGCCACTTATCCTGTGGGGTCGGGGAAGACCATTTGGTGCTTTACCGGCGACGTGCTCGAGGAACTTATGCCGGGCGGTCGTCACTATACCGAGGTGACGGACCGCATTCTCGCCTGCCTCGACATGTTGGTGGATGGCCCGTTTGTTCAGGATCTTTATGATATCTCGTTGCGCTTTAGGGGCTCGAGTAACCAGCGTGTGATCGATATGAACGCTACGCGCGACCGCGCTGTGCGTGAGGGCGTTGCGCTTTGCGACGCTGTGGAGCTTTGGCGGGACGATCCGGTCTATTCGACCCATACTATGTAGCTTGTGGTCGATGCCGGAGGGCGTGGTACCATAGCGCGAACGTGAAATCGGAAAAGTGAGGCCCAGATGGTCGATCAGGAAAAAGTCGAGGCCGCCATTAAGCTGTTGCTTGAGGGCATAGGCGAGGACCCAACTCGTGAGGGCCTGCTGGAGACCCCGGCGCGCGTTGCCCGTATGTATGGTGAGATCGCCGGCGGCATGGACCAGAGTGCCGAGGAGCACCTGTCCAAAACCTTTGCCGTCGCTTCGGACGATTTGGTTATCGAGCGCGATATCACGTTCTACTCGCTGTGTGAACATCATCTGCTACCGTTTTATGGCAAGGCCGCCATTGGTTATATCCCTAACGGTCGGGTGGCTGGGCTTTCCAAGCTTGCTCGCACGGTTGAGGTTTATGCCCGCCGTCTGCAGCTGCAGGAGCAACTGTGCGCACAGGTTGCCGATGCCCTCATGGAGTATCTTGCTCCCCAGGGAGCGATTGTGCTCATGGAAGCTGAGCATATGTGCATGACGATGCGTGGCGTGCAAAAGCCCGGCACCAAGACCGTGACGCTCGCTCGCCGCGGCGTCTTTGAGACCGATCCCGCGCTCGAGGAGCGTTTCTTTAGGATGCTGGGCCGCTAACCATGAGAGTCGTCAACGACTTTACATCGAAGACCGATGAGGGGACGTCGCGTCGCGGCTTTATGGCTTCGGGCCTGGCCCCCTTTGGCGCCATGCCTCGCATTGATTACATTTGTGCCAACGGGCTGTTCCGGCGGCACCTGGGCAACATTGCACAGTTGGAATCGGGGCGCATCTTCTGCCGCCACGGTATTGACCATCTGTTCGATGTCGCTCGCATTATGTGGATTAAGAATCTCGAGGAGCAGCTCGAATTTGACCGCGAGGTCATCTACGCCACGGCACTTCTTCACGATATCGGCAAAGATGAACAGTATGAATCGGGTATATCCCATGATGTTGCAAGCGAACGCGTCGCTGATGCGATCCTCGGTGGCATGCCCGATGACATGGCGTTTGAGCCGGCCGATGCCGCAGCCATTAAGACGGCCATTCTGGGCCATCGAAAGCTGCGCGTGAACAGCCAACCGCTTGAGCGTCTGCTCTATGCAGCCGACAAAGCGTCGCGCGCCTGCTTTGCATGCCCCGCGCGCAATGCTTGCAACTGGAGCGATGATAAAAAGAACCTGTCGATTCGCGTGTAGTTGATTTGCGCGGTCGGGGTTCTAAACGAAGGAGACGATCGCGATGAGTAACAAGAAACTGCCCGAGAATGCCACCAAGACTGAAGGCGCCGAGCTCGCTCGCCGTGAAAGGGGCGAAATATCCACTGCAGCGCCGGTGCCCCACGTGGGCTATGACGATCTTCGCCATGCCGATCGCATTACTATCGACGGTCTCGAGGTCTTTGCCAACCACGGCGTGTATCCCGAAGAGAACGCGCTGGGCCAGAAGTTCATCGTGTCCCTGGTGCTCTATGCCGACCTGCGTGCAGCGGGGGAGCACGATAGCCTGGATGCCTCGATTGACTACGGCTCGGTGTGCCATGATGTCGATGGCTATCTGCGCGAGCATACGTTTAAGCTCATCGAGGCGGCAGCCGAGGGGACAGCCCAGATGCTGCTGCGTCGTTACCCTCTGCTGCTTGGCGTGCGCGTTAAGCTCGATAAGCCTTGGGCGCCCGTCGGTCTTCCCCTGGCAAGCTGCGGTGTCGAGATCGAGCGCGTGCGCTAACTGGCCCTACAACTCGTTGACAGGTGGTTTTTTGAGTCGCTGAGACAGTGCTCTATTGTTGGGGCAGTATGTGTCGAGCAGGACGTGGAACCGCTGGTTGTGGCTTGGCTCGAGCAAGTGGACGAGCTCGTGGGCGACAACCATGTCGAGGCATTCGATGGGATAGGCGGCAAGTTCGCGTGCGATGCGAATGGCTCCGGTCTTGGGCGTGCATGATCCCCAGCGCGTTTTCATGCCGCGCACGGAAACGCGGGATACGGCGACGCCCATTGCGATTTCGTATGCGTGCACCATATCACGTAGCGTCGATGTGACTTCGGACGTATAGAGCTGATCGATGTGGGTCTGGAGTTCTTTGGGCGTTAGGCCGTCGAGGGCTGTGCGCTGCTTTGCCTGCGTGCACCCACTTGGCTCGTCGGCACCCATAAAACTTGCGAAGGTGGCCTGCTTGGGCCGCGGTGCGGGTGATGCACAGTTGTGGTCGAGTGCATCCTGAACGGTGATGGGTTTGCCCCAAAGCGCAATGATGGACGAGGGACTGAGCGGCTCTCGCGCCGTCGCCTGACGTTGCTCGCGCTGGGCAAGTCGGCTGATAATCCAGGCGCTGTTGCGCTTCACAAACGCTTCGATACGCTCGCGGCTGGCACCGAGCGGTGCACTGGCGTGGACCTCACCGCTCGAAGTGACGCGTAGGTTGAAGTTCTTGACGCACTTTTTGGTAACGACGACGGGGATGGGCGTCCCATCCGGTCGGGATGCGGAAATCGTAAACTGCTGCGTCAAAAGCGGTCCTTTGGATTGGGGACGGGCCGGCATGTCGACCGTTCGGCATGCCGGCCCGCTCAAGGGATGTGAAATTAATAACGCTCAAAGAAGGCAAGCGCGTTGTCGCTGCAGAGCTTTTGCATCACGGTCTTGCCAAAGTGCTTGGAGAGCATGTTCTGGAACTCGGGCATCATGCTGGCATCGGAGAGGAAGGCGGGCACAGTGGCGCCGTCCCAGTCGCCACCGAGTGCGATGACGTCCTCGCCGCCCAGGTCGAGCCAGTGCTCGATATGTGCCGCTAGCTGGTCGAAGGTGACGTCTGCGGCGGTCTTTTTGGTTGCGTCGTTGGAAAGGAACTCGCTGCAGTAGTTGAGGCCGACGATACCGCCCATGTCGCGAATGGTGCGGAACTGGTCGTCGGTGAGGTTGCGCTTGACTCTGCAGACGGTACGGGAGTTGGAGTGGCTGGCGACGAAGGGGCGCGTGGCGTGGGCGACAACCTCGTCAAAGCACTCATCGTTGAGGTGGGAGACGTCGAGCACCATGCCGGCGTGTTCCATCTGCGTAAGGGCCTCGATGCCGGCGGCGGTGAGGCCGGCGTGGGTGTCGTGGCCGCTCGCGAGCGGCCCCTGCGCGTTCCAGCTGAGTGATGACATGAGTACGCCCAGGCTCTTGAGTACCTCGATCAGCGCGGGGTCCTCGGCAAAGAACGTGGCGTTTTCGATGGTGTGGATGCAGGCGACCTTGCCGTCTTTGAGCGCAGGGCGAATGTCTGCCGCGCTGCGTACGTTGACCATGCGGTCGTGGTTAAGCATTGCCTGGCCGCTCATGTGCGCCATGATCTGCGCCTGGAAGCGCGCGGCGTGGGCGGTGGGAATCTCGTCGGGGACAAACGTGGCGAAGCACTGTGCCCACGGCGTGTTGCCGATCTTTGCGAGCGAGATGGCGCAGGCGTTGCCCTCGATGAGGTCGAAATCTTGCGGATGCGTTTCGTCGCCGGGGAAATAACCGTCGGTGCCGGCGGTAAAGCGCAGGTCGAGATCGAGCGTGGCCCAGCCGATGCGGTCGGCGGTGTCGCAGTGTAGGTCAAATACGGGATATGCCATGGTTCCTCCGGTTGCAGCGTTTCTTTGCAAACTGTCTTTGAATTGTATGACTAGGGTATAGTTAGCGCCATATGTTCATGGCGGCCCGCGTTGTGCGCCGCCCTTATCACGGAGGTTTCCATGTCCAACCAGGGCAAGAAGGTCAAGACTCATTATCGCGGCACGCTCGACGACGGCACGCAATTCGATAGCTCCTACGATCGCGGCGAGCCGCTGGAGTTCACCTGCGGCACCGGTCAGATGATCAAGGGCTTCGATGCCGCTGTTGTCGACATGCAGGTGGGCGAGAAGAAGACCGTGCACATCCCGGCCGCCGATGCCTACGGCGAGCACAACCCCGAGATGGTTATTACCTTCCCGGCCGAACAGGTTCCCAACATCGAGCAGATCGAGAAGGGCATGAAGCTCTTCCTGTCCACGCCGAGCGGTATGCCCGTCCCCGCCGTCGTCATCGACGTGACGCCCGAGGCCGTGACGCTCGACGCCAACCACGAGCTGGCCGGCAAGGACCTCAACTTTGATATCGAGCTCGTCGAGGTCGAGGGCTAGAGTATGCCTGAACGCTTGGTTTCGACGACATGCTTGGGAAATCTCAACGATCCGTCCTATGAACTCCTACTTCGCCGGGAGCTGGGCGGTGTCTTTGAAGTTGACGAGCTCCTGCTCGATTGGGACCAGGCTGATGCGCGCACGTTTGTGGGCGTGACGGAGCTGGGGCGCACGATCGATGTTCGGCTGGATACTGCCGACGGCGGTCGTCTTGCCGATGGCGACGTGCTCACCATTGACCGTTCGGGCAGGGTGCCCGTGGTGGTTGTCGTGCGCCTGCGCAGCGCCGAGGTCTATTTGGTCGAAGTCGACCGCATGGATCCGATTGCGCTCGCGCATGCGTGCTGGGAGATCGGCAACATGCATGCGCCGCTCTTCCGGGGCGACTCGGACGAGCATACCGTGCGCATGTATACGCCGGTGCAGCCGGTTTTGGGCCGTATGCTTCGCGGCGTCGAGGGAGCTCGAATCTCGATCGTTTCGCGCGAGCTCGATGCGGGCCGACGCTTTGCGTCGAGCGCGGCCGATGTTGTCGTGAGCATGGCTCCGGACTTTACCATCGTTAAAAAGACGCGCGACTAAGCGCGCGTATGCGCAAGACGGGCTTTGAGGGGTGACCGATCAAGGTCCGTCTTGCTGTTGATAGGAGGCTTTGGGGGAAGCATATGGGTCTTGAGGGAATCAAGCTGATTGCATGCGATTTGGACGGCACGTTGCTGCACCCGGGGGAGCGCGAACCGCGTTCCGAGGCCTTTGAGCTTATCGATGAGCTGCATCGTCGCGGTATCGTGTTTATGCCGGCGAGTGGCCGTCAATATGCGAGCCTGCGCTACCTGTTTGCCCCGGTGGCCGATGAACTCGCCTATGTATGCGAAAACGGAGCCCTGGTCATGAGCGAGGGGCGTGCCGTGGTCAAGCGTTCTATGGAGCGTGGCCTGGCCATGGATATCGCGAATGCCGTGGTTGCGTACCCCCATGCCGACGTGACCCTTTCGTGCAAGGGACACCTCTACACCATGAGCAGCAACGATGCGTTTGTTGACCACCTGCGTTATGAGGTCCATTGTGATGTGGCGGTAGTCGACCGTCCCGAAGACATTGACGAGGATGTCATTAAGATTGCCTTCCAGACGCCCGAGGCGGAGCAGCCGGCGGCGCTGGAGTATTTTGTGCGTCGCTTTAGCGACCGGGTCGATGTGATGACGTCGGGAACCGAATGGACCGACTTTATCGGCTTTGATTCGGGCAAGGGGTCCGCGCTTGCCGATTATGGTTGTGCGCTGGGGATCTCACCTAACGAAATGATGGCGTTTGGCGATAACGAAAACGATCGCGACATGCTCAACGTGGTGGGCCATCCCTATCTGATGGAGAGCTGCAATCCCAGCATGCGCGGTGTCAATGACCGTGTCCGCTACGTGCGCACGGTCGAAGAGGAGCTGCGTCGTCTACTTGCTGAGTAGGCATGTCCCAAACATCTACCGGCAGTCGGGGCAGAGACCCTCGAAGATGGTGTAGTGCGACGTGACGTGCCAGCCGATTTGCTCGGACGCCTTGGCGTCGAGCTGGGCATCGAAGGGGAGCGGTACGTCGATGACGCGGCTGCATGAGGTGCAGATGATATGCGCATGCGGCTCGATCGTGCGATCGAAGCGGCTGCCGCCCGGCGTCTTGATGGAGAGGATCTCGCCGGCGTCGGCCAAGAGATTGAGATTGCGGTAGACCGTACCGCGGCTGATTTTGTCATCCTGTGCGCGCACGACGTTGTAGATTTCGTCGGCGGTGGGATGGTTGTAGCTTTGGCGCACGGCGTCAAGAACCAGCTTTCGCTGCCTGGTATTCCTTCTTTGCACCGCCATGCGCCTCGCCTCTTTTCTACAAACGGTTGTAGGTAAATGATACCGTATTTAGCACACAATACTAATAACGAGGAATGAAGCTGTCTTCATTGGCAAGTGGGGCTTGGGCCTGGGCTTCTACGAGGCGAAAGCGCGTTCCCATGCGCTCGTAGGAGGCATGAAGCGCCTCGAGATGAGATAGGATGTTTGCCGGAGCTCCCTGTATCTCCATCTCGACCGAGCCGTCTTCCATGTTGCGCACCCAGCCGGTGAGTGCGCGTGCCTGTGCGAGGTTGGTGTTGGTGAAGCGAAAACCAACGCCCTGGACTTGCCCCGCCCAGCGCAGGAAATAGCGCAGGGGAGTGTCTTGAGTGGCCTCGTCGCTTGCGAGCACAGTAAGCCTGCGGCGCAACTCGAGCTCAATGTTTGATGGTTTTTGAGGCTCTCGACTGCCGCCGGTGACGCTGGAGAAGAACGTATCGAAGAGGCCCATCGCTATGCCTGCTTGCCTGCGTCGGCCGGGAAGGTTATGCCGGCCTGCTGGCGCACGGCATCCATGATGCGCAGCGAGACGAGCGTGACATCGCGGTAGTGGCCAAGCTCGTGGCGTCCCGCCGGGGTCTCCCAAATCTCTTCCTTAACGTTATCGATGCCGCAGATGGCGGTGATAAAGTCTGTGAGTTCGTATTCCATAGTGTTGCTCGATTTGGGCAGGTCGAGCACGCGGCCGTTGTCTCCCTGTTCGCGCGGTGCCTCGGTCGCCGAGCCGCGTACGACGTCGCCGCGATAGTCGATGCGGACGTTGCGGGGCGTGGACAGATGGTCGATCTGGATAGTGCCACGCTCGCCTTCGATTTGCGAGGGCAGCAGGTCGTTCGTAATTTTGGAGTGCGCGAGCTCGACGGAGATACGGCCACCGCCGTAGCTGGCGAGGATGGAGCCGCAGCCATCGATGGGGCCGTGCGTGAGCTGTTGCGTGGTGGGGTCGAGCAGAGTAGCCATGCTCGTAAGGCCGGAGGGCATGCCGAAAATCTCGACCATGGGCTCGACGGTGTAGACGCCAATGTCCATGAGGGAACCCGATGCCATATTGCAGTCGAAGATATTGGTGGCGCGTCCCGCGAGAATCTCGTTGTAGCGCGAGGAATATTTGCCAAAGCGCAATGAGGCGCGGCGGATGGGGGCGATCTCGCCCAGGGCGTCCTCGATGGCGTGGAAGGCGGGATCGTGGAGGGGACGCATGGCCTCGAGGGCCACGACACCTGCTGCCTCGGCAGCGCGGAAGACTTCCAGCGCCTGCGCTTCGGTGGCGCAGAAGGGCTTCTCGACGATGACATGCTTGCCACCGGCGATGCAGGCAAGGGCCTGCTCGTAGTGAAGCGCATTGGGGCTGCCGATGTAGACGGCGTCGACGTCGTCGGCGGACGCAAGCTCGTCAAGTGCGGTGAAGTTACGCTCGCCGCCGTGTTCGGCGGTAAAGGCGGCGCCGCGCTCGGCATCGCGCGAGAGCGTGCCCACAAACGCGGCTTGGTCGTTGGCGTTGACGACCTGGATAAAGTCGTCGGTAATCATAGATGTGCCGATGGTCGCTATACGCAGCATGTATCCCCCTCGTGCCGTTCGGTTTACAGGATGAGTGTAGCGCGAGGGGGCAGGAAATAGCGTGCGAAAACGCCGTTACAGGTCGCTCTCGTTAAAGCCGGTATCGATATCGAGGTTGCTGCCGTCGGCCGCCGTGGTGGCGAGCTCATCGCAGCGCTCGTTGAGCTCATGGCCGGCGTGACCCTTAACCCAGATGAACTCAACCTTGTGCTTGCTTTTGGCGGCGAGTAGGCGCTCCCACAGGTCGCGGTTCTTGACGGGCTGCTTGTTGGCGGTTTTCCATCCGCGCTTTTTCCAGCCGTCAATCCAGTGCTTGTTGAAGGCGTTGACGACGTACTGCGAATCGGAATGGACCTCGACCTCGCAGGGGCGGTTAAGTGCCTCGAGCGCCACGATGACCGCCATGAGCTCCATGCGGTTGTTGGTGGTCTTGGCGTAGCCGCGCGAAAGCTCGGAGGTGAAGGTCTTGCCGGCGGGGCTGGTGTATTTGAGCACGGCGCCGTAGCCGCCGCGTCCCGGATTTGATCGGGCCGAGCCGTCGGTATAGATGATGACCTTCACGGGCTTCCTTTCGTTGGGTACGTTTCGTGTGAGTGACCATTGTAGCGCCATGCCCGCCGGGGGCTAGCAATCTACGATTTCTACCCCGTCTTCCGACAGTTAGTTGGCACGGATGATGCGGTTGAGCTCGTCGAGGTATTGCTGCAAGAGGGGAGAGGGCTTGCGCTCGTCGTGCATGATATAGCCTACGTGCATCGTTGGGGCGTCTGCTAACGGGATCGATGCCATACCCCATTGCATTTCATTGGAGAGGACACCGGTCGACAGGGTGTAACCGTTCGACGTGATAAGTAAGTTAGTAAGTGTTCCGCGGTCCGAGATTCGTATGTTGCGGTCGCAAGGGATATAGCTAAAAGGTTCCTCGGCGTAATAGAAGGAGCTCGAGGTGCCTTGCTCAAAGCTGTAGCGCGTATAAGGTGTAAGGTCGGCAAGGGACAGCTGCGGGCGGCGTGCGAGCGGGTGGCGCTCGCTAACGAAGACGTGGACCGTCGCGTCGAAGAGGGGATGGAAGCTTGCGCGGGCATCGGCGAAGGCCTTCTGCAGAACGCGGGCGTTAAAGTCGTCCAGATAGAGGATGCCGATGTCGCTGCGAAACGCGCGGACGTCATCGATGATCTGCGACGTGGTGGTCTCGCGCATGATGAATTCGAACTTGCTGTCCCGGCAGCGCTCGACGACGTTGACGAAGGCCTCGACCGAAAAAGCGTAATGCTGGGCCGAGATGGCAAGGCGCGCCTGGGGCGTGCCGCCGTCCTCGTAGCGGGCCTCGAGCATATCGGCCTGCTCTACGACTTGACGCGCATAGCCCAAAAGCTCGGTGCCGTCGTTGGTGAGCGTGACGCCGCGGCTGGAGCGCGTAAAGATCTCCAGATGGAGCTCCTGTTCCAGGCTTTTGACGGCGTTTGAGATGTTGGACTGAGCGGTATAGAGGCGCTGAGCTGCGGCGTTGATTGAGCCGGACTCTGCCACGGCGATCAGAAAACGAAGCTGCTGGAGGGTCATCGACGCAATCCTTCCGATTGTTATCTATAAAAACGATAACAGGTTAGCGCTTTTAAGTGATTGACCGAGGGAAACAATGCTCGTACTATTCAAAACACACAAAGGCGGTAGGTAATTAAGCCAACCACGGAACCGGGATGCGAAAGGAGGCCCGCATATGAATTGCTTACCAAGACGAATGCCGGGCTCCTGTTTGCGTCCGTCGGCGTGATCAGGAGACAGCGACTTACTTCTCTCTTTTTATTTACTTTTGTTCGATCAAGGAGATCATCATGAGCCAGTTCATCAACAACCCCGAGCACACCTTTGGTTTCGATACCCTGCAGCTTCACGTTGGCCAGGAGAGCGCCGATCCCGCATCCGACTCCCGCGCCGTGCCTATCTACCAGACCACGAGCTATGTGTTCCGCAACTCCCAGCACGCCGCCGACCGCTTTGGTCTTGCCGATGCTGGTAACATCTACGGCCGTCTGACCAACTCCACCCAGGGCGTCTTCGAGGACCGTATCGCCGCACTCGAGGGTGGCGTGGCGGGTCTCGCCGTCGCCTCCGGTGCTGCTGCCATCACCTATACCCTGCAGGCTCTTGCCCAGGCCGGTGACCACGTGGTGGCTCAGAAGACCATCTACGGTGGCTCCTACAACCTGCTGGAGCATACGCTCTCCCAGTTTGGCGTCGAGACCACCTTCGTCGATGCCCATAACCTGGAAGAGGTCGAGGGGGCCATCAAGGACAACACCACGGTCATCTACCTCGAGACGCTCGGCAACCCCAACTCCGACATCCCCAACATCGACGCCATCTCCGAGATCGCCAAGAAGCACGGTCTGCCGGTTGTCGTCGACAACACCTTCGGCACCCCGTATCTGTTCCGTCCGCTGGAGCATGGTGCCAACATCGTCGTCCACTCCGCAACCAAGTTCATCGGCGGCCACGGCACCTCGCTGGGCGGTGTGATCGTCGATGGCGGCAACTTCGACTGGAAGGCGAGCGGCAAGTATGCGCAGATCGCCGAGCCCAACCCCTCCTACCATGGCGTCTCGTTTGCCGAGGCTGCCGGTCCCGCTGCCTTCGCGACCTATGTCCGCGCCATCTTGCTGCGCGACGAGGGCGCCTGCATCAGCCCGTTCAACGCCTGGGTCCTGCTCCAGGGCACCGAGACCCTGTCGCTGCGCGTCGACCGCCATGTCGAGAACACCAAGAAGGTCGTTGAGTTCCTTGCCGGCGACAGCCACGTTGCCAAGGTGAACCACCCGAGCCTGCCTGAGCACCCCGATCACGAGCTCTATCAGAAGTACTTCCCCAACGGCGGCGCCTCGATCTTCACCTTTGAGATTAAGGGTGGCCAGGAGGCTGCCTGGAAGTTCATCGATCATCTGCAGGTGTTCTCGCTGCTCGCCAACGTGGCCGACGTCAAGTCGCTCGTCGTGCACCCGGCTACCACCACGCACTCCCAGCTCTCTGCCGAGGAGCTCGCCGAGCAGAACATCACGCCCTCCACGATCCGTCTTTCCATCGGTACCGAGAACGCCGAGGACATCATTTGGGATCTGAAGCAGGCCTTCGCCGCGCTGGACGAGTAAGGCGACTTGTGCAAGGACCCCTTGCGACTCGATAGGTATAACTGCATAAATGCCTGCTCAAGGCGCCTGCGCAAGCAATGGTTGCGCAGGCGTCTTTTTTGCATAGGAAGGGCGCTATTACAGGGTTTTTGGCATGCTTTATGCATTCGAGTTGTGGAAAACTCCTGTTGAGAGGATGTGAGTTTTACGCAATTGACGTGCGCCTTTTGAGTAAAACCGCAGGTCGCGATTTGCTCGAGGTACTATGCAGCGCGATCGAATCACACGCAGCTCAAACGCAGCAAAAACGCACTACGGAGGTTTCCAGCTACATGAGGATCGATTCACGAAAACCGAAAGCCGCTGCCCTTTCCGCCGCTCTGACCGTGGCACTTTTGGCAGGCGCCGGCGCAACTGATGCCCACGCGGCAACACTGTCCGATACGGTTGGATCTACGCCGTCCGAGGCGACGCTGGTACAGCCCGTTGATTATCGCGGCGATGGTTATGGTTCCATGCAGGAGTGGAACGCCTCGATGGAGGCCAAGCGCGATTCCCTTGAGATGCGCGCTCAGATCATTATGAATATGTATGGTGACTATGCCACCGATGACGAGCACGCTGTGCTGCAGGGTTGTATCGATGGTGCGGGCAGCCTTTTGACGATGGGGGAGGTCGACGCGAAGTCGACCGAGCTCGATGAGCTGCGCACTGCGCTTGAGAATGCCAAGCGCGAAGCGCTCGAGGCCGCCGCAGCCGAGGCGGAGGCTGCCGAGGCCGCCCAGGCTTCGTACTACAACGCCGGTTACACTCCGTCCTACGCGTCTGCCGCGTCCTACGCGAACGGATCGGGCCTGACGCGCTCTGCGGGTGTCAATAACTACAACGGGCGCCGCGAGACCTATTACAGCAGCAATGTGCTTTATCACTATCGCACGGGCGAATGGACTCAGGATTCTGAGGGCTTCTGGCGCGATTCCGACGGCTATTACGTTGTTGCCGCGGGCGATATGGCCCAGGGCTCGACCTTTACGGGCTCCAAGGGTGATTGCAAGGTCTATGACTCCGGCTGCGCCGCCGGAACCACCGATTACTACACCGGTTGGTAATCTGCTATCAGAGCAAAATAGGCACATGATGGGCGGGCGTCTTTACTGAGCTTTTAGGCAACGTAAAGCCGCCCTTTCTTTATGTGCGTTTGAGCTAACAGAGCCCTTACCGTGGCGGTACGCTGGGCGTATGCATACGGGGCACACTGGTTCATGAGAAATAAGGTCTTTCTCGTGGAGGAAGTGGTCTCATGAACGCTCGAGATATCGCTATCGCCGCCGTCGCATTGGTACTTGGCTGTCTTGGCCCTACAGCTGCGTTTGTCGCAGGCATGCAGGGCTCGTGCGGGGCTGCTCCTATTGTGGTCGGCGCGCTCATCGCAGCAGCGCTGCTGGGAAGTGCGGGCGTGACCCTTTGTCGCGATGACGAGGACGAGACGCCGCAGGTGCGGCGCTAGCCGTTGTGAAGCTGGTTTTGCCCATAGATGAAGAAGGAAGCCGCCGCAAGGGGAGTGCCCTTTGCGGCGGTTTTTGCTATTGAGACTGTTGGATGCGGTGCGGCGGCGTTACCAGCTGGCCTCGATTTCGCGGATGCGCGAATAGAGCCATTCGTTTTGCGGCACCTGGATACCGTGCTTGGCCGCGAGGCGGCAGATGGTACCCGCAAATTCCTCGACCTCGGTTCTGCGTTGAGCGATGCGGTCTTGCGCCATCGAGGGCATGCCGGCGGGATCGAGCCCTTTTATGAGACGCACCATCTGCGTCAGGTCTTCCTCGGTGAGCTCGATGCCCTCGGCATTGGCGACTGCAAGCGTCTCGCGCATGGCGGAGACAAAACTGCGGAGCTGCTCGGAGCCCTGCTCCGTAGCGCTTCCGTAGGTGCCGCCGTAGGCCATACAGGTCTGGTTGATGCCGTCGTTGAGCATGAGTTTGGCCCACATGCGATGTGCGATGTCGTGCTCGACGGTATGGGCGATGCCGCAGCGCGTGTAGAGCCCGTCGATAGCGGTGACGGTCGCGGGGTCGGTGCCGGCGGCCGCACCAAAGCGGATCTCGCCCGCATTGGTAAAGGTGAGCGCGCCGTTGAGAAACACAGCGTCCATGCCTTGGCAGATTCCGAGGACGGTGTGCTCCCAGCCAAAGCGCTCGGCAATCTTTTGCTCGCTCGTGATGCCGTTGCATAGGGATGCGATGAGCGTGTCGGGCCCTACGATGCGTTCCATAGTCTTGAGCGCCTGGTCGAGTCCGGTTGTCTTGACCGTGAGGATGACCAGGTCGACGGGCGTCGCCTCGCTCGCGCGGACGGACTTGAGCGCGCAGGGCTTGCCGTTGACGGTGAGCGCATCACCCGCGTGGCGCTCAAAGCGCGCGTCGTCCATAACGTATTCGACGGCGTCGTTGCCGAGCGCTTGGGCGATCATGCTGCCGTAGAGCAGGCCCACGCCGCCCTTGCCGATGAAGGCGACCTTGTTGATCTGCATGTGAATCATCTCCCCATAAAAAGGCGACCGCGTATGGGGCGTCTGATGGATTGTATGCCGCCGGGCCATGTCGCGTGCACCGGATGGCCGTATTTAGAAGAACAAACGCATGGGAACTTATGGCGCGGGGCAGACCGCAAAGACACGTGCGGGATATCCGACGCCATCACGCACCTTGGGGAAGGTGCAGAAGATGACGGCGCCCGTGGCGGGAAGCTCGTCCAGATGGTCCATGACCTCAATCTGGTAACGGTCGACCGAGAGGATGTACTGTTCGCCGGGGCAGGGGTGGGCGTCCTCACGTGTGGTCACGGTCGCCTCCTTTCATCGGGCTTTTTGCTGATGTTAAAGCGGTGTCGTGACGGCTCGATTTCTGCTACGTTACGATACATTCTCGATTGCGATTCCACGATGTTTCGGCTGCGTGACCATTGTGTTTCGCCTTGCCGGGGCGCTGATGGCGAAGGGAGGGTCTGTGCAATACCGCGTTGACCCCAAAAGTGGTAACCGAATATCCTCTCTGGGTCTGGGCTGCATGAGATTTCCCGGTGCGCCGGGGCACCCCGATGCGAAGACGGCCGATGCCATCATTTCCCGCGCGGTGGAGCAGGGGATTAATTATCTGGACACCGCCTATCTCTATCCCGGTAACGAGGCGTGCGTGGGCGCCTCGCTTGGGCGCCTGGAGCTGCGTGACCGGGTGTTGCTGGCGACAAAGTTGCCGCACGCTTCGTGCAAATGTGCGGAGGATTTCGACCGCTTTTTTGACGAGCAGCTGCACCGTTTGCGGACCGACCATATCGACTACTACCTTATGCACAACATCACCTCGCCCGCCCAGTGGGAGCGCGTGGTGGCGTTGGGCATCGAGGACTGGATTGCGCACCAAAAGGCTGCGGGGCGTATTCGCCAGATAGGTTTTTCGTACCACGGCAGTGCGGCGGACTTCCTCACGATGCTTGACGCGTATGACTGGGATTTTTGCCAGATCCAGTACAACTACGCTGGAGAGCGATATCAGGCGGGAACGGCGGGGCTCATGGAGGCTGCGGATCGCGGGCTCGCGGTGTTTGTGATGGAGCCGCTGTTGGGCGGGCGTTTGGCGGGCAAGCTGCCGCCGCGGGCCCGCGCCGTGCTCGATGGCGCCTATGACCCGCGCCTGCGCACTCCTGCCGCCTGGGGGCTTTCGTGGGTGTGGAACCATCCTCAGGTCACGATGCTGCTTTCGGGCATGACCGATACCGCGCAAGTGGATGAGAACGCGGCGCTGGCCGACCGAGCCCTGCCGGATTCGATGACGGGCGCTCAGCTCGATACCATTGCGCGCGTGCTGACGGAATTTGAAAAATCGAATCGCGTGCCTTGTACGGGATGCGGCTACTGCATGCCGTGTCCCAAAGGCATCAATATCCCTGGGTGTTTTGCCGCCTACAATGCAAGCTATGCGCACAGCTGGTTTACGGGTCTATCGCAGTATTTTACGGCGAGCGCGGTGCGGACGAGCGAGCCCAAGTTGGTGAGCAACTGCGTTAAATGCGGCAAATGCGCGCGTCACTGCCCGCAACACATCGATATTCCCGAGCGTCTCGACGATGTGCGCCGACGTTTCCAACCTGGCCCCGTAACGGCCGCGCTTAAAGCCTTCCGCATAGCGCGCTCCTCATGACCCTTTTATAACTTGCGGTGGAATAGTTCCTGTTTGCGGCAGAATAAGGGCCAAACAGGAACTATTTCACCGCAACTGAAGGGGGCTGTCGTGGGTCATCGGGATTCATGTGATGATTTGCGTGAGGTTTGTTGGGGCGTTTTGGGCGCTGGACACATTTCGCATCGATTTGCATCGTCGCTCAAGGAGGTGGACGGGGCACGGCTTGTGGCTGCCGCCGGCCGCACTCCTTCGCATGTTGAGGAGTTTTGCAGGGCGTTTTCGATTGATGCCGCGCACAGTTATGCCACGGCTGACGATAGCGGCGATGTGGCTTATGATGCGCTGATTGCCGACCCCGATGTCGACGCAATCTACTTGGCTCTTCCACATGGCATGCATGCGCATTGGGTCTGTCGGGCACTGCGCGCGGGAAAGGCCGTGCTGTGCGAAAAGCCGGCCGTTTTGAGTGAGGAAGAGGCTCTCTCGATTGCCTCCACCTCTCGTGAGCGCGGCGTGCTGTTTATGGAGGCGATGAAGAATCGGTTTTGCCCGATGCGCACTCGCGTGAAGGACTTGCTTGCGTCGGGTGAGCTTGGCCGTATTGTCTCGATTGAAAGCGTGCAAAAGCTCGATTACGGCGAGCCTCCTTCGGGCTATCTGCTTGATTCGTTGCAGGGCGGCTGTCTATATGACATGGGCTGCTATGCGGTCGGTTGGTTTGAGGATTTGCTCGCGGGCGCGTGCGAGGTTTCATCCCGTGAAGTTCGCTGGCGTGACGTATCAGGCGGCCGCGTCGATTGGGCCGACGAGATCCGTATGAGCGTCGGCGGTATACCCATTCATATGGTGTGCGACGGCAAAGCAACATATGAAAGCCGCTTAACGATTGTCTGTGAGCGAGGCTCGTTGGAAATCGAGCGTCTCCATCGCCCCGAGCTCGCCCATGTGAAGTATTCCGACGGTCGAACGCTCGAAATAAATGCCCCGTTTGAGATCGATGATTTCTACGGCGAAATCCAGCATGCGACCCAGCTCATCCGGGCGGGGAAACTCGAGAGCCCCGTCATGCCCCTTGCCGCCACGCAGCGCTGTGCACACATCATCGATGCGATTCGTCTAGCCCTCTAGGACTTGGCGCTGACACGTAGGGGATCATGACGCCGGCGCCCGTGGTGCCTGGCGGCCCACATCTCTGATGCCCCTTTTATAACTTGCGGTGGAATACGGTCTGTTTGCGCCAAAATAGGGCACCAATAGACCGTATTTCACCGCAACTGATGAGGGGGAGCTGGAGATGCTGACAATCGGATGTCATCTTTCGACGACGAAGGGCTATCGGGCAATGGGGGAGACGGCGTTGTCCATTGGTGCCAATACCTTTGCGTTCTTTACGCGCAACCCGCGCGGTGGCAAGGCAAAAGACCTTGACATGGATGACGTGGCGGCTCTGCGCGAGCTTATGGCGCAAAACGACTTTGGACCGCTGGTGGCGCATGCCCCGTATACCTATAACCCCTGCTCCGCTAAGGAGCGAGCGCGCGAGTTTGCCTTGGAGGCTATGGCGGAAGATTTGCAGCGTCTGGAAGCACTGCCCGGCAACTACTACAACTTCCATCCCGGTGCGCATGTGGGACAGGGGGCAGACGCCGGCATTCAGATGATTGTCGACACGCTGTGCCAGGTGATGTTTGAGGGACAGCAGACGACGGTATTGCTTGAGACCATGGCGGGCAAGGGCACCGAGGTGGGCCGTAGCTTTGAAGAGCTGACGCGCATTATCGAGGGCGTTGCCGCCAAGTGCCCGGAGCTGTCCGATAAGCTGGGCGTTTGTTTGGACACCTGCCATGTGAGCGATGCTGGCTACGACATCATCCATGACCTGGACGGCGTACTCGACGAGTTCGACCGCGTGGTGGGTATCGAGCGCTTGCGCGCCGTGCATATCAATGACTCCAAGAACCCCTGCGGCGCCCATAAGGATCGCCACGAGTGCATCGGCAAGGGCTACCTGGGTAGTGAAGAGTTTGGCGGCGGTATGCAGGTTATGCAGAATATTGTATCGAATAGCCGCTTGCGTGCACTTCCATTTATTTTGGAGACGCCGAACGAACTTGCAGGTTATGCAGCTGAAATCAAACTGTTAAGGTCATTGCAGCAGTAATGACTGTTGCTAAGTGGAGTATTCCATTCACGTTATGGGTTTGTTTCAATCAGTTTTCTCATTGCAGATTCGTAATTCCGGGTGCATAATAGCCAACAGTTTTTGCAGACCTCTGAATCAAACGGGGTCACTGGAAGGAGACTGATTATGAAGCTCAAGAAGCTTGGCGCGTTTGCAGCCACGGGCGCCATGGCGCTCGCCCTCGCACTGACGGGCTGCGGCTCGTCCAACGCCACCTCTGGTTCCGATGCCGGTTCCAGCAGCTCTGACGACGCTAAGGTCGAGAAGGTCGACGGCTCCAAGGAGTACGCGCTCGTCAAGGACGGTACGCTCACCGTCGGCACCTCTGCCGAGTACGCGCCGTTTGAGTACAAGGATGACAACGGCGACTACCAGGGCTTTGACCTTGAACTCATCAAGGCTATCGGTGACAAGTTGGGTCTGGATGTCGAGTACGTCAACAACGACTTCGACACGCTCGTCCCCGGCGTTGCTTCGGGCGCCAAGTACGACGTCGCTATCGCGGCTATCACCGACACTCCCGAGCGTGAGAAGGAAGTTACTTTCTCCGATTCCTACTACATGGACGATCAGGCTATCGTGACCAAGGTCGATAACACCGACATTACGGCCGATAACTACAGCGAGAAGCTCAACAATGCCGACGCCACGATCATCGTTCAGTCCGGTTCGACCGCCGAGGCCTTTGCTCAGGAGAACTTCCCCAAGGCCAAGATCGTTCCCTATAAGGACGCTACCGAGTGCTTCAGCGCCCTACAGTCCGATAAGGGTGACGCCGTGGTGACCAACCGCTCCGTCGCCAGCCAGCTGACCGCCGAGCAGTTCAACACCTGCCAGACCATCAAGCAGATCAGCACCGGCGAGGAGTACGCCATCGCCATCAACCAGGGCAACACTAAGCTCAAGGACGACGTCAACCAGGCCATCAAGGACCTGACCGATGACGGTACCGTTGACGCCCTTATGGCTAAGTACAACATCAAGTAAAATAGCTACTTGATTGCACGCGGGCCCTTTCCGTTTTGGCGGAGAGGGCCTTTGCGTTTCTTGAATGGGCGTCATCCCGCCCCGTTATGTCGGCAACTTAAACGTTAGGAGCCACCTTGTCTCGATTGAACCAAGGAGCCATGGGCAAGAGCCATCCACTGCCCTCGATGCTCCAAAAGCTGGCCTGTGCCCTGGCTGTGGCGCTCGCCCTGGTATGCGCGGGGGCCTGCGTGCCCTCGACTGCTCAGGCACTTGAGACCGCAAAGATTACCGCCCGACCCAATACCGGTTCGGGTAGCGACGTGGTCGGTGGCACCGAGACTCGTATCACTTGGGAGGTCCAGGCCGATGCCGATGAGGAACTGAGCGGTCTTTCGCTGACGTTTGTCGATGGCACGACCTTTGGTGCGGACGACACGCGTCTGACGATGCTCTCGGGCGATGACCTTATGGACCGTACGCCCATGAAACCCACGTGCAAGGCTGACGGCCAGACGCTCAAGATTGACTTTGGCGAGACGGCGCCTGCCGGCGGTTATTTCCGCGTTGAGGTTTACGGCGTGGCCTTCCCCGTCGAGGGCGGCGACGAGGCCTTTAGCGGCACCTACACTTTGGCCGATGGTTCGACCAAGAAGATCTCCAAGATTCCGTCGGTGGAGATCAAGGGCGTGACGGCATTCGATAACTTCCTGGCCGACCTTAAGGAGCAGCCGTGGGTCGAGGCATGGAATTCCAACATGTTCCTTCGCCTGTTCCTGAACCCGGTCATTTTGGTCCAGAGCCTGCCGATCGTCTTCAAAGGCTTCCTCATGTCGCTCTCGATCGTGCTCGTGGCGTTTCCGCTGGCAATTCCCTTTGGTTTCGCCCTGTCGCTCATGCGCATCTCCAAGTCGCGCATCCTGCGTTGCCTTGCCGGTATCTATGTGAATATCATTCGCGGTACGCCGGCGTTCCTGCAGATCTACATCGCGTTCTTTGGCCTGCCGCTGGCCGGCGTCAAGGTTGACGACTATGTGCTGGGCGTCATCGTCATGGCCATGAACTCGTCCGCCTACCTGTGCGAGATCTTCCGTGCCGGTATTCAGTCGATCCCCAAGAGCCAGAACGAGGCTGCGCGCTCGCTGGGCATGAACGCCTTCCAGACACTGCTCTACGTTATGATTCCGCAGACGTTCCGCAATGTCCTGCCAACGTTGACCAGTGAGTTCATCCTGCTTTACAAGGATACGTCGCTGCTCGCGGCCGTGGGCGTGGTCGAGATCGTCATGAACGCCCGCACCATCGTGGCCACGACGGGCTCTATTACACCGTACGTGGTTGCCGCCCTGTTCTATCTGGTCATCACCCTGCCGCTCGCTCGCTTGGTGAGCGGCCTTGAGGCGAGGCTTTTGGGCACGGCCGAAACTAAGAAGAAGCGTCCCGCCAAGAGCGCCGGACAGGTCGTCGCGACGCCCGCCGATCACATCGCCGGTCTGTAAGGAGGTCCTATCATGAGCGAAACCAATAACTCGAACGAGGTCGTCGTCAGCATCAAGAACCTCCAGAAGGCCTTTGGCGATAACGTGGTCCTGCGCGATATCGATCTGGATGTGCACAAGGGCGAGGTTGTCGTAGTTCTGGGTCCCTCGGGCTCGGGTAAGTCGACGATGCTTCGCTGCATCAACCGTCTTGAGCATCCCACGAGTGGCTCGATTGTCGTTGAGGGTGTGGACGTGTGCGCCAAGGGCGTCGATCTTAACAAGGTGCGCACGCATCTGGGTATGGTGTTCCAGCAGTTCAATTTGTTCCCGCACCTCTCAGTCAAAAAGAACGTCATGCTCGCGCAGCAGAAGGTGCTCAAGTGCAGCAAGGAAGAGGCCGAGAAAATTGCCGTCGAGGAGCTGACCAAGGTCGGTCTTGCCGAGCGTATCGACTTTATGCCGAGCCAGCTCTCGGGCGGTCAGCAGCAGCGCGTGGCCATCGCCCGCGCCCTGTCGATGAACCCACACGTGATGCTCTTTGACGAGGCGACGTCGGCACTCGACCCCGAGCTTGTCCGCGACGTCCTTGGCGTTATGCGCGATCTGGCCCGCGACGGCATGACCATGATCGTGGTGACCCACGAGATGGGCTTTGCACGCGACGTTGCCGATCGCGTCGTCTTTATGGACGGCGGCGTCATTGTGGAAGAGGGTACGCCGAGCGAGGTCTTCGACCACCCCAAGAGCGAGCGCACCAAGGCGTTCTTGGGCAATATCTCGTAGCCGGTTGATGTAACTGCCGTTACAAAAGAGCGGGGCTGGACTTGAATCCAGCCCCGCTCTTTTGTAGGGATGGGGATGCGCTTTGATGCAGGCTCTCTTGGAGGCCCTGGGTTCGTTACGCGAGCTCGGCTCCGAGGGCCTTGCAAGCGGTCTCGCCCTCGTCGTCGGGCGCGTCGTAGCAGATGGTGGAGTCCACGACGTTGACGCCGGCCTCGTCGGCGTCGGCCTTCCAGTTGTCCATCCACTCGCCCTCGGCCCACGAATAGGAGCCAAAGAGGACGACCTTCTTGTCGCCGAGAGTCTCCTTGACCTCATCCCACATCGGCTGGAACTCATCGTACTCGAGTTCCTCGGAGCCCATGGCTGGGCAGCCGAAGGCGAAGGCATCATATTCGGCGGCCTTGTCGGCAGAGAAGTCGGCGCAGGGGATGACCTCAGTCTCGGCGCCCACGGACGTGGCGCCTTCGGCGACGAGGTTTGCCATGGCCTCGGTGTTGCCCGTGCCGCTCCAGTAGACGACGGCGATCTTGCTCATATGTTTTCCTTTCGGTTGTGCGGCGTGTGGCTGCGTTTTGTATGCTCTATCGGGTTGCCTGGACAAGTTGTCCCAGGGTGCAGCCCTGTTGATAGATGTAGGTAAGGTATTGCGTGCATGCGCGATAGGAATCGAAGGTCGTGAGCGCCTGCTCAACGTTTGTGTATACCTTCCAGGCGCCAAAGACCTTATAGTTTTCGCCGTGCTGGACGATAAACTGATGGACATCTTCGTAGGGATAGCCCAAAAAATAGCCAATTTCGTGGGGGAACTCGCACATGCACCCCGTATCGCAGTGCCTATTTCGCGCGAGTGCGCAGACACTGCCGTCATAGGCGCTTTCTGCGGCATTGCTGCTTGCCAGCGTGATGCGCGCGGCGAGATGCACCAGGGATGCGAGCAGGTTGTGGACATCGTAGCCTTCGGCGACAAGCGCCGTCGCGGCGCGGGGATCGGAGAGATATCGCATAAGGTCCGCAGGGCGGTACACATAGATGAGCGCTCCGCAGGGGCGCCAGACCAAAACGCTCATATGGATCCCGAGCGGCTGGAGCTCGCGGTTGCATTGGGCTATGACGGCGAGCAGACGAGAGCGTCGCTCTTCGATTTTAGCGACGCCGGGTTTTCCGTTTTGGTTGGCGTAAACGCCGGGATAGGTAAAGAGCGAAGCCGGCTTGATACCTGCGAGCGTAGGGGAAGCAGTTGCGCACGACAGCCGTTTGGTATGTTGGGATGTCAATGGTTCGAGTCACGTTGCCCCTTTCGAGCACTCACTTGTTAGCCTAGGAAAACCTATATACGAAAGTAAGCCTTGGTCAACAAAAAAGTTTGAATAGGGAAACTAATTGACAGAACCGACATGATTTTGGGTTAAGATGGGGACACCCCATGGGGGTATCTAGATAGGGCTACTTGAAAGGGGAACGCATGAGCGACTTGCTCAATCCTGCGAATCTCATCGTGCTGGCCGTCATTGCCGTCGGCATGTTTTTTGGACTGCGTCGCATTGCCGCTTCGACACACGGGAAGAGTTGTTGCAGCGATGGTACGAGCGGCAAGAAAACCAAAAAGGTTGTTGTGGTGGATACCGATGCATCGCACTATCCCTATAGCGATGAGCTGCTCATCGGCGGCATGAGCTGTGACGGCTGCGCTCAGAACGTGGCTAATGCCCTGAATGCGCTGGATGGCGTGTGGGCAACGGTGACGTATGCGGATCACACGGCACGTGTGCGCTCTAAACAGCCGGTTGATCGTGGTGTCCTCGAGACGGCCGTGAAAGACGCGGGCTACTACGTCATGACGCTGTAAGCGCCGCCCTGGATGCGCTTCCTTGGCTAGGCTCGTCCGCGCAGTTCGATGTCTTGGATGTCGTCGAAGTCGATGGCGATGTCTTTGAGCTTGAGGAGCTTGAAGGCAGGGAGTACCTCGTCGAGGATGCCGGTGCGGGAGCGATAGCCGTACGTATCGTAATAGGTGACACGAACCAAGTCGCCACGTTTGAGACCCTCGAGCTTTTTAGAAAGTACGAGGGCTTTTTCTTCCGTGAGCTCACGTTTTGGCTCGACGGTGATTTCCTGCTTGCGCACGAGTTCGTAGTATCCCGTGAGGGCGGCAAAGGGCATAAACTGTGCGGCGCGGTTGGCGCGCACGGCACCGTTGGCAGTGAGCTTTGGGTCGGCGGAGCGACGTCTTCCCTCGGGGTCTGCTAGGCGTTCAAAAGGTGTCGGTGGCCGCATCGGCTGTTGTTGGGACTTAGGCACGGTGCCCTCCAACTTGGTCGTTGCGTTCGCGCGCGGTGGCGCCGGCGGTAAAGCTTAATCCCTTGACGAGCGCGTTTTTGCCGTACTTGCCTTTCACGGCCAGGACGGCGCGCGCCAGGTCGCGCTCGCGCTCATCGGCCTCGATATCGCTGAACAGATCGATGGTGGCAAATTCCTCGGGCATGAGGTTGCCAAATCCCAGATTGATACGCTTGACCGGTCGCTTGGGGTCGACCGTTTGTGCCCAAAGGTCATCGAAATACCCCATGATCTTCTTAAACGAATTGGTGCGCTCGGGCAGCTTGCGCGAGGCGTTGGAGTGCGCAAAGAGGGCAGCATAGCCACCGCGCGGTTTGCCGCCGTGTTCGCCCACAAAGATGCCATCGATTGCCTGCGCCTCGCGCACCAGACGGCGCCGTTCGTCATCGCGCTGGACGGGCTTGGGTGCACGGGGCGCGAGCTCGGGACCGGCGGTTGCGGTGGGTTCGATACTCGACGTGCTCGAGCGCAGGTGTCCGCAGCCGTCTATATACTGCGCCGTGCCGCTGGCGTCGAGGCGGCGTATGTCGGCGCGCTCGCTTGCGTAGCCCACAAAGAGCGAGATGCTGTCGCAGACCACGTGCTTATCGACCAAGTCCAGTACGGCGGCATCGACCATTTCACGCAAGACGGTGTAGGCCTGCTCGTAGGCATAGCCCTTCGAGAGCACCTGCCCTGTGGTGGTCGAGGTCGCTTGCGGGCGATAGGCTTGGATATCGGCGATGGTTGTCGGCTCACGCCCGAAGGCGTGGTCGATCAGATACTCGGCATTGACGCCGAGCTCATCGTAAAGCAGGTTTTCGTCGAGCGCGGCGACGCCCATCAGGTCGTAGACGCCGTACTTTTCGAGACGGGCCGCCACGCCGGGGCCGATGCCCCAGATGTCGGCGATGGGGCGATGGGGCCAGATCTCCTTGCGAAAGGTCTCGTCGTCGAGTTTGCCGATGCGACTGGGCACGTGCTTGGCGGTGATATCGAGTGCTACCTTGGCCTGGAATAGGTTGGGGCCGATGCCGACCGTCGCCGTGATGCCGGTGCGCGCGAGGACCTCGTCGCGCAGCATGCAGGCGAAGTCTTCCGCATCGGTGTGATAGAGGTCCAGATAGGGTGTCACGTCGATAAAGCACTCGTCAATTGAGTAGACGTGAATGTCTTGCGGACTGACGTATTCCAGGTAGATACCGTAGATTTGCGCCGACACCTCCATGTAGTGCTGCATGCGCGGTACGGCCTTGATGTAGTCGATGCCATCGGGAATCTCGAACAGACGGCAGCGGTTGTGGATGCCGAGGTCTTTCATAGCCTGCGTGATGGCGAGGCAGATGGTCGTGCGCCCGCGCGATTCGTCGGCAACGACCAGGCATGTCGTGAGTGGGTCGAGCCCGCGGTCGACGCACTCGACACTGGCGTAGAACGTCTTAAGGTCGATGCAGATATAGGTATGTTGCCCGTGCTCCACCCGTGCCCTCCCATCAAACACATGTTCTTATCGAATACCTGTTCGATAATACCCGCTCGCCCAGACATCGTCAAAACCTGCCGAAAAGGGACAGGTTTGTTTTGGTCGGTTATGAATTGGGTTTTAACGCAGCCCTAAAGAGCGCGAAACAGCTCGGAAAAGCTCCCTTCGTAGCATGAGCCTAACGATCGATACGGCCTACATGCACGGAAGGGTTGTGGGAATGATGGTCAACTATGGGTTTGGTATGCCGACGCGCCTTGTTGCGGATGGAGACGTGGCTCGCTGGTGCGGACGATTGGTTGCCCACTATGGCGGCACCAAGGCGTTGGTCGTGTTGGGCGGCGACAAGCATACGCGCGATGAACTTGTCTCGGCGGCACTTGGCTCGCTTGATCGAGCCCTACTCGAGCGTGTACTTTTCCGCTGCGGCTCGGTTGAGGGTGCCGGGGGAGACGAGCTGATCGACGAAGCCGTGGCCCTGGCGACCGACGAAGGCGTGGACTTTGTCCTGGCGATTGGCGATGCCGATACTGCCAGCTTTGCGCGCGAGCTCGCGCGTCGCATGGCGGCGCTCGATGCCGGCGAAGACGGCTTTGTCCCTTATGGATGCATTGTCTCGGAGGGCAAGGTGCCTGTCGTCGTGGGCGCCGGCGAGGTTCCCGTTTTTGCCATCATCGCGCCCGAGCTGCTGGAGGGCATCGGGTCTCCTCTGCGTGAGTTGCTCGGTAGCGTCTGCGCCGCGGCCTAATATTTGGCATAAAGGGATAGGTTATTTTTGATTGGTAAAGCGTTTGACCTGCCAAATTAAACCTGTCCCTTTTTGGTCGGTTGCCGTTTGGGGGCCGATTGGCAACGCTCGCTGATTATAGTCTTGACCTGCGCTAGAATAGTGGCATCTGAATGTCCGGGCGCATGGAGGCGTGCGCCCGTATGCTGAGGAGGACTCTATGGCAACTGTTGCCGCACCTATCGATGCTACGTCGACTGCCGCTTGGAAGGCGCTCGAGGCCCATCAGGAGAAGCTCGAGGCCGAGGGTATCGACCTCAAGGCCTGGTTCGCCGCCGATGCCGAGCGCGTGAACAAGCTGAGCTTTGACGCCGGTGACCTGCACTTCGACCTGTCCAAGAACCTGGTGACTGATGAGACCGTCAAGCTGCTGTGCGATCTTGCCCGCGAGGTGAAGCTCGAGGAGCGCCGCGACGCCATGTTCTCCGGCGAGCACATCAACACCACCGAGGACCGCGCCGTCCTGCACACCGCGCTGCGCCGCCCGGCAAGCGAGAAGGGCCAGCTCATCGTCGACGGCCAGGACGTCGTCGCCGACGTGCACGAGGTTCTCGACCGCATGTATGCCTTCGCCGAGCGCGTGCGCTCCGGTGAGTGGAAGGGTGTTACCGGCAAAAAGATCGAGCACCTGGTGTCCATCGGCATCGGCGGCTCCGATCTGGGCCCGGTCATGGCCTACGAGGCCCTGCGTCCCTACGCCGACGCCGGTATTGACTGCCGCTACATCTCCAACATCGACCCCAACGATCAGGCAGAGAAGCTCAAGGGCCTCGATCCCGAGACCACGCTCGTGACTATCGTCTCCAAGACTTTCACCACGCTCGAGACCCTCACCAACGCTCGTGAGGTCAAGACCTGGATGCTCGAGCAGCTCAAGGCTCAGGGTGCCATCGACGGCTCCGATGAGCAGAACGCCGAGGCCGTGGCCAAGCACTTTGTCGCCGTTTCCACCGCACTCGAGAAGGTCGAGGCCTTCGGCATCGACCCCGCCAACGCTTTTGGTTTCTGGAACTGGGTCGGCGGCCGCTACTCTGTCGACTCCGCCGTGGGCCTGTCGCTGATCGTCGTGCTCGGCCCCGAGCGCTTCCAGCAGTTCCTTGAGGGCTTCCACGCCATCGACGAGTACTTCTGCAACACCCCGCTCGAGAACAACGCCGTCGCGCTGATGGGCCTGCTCAACGTCTGGTACGTCAACTTCTTCGGTTCCAAGAGCCACGCCGTGCTGCCGTACTGCCAGTATCTGCACCGCTTCCCGGCCTACCTGCAACAGCTCACCATGGAGTCCAACGGCAAGCACGTCCGCTGGGACGGCAGCGCTGTGACCTCCGATACCGGTGAGATCTTCTGGGGCGAGCCCGGTACCAACGGTCAGCACGCCTTCTACCAGCTGCTGCACCAGGGCACCGTGGTGGTCCCGGCCGACTTTATCGCTTTCGCCAACACTGCCAACCCCGCAACCGACAGCGGCCAGGACGTCCACGAGCTGTTCCTGGGCAACTTCCTGGCCCAGACCAAGGCGCTCGCCTTTGGTAAGACGGCCGACGAGGTTCGTGCCGAGGGCACGCCCGAGCAGATCGTCCCGGCCCGCTGCTTTGAGGGCAACCGTCCGACGACCTCGATCTTCGGCGACACGCTGACCCCGTTCGCACTCGGCGAGCTCATCGCCCTGTACGAGCACATCACGTTTGTCGAGGGCACGGTCTGGGGCATCGACTCCTACGACCAGTGGGGCGTCGAGCTGGGCAAGCAGCTTGCCAAGCAGATCACCCCGGCCTTCCACGACGACGCCGCCAAGGCCGAGCAGGACGCTTCGACCCAGGCGCTCATCGAGTTCTATCGCGCTCATCGCAAGTAGTCTTTACGGCTGAGTTGGCTTATGGCTGAAAGGGGCCCGTATCCGTTGGGATACGGGCCCCTTGCTATTTGGATAGGATGGAATGTATCGGGAGGCGCCTCGACGGGCATCGCAATCGTCGAAGGCGCGCCGTTCATGTTTGGGACAATATGACATTTTTCCCGTTGCAAACAGCGCCGCCGTGGGTGTTCTGTATGATGGCTCAGACAAGGTTGTTCAATGACAGGGAGGCATATATGGCAATCAAAGCCATCGCAATGGATATCGACGGTACGCTCACCAACGATCAAAAGGTCATCAGCCCGCGTACGCGCGAGAAGCTGCTCGCGACGCAGGAGTCGGGCATTAAGCTCATCTTGGCTTCGGGCCGTCCCGCATGGGGGTTGCACGCCTTGGCGCAGGAGCTCGACCTTCAAAACCATGACGGTCTGCTAGTTGCCTTTAATGGCGCGCATGTGGTCGACGCTCAGACCGATGAGGTCCTTTTTGACCAGGCCATGCCGGCTGACGAGCTGCACCGTCTGATTGATCATCTGCGCAATTTCGACGTGATCCCTATGATTTCGCTCGGTCGCGATTTGCACGTCGAGGACTCGTACCATTGCATGATCACGCTGCCTGACGGCTTGCAGAAGAATATCGTCAAGTATGAGCGCGATGCGTGCGATCTTAAGATTCGCGAGGTCGAGAGCTTGCATGAGGTCGTGGACACTTATCCCGTGGACAAGCTGCTGACGGCGGGTGATCCGACCTACCTGCAGGCGCATTACGAGGAGATGTATGCGCCCTTTACCCAGACGCTTTCGGGCATGTTTACGGCCGACTGGTACTTTGAGTACACGGCGCCCGGTATCGACAAAGCCCGTGCGCTCGAGGGTGCCCTGCCCAAGCTCGGTATCGATGCCAGCGAGGTCGTCTCGTTTGGCGACGGCCAGAACGACAAGTCCATGATTGAGTGGGCCGGCACCGGTGTTGCCATGGGCAACGCCGTCGATGAGGTTAAGGCAGTTGCCCAGATGGTAACCGCCAATAACAACGAAGACGGTATTGCAGTGGCGCTGGATAAGCTGCTGGGTTAGAATCGCCGATTAATGCATGGTTTGGGCGCCTGCTTGCGGGCGCCCTTTTGTTAGGGAGGGTGCCGTGTCCGCATTTCCGTTCGACGCCGTTATCTTTGACATGGACGGTGTCATTGTCGATACCGAGTATTACTACCTGGGCGAGACTGCCGCGTTTGCCAAGGAGCTTGGGCTTAACCTGACTCAAGAGGAGTTGAATGGGCAAGTCGGTACCTCGCATCAGTTCTTCCTGCATATGCTGGTCGATTGGTTTGAGCGCGCCGGTAAGGGGCATTTCACTGGCGAGGAAGCGTTGGCCCGTTGGGACGAGTGGGCGCATAAGCGTCCGCGCGACTATCAGGCTTTGATTAACCCAGGCGCTGTGGATACGATTCGAGAGCTGCCGCGCCGTGGCGTTCGCGTGGCGCTTGCCAGCTCGTCTCCCATGGATAGCATCGAGGAAGTGCTCAACGCGTGCGGGCTGTCGGATGCCTTTGAGTATGTGGTGAGCGGCGAGCAGTTTAAGGAGAGTAAGCCCGAGCCCGACATCTACCTGCATGCGCTGGACCTGCTGGGGCTGCCCGCGAATCGCTGCTGCTGCGTTGAGGATTCGGTGCCTGGCATCACTGCCGGCAAGCGCGCCGGTCTGACAGTCATCGCCAAGCGCGAGGAGCGCTTTGGCTTTAGTCAGGACGCCGCGGATAAGATTATCGATCAGCTGCCGGACCTGCTGGAACTCGCGTAAGAGCGCGTTAGTTGCGCGTTTTTCGGGTCCGATGAGTAAATACCCGACATTTTGGTGCGACACCTAGCATACTTTAAGCTAATGCGGGCTTAAGGACTTGTTGAATGCCCTTAAGCCCGTTTTAGACGTAATTGCGCTGGGAGAGGGTATATGCCACCGACTGAAGGGCTAACTGACGGTAAAGCAGCGATACCGCTGTACCAACAGGTCATTGATATCATTAAAAACGAAATCAACTCCGGTGCCTACAAGGCAGGTGCGCGGATACCCAACGAATTCGAATTGGCTGAGAGCTATAAAGTTGGCCGCGTTACCGTGCGACGCGCTATTGAGGAGCTCGTCCAACAGGGCTATCTAACGAAGCGACAGGGGAAAGGCACGTTTGTCAATGCCCCCAAGCTCAAGCGCAAGATTCGCCAGAAGGATGACGTCCAGAGTTTTTCGGACGCATGCCGCGCTAGCGGAATGGAACCGGGGGCGTGTGTCATTTCGAGAAAGATACTGCCGGCGGATTCCACCGAAGCACAGTTCTTTGGTGTTCCCGTTGGAACTGACTTGATTTGCGTTGAGCGCGTGCGTACTGCCGATGGCGTCCCTGTCATGCTTGAGAACAACATATACGTTTACGAGGACAACGCCTATCTATCAACGGCGCCTCTATCTAACCAATCCATTTTTGAGTTCGTGCGCAACCGGACGGGGCGGACGCCTGCGTTTACCGACCCGTGCACGCTCGAGATCGCGTGCGCATCGCCCGAGGTCGCTCGGTTGCTGGCGGTTCCCGTTGGCGAACCCTTGTTTTATATGGAAGCCTTCTTCTTTGATGAGCAGCGGCGGCCGTTTATCATCGGTCGTCAGCGGATCGTTGGGTCTCGCTACGTTTTTGACATCTAGGACATTGCGAATGGAGACGCCCGGTGGATCATCTCACCGGGCGTTTCCATACCGTTCACGGCGCAAACGCAACCGTTCAACCGCGTTGCGGCAATCAGTTTGAAATTATCTTGATGACGAGAAAAGCTGCTGGTAATCTATAGAACGTCATAGAACGTTTGCCTTGTGCAAGCGTTGAAGCGAGATGCGATGCAGTCTCGAGTTCTTTGGAGGTATCTATGTCAGATACGAAGGCGAAGAAGACAAACAGACGTTTTAAGTTCAAATTACCGCATGTCTATACGATCATGTTCTTGCTGATCGTTGTCTTTGCGGTCCTGACTTGGATCGTTCCCTCTGGTCAGTATCAGCGCAAGACAATTTCGACAGCGGCGGGCGAGCGTGAAGTCGCCGTTGCTGGAACCTATGAACAGGTCGATAAGAACTACACCGATTCCGAGACCGGCGAGACCATCAATCTGGGTCAAGATATCTTCGCGGTCCTGCAAGCGCCCACCAAGGGCATCCAGGAGGCTGCCGATGTCGTTGCGTTCGTCTTATTGATTGGCGGATCGTTCGCAATCATCACCAAGACCAACGCTTTGAATGCCGGCATGAGCCGTGTGATTAAAAAGCTCAAGAACAAGGACATCCTCATCATTCCCATCACGATGACGCTGCTGTCCATTTGCGGCACTACGTTTGGTATGTCTGAGGAAGCCCTACCGTTCTATGCCATCTTCATTCCCATCATGATGGGTATCGGGTATGACTCGATGACGGCGTTTATCATCTGCTTCCTTGGTCCTAACCTGGGATATTGTGCTTCGACCATCGACCCGTTTAATGTTTTGATCGCCCAAGGCATCATTGGTATCGAGGGCAATCCTCAGCTGTGGCTGCGCGCCGTTTCTTGGGTCATCTTCACTGCCGTCGGTATCGCATGGGCCATGCGCTACGCCATGCGTGTAAAGAAAAATCCCGAGTCGTCCATTACGTACGAGGACGATAAGCTCAAGCGTGTTGAGTTTTCTGTGACCGATGCCTCCATCGAGGAAGAGTTCACTATCCGTCAGAAGCTCGTGCTTATCGATTTTGCTTGCGGTATGGGCATCATCGTCTGGGGTCTTGTTACCCAGGGCTGGTACATGAATGAGATTTCCGCCGTGTTTCTTGGCATGGGCTTGCTTGCCGGTATCCTGGGCGGTCTTGACCAGCAGACGATCGCTGAGGAGTTCGTTAAGGGTCTCGCCGACTTTGCGTACGCCGCCATCGTTATCGGTATCGCTCGCGGCATTCTGGTCATCGCCGAGGGCGGCATGATCATCGACACCATCCTCCAGGCGCTCGCTACTGCGCTCGCCGGTGCACCCGCCGCCGTCTACACCACGTTTATGTATATCGTCCTTGGCCTGCTCTCTTTGCTGGTTCCTTCGAGTTCTGGACTTGCGGCGCTCACCATGCCCGTCATGGGTCCGCTGACCGAGCTTATGGGCCTCAATCCCGAGGCTGCCGTTACCGCGCTCCAGTTTGCTAATCAGACCATCAACACTATCAGTCCCGTGGCGGGCATGACGGTCGCCGGCCTTGCCGTGTCTAAGATTTCGTTTGGCCAATGGTGGAAGACCATTTGGAAGTTCTTCATTTTCATGGTCGTCTTTGGCCTGATCGTAACGGCAATCTCTGGCATGCTTCCGGTGTAGGTGGTTGTGATGTCTGATCGTTTGACGGTCCTGACGTCTAAGAGCGTCTTTACCGGTACGGGGGACCTGCCGTTTGAAGGTTTCGTAGCGGTCCGTGGCAATCGAATTGAGGCTGTTGGCACCAAGTGTGAGGTAACTTCGTATTTGACCCAAGCGGACGAGGTAGTTGACCTGGGCGACCGCACCGTCATGCCTGGCCTGATCGATGTGCATACCTTCTATACAGGCTGGGCGCTGCGGACGTTGGGGTCTGATCTGTCCGGCATCGCTGATGCCAAAGAGGCCGTGTCGCTCTTGCGTGCATGGAAAGAAGATCATCCGGATTGCGCGGCGGCTTTTGGCCACAGCCTACCCGAAACGTTGGCATCGGATGCCGAGAACGCAAATACGGCAGCTGTGTTTGACGATTGTTTTGGCGATATCCCTGTCGTCTGCTTTACACCGGGTGCGGAGACCTGCGTTCTCAATGCTGCCGCCAGTGCACGATACGGCTTTACACCCCAGGCGTGCTATGCCGAGAAGATCTGGCGCATGATGAGCGATTTCCTCGCGCTGCTCGAGGTACGTGCGGGGTATTCGGACTACATGAGCATGCTTAACGAGCGCGGCGTTACCGCCATCAAGGAGATGGCGTTTGATGACTACTACGGTTTTGCCGACGAAATGGCTCGCCGTGAGGAATCTGGTGAGCTGACGGTTCGCGTCTCTATGATGTCGCAGCCGGTGGGTGCCGGTGCAAATCTGGCATATGCCCGCGAGGCACGAGAGCGCTTCCGGGGACCGTTCGTTCGTTTTTCTGGCTTCAACCGTATGACCGATCGCGGCGTATGGGCGGGGCTTGCCGAGATGATTGACCCCTATGAGGACACGGCCGATGCGGGCGCTGCCGGCAAGACGGTTGTCGAGGAGCCCGAGTGGGATCTGATTGAGAACGAGCTGCGCGCAATTGATGCTGACGGCTTCCGATATTCCTTGCATTGCCAGGGCGATGGCGCCGTTCGTCGCACCGTGGCGCTCTATGCCTCGCTGCCTCGAGACGAGCATGGACGGTTGCTTCGCCGCCATGCGATTACCGATCTCGAGAACTCTGATCCGACCGATCTTGTCGAGTTTGGCAAGTTAGGTGGAATTTGCGAGGTCTATCCGCAGATTCTGACGCTGGACCGGCGCGAGGATTGCCTATCGATGATGCGTCGACAAATTGGCAAGACGCGACTTTTGCACAGCTGGAATCGCCGCGGCATGGAAGATTCCGGATGCACGGTGTGCTGTGGTACGGATTTGCCGCTGCTGATTCCGAGCCTGGGCGAGTCAATCTACAGTGCGTGCGGCGGATACTTCGACGATGGACTGCCCGTGAATGAGGCCAACGCGCTGACGCTTGTCGAGCTCTTGCGTGCTTGGACTGCCGGGGGCGCGTACGATCTGATGCGCGAAGACGAGCTAGGTACGCTCGAGGTCGGCAAGCTTGCTGATATCTGCGTGCTCGATCGGGATGTGTTCGACCTCGATTATCGCGACGCACGCGATCTTTCGGTTGATATGACGATGTCGGACGGACAAATCGTGTTCGATCGTAATAAGGAGGCATAAGATGTCTGAATCCAAGCCGACGCTGCGCCGCGAACAGATTGCGGGCATGAATATCCACTACATCATGTGGTCGCTCGATTACTTCCTTGATGTGCAGCAGCGTTTGGGCTTTGAGTCCATTGAGCTGTGGTGTGCGGAGCCGCATGTGACACTCGACCATACGGGCTACTTTGAGGCTGAGGTCCTGGCGAAAAAAGCTGCAGACCGTGGGCTTAGGTATCGTACTCTGTGCCCCGAGAATGTTGTCTATCCTTGGCAATACTGCGCACGCAAACCGCTGCATGAACAGCGCAGCCTGGCGTACTTTAAGCACGGCATCGAGCTTGCCGAGGTACTTGGGTGCGACCGTATGTCCGTCAACTCGGGCTGGGGCGACTGGGACGAGGACCGCGAGGAAGCCTGGAAGCGCAGCCGCGAGCACATGTCCATTCTGGCGGAGTATGCCGGCGAGCACGGTCTGGTGCTTACGATGGAAAGCCTGCGTCCCGAGGAGAGCAACCTTGTGACGACGGTTTCCGATGCGAAGCGCATGATCGACGAGGTCGCGAGCCCGTACTTACAGCCCATGGTTGATACAACCGCGATGGGCGTTGCGGGCGAGACACTCGAGGACTGGTTTGCAGCCTTTGGTGATGGGGCAATTCACGAGATGCACTTTATCGACGGTGATCCGTATGGCCATCTGGTGTGGGGCGATGGCAAGCACGATATGGACGCCTTCGTTGCCACGCTCAACGCCCATGGTTTCGACGGCATGCTGGGCCAGGAAATCACGGACGGTCGTTACTACGATGACCCGGCGGCGGCAGATGCCAAGAACATGGCCGCATTCGAGAAATATCTGATTGACTAAAACAACTATCGGCCACGCAACCAACGTCATTGATTGTGGACCAAACAAGAAAGGAACTGGGTATGAACGCACACGACCTGATCAAAGAGGCAATTGCCGAGAAGGGCAAGTTCGACAGCGTCTACTGGATTGCTTGCGGTGGCTCCATGATCGATTTGATCCCGGCTCATGAGCTTCTGCAGCGCGAAGCAACCACCTTCACTTCGTATATCTATACGGCTCGCGAGTTCGATATCATGCGTCCGCGTCGTCTGGGCGAGAAGTCCCTGGTCATTGCTTGCAGCCACAGTGGCAACACCCTCGAGGTCGTCGAGGGCTGTGAGATTGCCCTTGCTGCCGGCGCTACGGTGATCGCCCAGACCGACAACGCTGGATCCAAGATTGACTCCGGCAAGTGGACCACGTGGGTCTACCCGTGGGGCGAGGGCGTGCCGCAGGCCGAGGTCCCCGCTGGCATTTCGCTGTCGCTTGCGGCCGAGCTGCTCGATCAGCAGGAGGGCTACGCCGATCTTGCCGATATGTATGCCGGTATTGCTGAGATGGATAAGATTCTTCCTCCGGCACGCGAGAAGGTAAATGCCGAGCTGGGCGATCGCTTTGCCAAGCTTTGCCAGGAGCACGAGTTCTTCTATATTCTGGGCAGCGGTCCCAACTTTAGCCAGACCTACGGTTTCGCTATCTGCTCTCTTATGGAGATGCAGTGGCAGCACTGCAGCTACATCCACTCTGCCGAGTACTTCCACGGCCCCTTCGAGGCTACTCAGGATGGCGTTTTTTACTTCCTGCAGATGGGCTCCAGCGAGTGCCGTGCTATGGACGAGCGCGCCCTGGCGTTCCTTAAGACGCATACCGATACGCTGATGGTGCTTGATGCCAAGGAGTACGGTATGGAAGCCGTGCCGGCGAGCGTCCGTGCCTATCTGGACCCGGTGCTGTTCTACGCCATGAACTGCGAGCTGCGCGCCGCACGCGGCAAGGTGTTTGATCACGATCCCGATTTCCGCCGCTATATGGGTGTTGTCGAGTACTAGAAGGGGCAAAGGCTATGGCATTTAACGTTAACGCGCTCGGATTTGGCGACAACGTCGTCGATCGCTACGAGCATATCCACACCATGTATCCCGGCGGCAATGCGGTGAACTTCGCCGTTTATGCCAAGAAATGCGGTGCCGCACGCTCTGCATACATGGGCATTTTTGGCAATGACGCCGCTGCCGAGCATGTCATTGCAAGCCTCGAGGATGAGGGTATCGAGCTTGACAAGTGCGAGCAGATGATTGGCGAGAACGGAGCGGCTCGCGTGACCGTCGTTGACGGTGACCGTGTCTTCCTTGGCTCCAACGAGGGCGGTATCCGTGGCGATGCGCGCTATGTCCTCGATCGCTTTGACCTTGCGTACATGAAGCAGTTCGATGTGGTTCATTCGGGCAACTACTGCTTTACCGAGCGCGAGCTGCCCAAGTTGAAGGCTGCGGGCGTCACGGTCTCTTTTGACTTTTCGGACGACTCCACCGACGAGTACTACGAGCAGATTGCGCCCTACGTCGATTTCGCTTTCTTTAGTGCGGCGGATGCCGCGAGCGAGGACGAGATTCGCGAGCGTCTGGCATGGGTGAAGGGTCTGGGTCCGCGTTTTGTGTCGGCTACGGCGGGCGCCGAGGGCTGCATTGCTTACGACGGCGAGCGTTATTACCGCCAGCTGGCTAAACCGGTAACGGACATGAAGGACACCATGGGGGCGGGCGACTCGTTCCTCACCTCGTTTTTGATGTGCTATCTCGATTCCGTCAAGCGTGGTGAGGATGGCGCCGAGGCCATCGAGCGCGCGCTCGACTTTGCTGCCGGGTTTGCTTCGACCGTGTGCGGCATGGAAGGTTCTTGGGGCCACGGAGCACCAATCGTCGAATAGCTTAAGAAAGCGTACGGCGGTCTGGCTATGAGGCCTTGGACAGCCGATGCAAAACAATAAGCGAAACGCGAAAAGGGGGCTCGCCATGTGGTGGGTCCCCTTTTGAACATTGGAGAAGAGTATGGGTATTAAAGCGTGTGCGGCTGGTTTTTGCTGTGCGGACGTCTATCAAAACATCGGCGTGTTCTATCCGACTGGTAATGGCATTGACTGGGGTATCCATCTTGCACGAATGGGCGTTTCGGTATCCGCCGTGTCGGTTGTCGGCAAGGACGAGTACGGAGACAAGATGAGAGAGGCGCTGGCCGCCGAGGGGTTCGATATCTCACATCTGCGGGTGGAGGATGGCGACACCTCGGTGATGCTCATGGCATTGAAAGACGGCGTCGATCGCGTGCATCTCGAGGCAATCGATGGCGTAATGGAGACATATCGACCGAATGAAGACGACCGGGCGTTTATCCTGGAACATGACATCATTCATACCGACCTGTTTGGCAATTGTTTGGACCTCCTGCCCGAATGGCATGATGCGGGCAAGACGGTGGTTATGGACTTCTCGGTGTTCAGCCAGGATCCCGAATATGCATGTGAGGCTCATTTTCCTTACGTAGACTATGCGTTCATGTCGTTTGAAGAGGACACTCCGGAGCTACGAGACTGGGTACGCCACGTGCAGGGATTGGGACCGCGCGTTGCGGTTGCCACGCTTGGCGAGAAGGGAAGCATTGCCTATGACGGTGAGCGCTTCTATGAGTGCGGGGTCGTACCGGCGGAGAAGGTCGTTAATACCGTGGGTGCCGGCGACTCGTATATTGCCGGGTTTACCAAGGGCGTGATCGATGGCCTTGATATTCCGGCGTGTATGAAGGCGGGCGCTGAGCTGTCGTCCCGAGTGATTGGTTCGTTTGAGCCGTACTAGGGTCAAATGCCTGGAAAGGAGTACAAAATGGTTATCGACATGTTGGTTCAGCCCATGCTCTACAGCGAGATCTGTACGCCGGGTGATGAGCCTGATGGATTCGGTTTTTGGTCACGAGAATTTGGTATGGGGCATATGGGCCCCATGGATTGGGATGAGCTTCAAGTCGAGATGGACGTCTGCGATGTGCAGAAGAGCGTGCTCATGCCGCTCGATGTAACCACGGCATGCGGAGGGCATTTTGGCACCAATGACCAGATTGCCATGCTGGTTGCCGCGCATCCCGATCGTCTGTGGGGATTTGCGAGCGTAGATCCGCAGGTGAGCGGCGCCGCAGACGAATTGGAGCGCGCCTTTACCGAGTTGGGGGCAAAGGGGCTTTGCCTGCATCCGGCAAAGCAGGGTTTTGCCCCCGATGATGCTGTGGCCGAGCCGCTTTACGAGCTATGCGAGCGCTATAACAAGCCGGTGGTTTTCCATGCCGGTATGTCTTGGGAGCCGGGTGCAGAGCTCTCGCGCAGTAATCCGCTTGCATTTGAGCACACAATCGCAACGCATCCAAATGTGCGTTTTAGTTTGACCCACTTTGGCTGGCCCTGGGTGCGCGAGACCGTGGCGATGCTGCTCAAGTATCCCAACTGCTACACGGACACCTCTATCACTTACATCGATTCGCCCGAGGAGATGATGCAGCGTCTTTTCACGGTCGATATGGGGCCGCTGTGGTATGAGCGTGCGCTATCGCATCAAGTGATGTTTGCCAGCAATACGCCGCGCTTCCGTGCGTTCAAACTCAAGCGGGCGCTCGATACCGTGTCCATGCGCGATGATGCGCGAGAAAGGCTCTACTGGGGTAATGCCCTGCGTTTTCTTGAAGGGGATGAGTGAACATGGTGACGCTCGAGACATTGAGCTATCTCTCGACTGCTCCGGACCAGTTCATCGATATTACCGAAGACGTGCACGCCGCCGTCGAACGCAGCTCGGTGACGAATGGCTTGGCAGCGATTATTTTGTCGCATACGACCTGCGGAATCGTGGTAAACGAGGGGCTGCCCTGCGTGGAGACGGATCTTATGGAGACGCTTGATCGCATCGCCCCACTCGATGCCCCCTATGCGCATGCACACTTCCTGCCGAGCTATGGAGCCACCGGCAACAACTCCTGTGGGCATATCAAGAGCATGATTTGTGGAAACAGCTGCTTCTTTCCCGTCCAAGATGGCCATATCGTGTGCGGAGGTGCCCAGAACATCTATCTTGCGGAGTTTGACGGTCCGCAGAAGCGAAAAGTGTACGTCGAGGTGTTGGGGGAGTAACGTCCCTGCAATAGCCCTATGAAGGAGCACGTTATGTCGTTTCTAACTTCGGTGTTCAAGACCGAAAAGCCGGTTATCGGAATGCTGCACCTGCGTCCTCTGCCGGGCGATCCACTGTTTTATCCGGGTGGAATCGTATCGCAGGTCGTGGAAGCCGCCAAGCGCGATCTCGAAGCGTTGCAGCAGGGCGGTGTCGATGGCATTTTGATTACCAATGAGCTCTCGATGCCCTATGAGCAGCACGTTTCTCCCTCAACCCTTGCATCGATGGGCTATGTAATCGGGGCTCTGTCCCATGATTTGTCGACCCCTTGGGGAGCTGAGGCTATTTACGATGGTGATGCCACAATCGAGCTGTGCGCTGCCGTCGATGCGCAGTTCACGCGCTGCAATTTTTGCGGTGCCTGGGCCGGTGATCTCGGGCTGATTAACCGAGATTTCGCGCACACCATGCGTCGCAAGGCGGCGCTGCGCTTGGACGACCTCAAGCTTTTTCACTTCATCACGAGCGAGGGGGAGGTTTATCTCAACGACCGCACGACTGCGGACATTGCCGATTCACTTCTCTTTAATTGCCTACCGGATGCGATGGTCATCGGCGGTTCGGCTGCCGGTCGTGGCGCTTCGGGCGAGCTTGCCGATGAGGTCCGCGAGCGTGTTGGCGAAGTGCCTGTGGTATGTGGCACCGGTTGTCGCGAAAATACCGTGGCTGACGTATTTGCTCACTACGATGGCGCGTTTGTCGGCACGTGCTTAAAGCGCGACGGAAAGCTGGATGCCCCGGTTGATGTTGAGCGGGTAGTTCGTTTTATGGCTGCCGCTCGTACGGCGCGAGGGGAGTAGGCACCTATGGCGTTTTATCTGGGTATTGATATTGGGACAAGCGCCTCTAAAGGCGTTTTAATCGATGATCGATGCAACATCGTTTGCCAGGCCACTTGTGGACACGAGACGGATAACCCACGTGATGGATGGTACCAGCATGATGCGGAGGCAGTTTGGTGGGGCGATTTTTGCCGCTTGTCGCGCGAGCTGGTGGTGCGATCGGGGGTTAACGCGGCGCAGATCGGATGCGTCGGCCTTTCCGCATTGGGTTGCGACTGCGTGCCGGTCGATACCGAGTGCAACGCGCTGGTGCCCGCGATTTTGTACGGAGTCGATGCACGTTCGAAGCCGCAGATTGACGAGCTTCTTTCCGAATATGGGTCAGATCGCGCACGCGAGCTTTTCGGGCACGATCCCTGTTCGTCAGATATTGCTCCAAAGATCTTGTGGTTTAAGGAGAGTATGCCCGAGGTGCACGAACGTGCTGCGAAGTTCCTGACGGCGTCATCGTTTCTGTGCGCAAAGTTGACGGGGCGTTTTACGGTGGACCGTTATTTGGCGGAGGATTTTCTTCCCCTATACGATCGCTACACTTGGAAGGTTGATGCTCGGGAATGTGCTCGTTTCTGCCGGCCTGACCAGATGGCGGAGGTAATGTCGGCTACCGATATTGCCGGGGTGATTACGCAGCGTGCGGCTGAGGCGACGGGGCTCGCGGCAGGGACACCTGTCTTGGTGGGAACGGGCGACTCTGGTGCCGAGGCCATTTCGACGGGTGTATTCCGTCCCGGCGATATGATGGTTCAGTTGGGGAGCACGGCGTATTTCATCTACCTAGCTGATCATATGATCGATGATGCCTGTCTGTGGCCAGGGACGTTTATCATTCCCGGAACTTACGGGATCTGCGCGGGGACCAATACGGCGGGTGCGCTCACATCGTGGCTGCGCCAAGAGCTGTATCGCGACGCCGTAGAGGCCGAGGGCCACGGTGGCCCCGATGCATATTCGGTTATGGCGCATGATGCCGCCGACGTGGCGCCGGGTGCCGATGGGCTCCTGTGCCTGCCGTACTTTGCGGGGGAGCGTACTCCGCTCAACGATCCCGAGGCGCGTGGCGTCTTCTTTGGCTTGACCGGAAGGCATACGCGAGCCCATATGGTTCGCGCCGCCTTGGAAGGCATCGCGTATACCGTTGCATCCCATGTCGACATTATCGAGCGAGAGCATGGACTGCCAATTGGGCGCATTATGCTTGTCGGAGGTGGAACCAAGAATCCAGTTTGGATGCAGGCTATCGCCGACGTATGCGGGCGCGAGGTCTCGGTTGCCAAGGTTACGATGGGCGCATGCTTCGGCGATGCCATCATGGCAGCTCTCGCAGGAGGCGCCTATGCATCATGGGATGAGCTCGCTCAAGTCCTTGGCGTTGCGCAAACAATCGTGCCCGATATGGCTGCCCACGAGTTATATGCGTCGCGTCGTCATATCTTTGACGAATTGTATGCACGCAACCGTGATCTCATGCACGAATTGGTGTAATGCTGCCGAATTGTACTGCCTGCCAATAGGGACTGCGTTGTGCGATTCGCATGTCCCTTGGCATTTTTTGCCCACAGGGGTTAGCGAAGGTCAAATACAGAGCGCGCATTTGCTAAAACTGCCGACTCAATGTGCTTAGCGTCGCAGTTTTTGAGCGAGGCGATGCGTCCTGAGGCTCTTGTGAGCGATCTGATGAGCGACTGTGCGCTTGTTTCTGTGTTTGGCTCGGCCGGCGCATCGGTCTCGAGCAGTAGACGGTCGAGTGGAATCTGTCGGGCATATTCGCGTCCACGTTTAGACGCAAGCATGCGTTCGTTGACGGAAAAATTACAGCCCGCATTACGCGCGCGGGCGAGTTCGTCCGAAGTGCCGCTAAACCAGTGGAAGATGATAGCGGGGGAGTCGGAGTTTGGGATGAGTAGTCCATGCGATTCGAGGACGTCCAGTACGGCTCCTGCCGAACGAACGGCGTGAATTGATATCACACGCCCGACAAGAGGATGCTGCACGAGCGCATCGCAGAGCCGGTCAAGCGCCTGTATTTGTAGCGGCTCGCTTCCTGCAAAGCATGCGGAAAAGTCGAGTCCCACCTCGCCGATGTAGCGCTCTTGGGCAGCAAACTCGCAAAGCAGGTTGACTTCGGCGGGACCGCAGCGGCCGTCGGCGAGCCACCAGGGGTGAAGCCCAACGCCGGCGATGATGCTTGGTTGGCGACGGGCGCGCTCGTTTGCGGCCGAAAAGTCGCGTGGGTCGACCCCGCAGTCAAAGAGCCCCAGACCCAACGCCGCCGACTCGCTGGCTGCAGTATCGGGGCCGAGCATCAAATCAAGATGACAATGCGTGTCAAAGAATTGCGGTTCCATCGCAGGACATCCTGCTAGTCCAGGCGCTGGCCATCGGCGCGCACGTGCTCGGTGCCGCGCCCACTGATCTGGCGGATAACCTCGCCGGCGATCATCTGGCCCATGATGGGCGGCATAAAGCTGGCGGTTCCCAGCTCGGTGCGCTCGTGGATGTTGGAAGGGTCGCGGGGCTGTGTCTTAACCGATTCCTCGCAGCTAAACAGTACATGTAGGCTCTTGATTCCGCGCTTCTTACATTCTTTGCGCATGATGCGGCTCATGGGGTCACGTACCGTATCGAAAATGTCGGCAAATCGGAGGCACTCGGGATGGAGTTTGTTGGCCCCGCCCATGGAGCTAACCAAACGGATGTCGTGGTCCTGAGCATATTTGGCAATGGTGAGCTTGGCCGAGATGGTGTCGATGGCGTCGATGACGTAGTCAAGTTTGCCGTCCGTCTGCTCCAAAACGCTCGCGAAAAACTCGTCGATGTTGTCGCTCAGCAGGTATTCGGTACGCTTGATGACGGTAGCGGCTGGATTGATGTCGTGGATCATGGCTTCCATAACATCGATCTTGCGCTTGCCGATGGTGCTGTGAAAGGCGATGGCCTGGCGATTGATATTGCTGGGCGCGATGATGTCCTTGTCCAGAATGACGAAATGACCGATGCCGCCGCGGGCGAGTGCCTCGCAGCAATTGGAGCCCACGCCACCGCAGCCGAGCACCAGCACTGTGGAGTTGGCGAGCTTATCGAGTGCCTCGCGGCCCATGATGATCTCGAGCTTGGTGTCGCGTGTCTCGTTGGGAGTTGCGGCTGCGGTTTCGGTCATAGACATCCTCCGATGGGGAAGCGAATCGTGTTTTAGCTATCGCCATTATAGGTAATCGCCCATAGGTTGCGATGGCGCTTACTTTGATGTGGTTTGAAGCATTTCGATTAGATAGTTAGACAAACATCTAAATATCGAGTATAGTGTGCGCGTCATGAGGGGTGCTGAGAGGAGGTCTTATGCCGGGAGAGGGTTTTAAGGCGCTGGCCGATCCTACGCGGCGGCGCATTTTGGAACTGCTGCGCGAGGGCAATTGCACGGCGGGGGAGCTTGCCAAGCATTTCGATATCAGTAAGCCGTCGCTGAGCCATCACTTGGCGACGCTTAAAAACGCCGGGTTGGTGACCGACGAGCGCCATGGCCAAAACATCGTATACAGCTTAAACACCACCGTCATGCAGGATTTAATTGGCTGGTTTATGGGTTTTACAAACAATGAAGGTGATAAGGATGAATAACGAAAACAAGGGCATTCACCCCACAGGGGTATCGTCGCGCGTGTGGATTGCGCTGGTCGCTCTGTGCGTCGCCAATGTCGTAGCGCACCTCATGGTGATGCCGAGCTTGCCTGCGCAGATTCCCACGCACTGGGGCGCGAACGGCGCTGTCGACGGTTGGGGTCCTAGCTGGATGGCCTCCGCGCTCGGCGTGCTGCCTCTGGCGCTTCTCGCAATGTTCTGCGTGGTGCCGCGCGTCGATCCCAAAGGTGAGGCATATCGAACCTCGGGTAAGTTCTATCAGGGCTTCGTAATTGCCTTCACCTTGTTCATGTGCGCCATAAGCTGGCTGGGAGAGCTTACGGTCTGGGGCGTGGTGCCGGCGGTCGGTTCGGTCAACGTGCTGATTTCCGGTGCTGTCGGTTTGCTGTTCATCGGCGTAGGCAACTACTTGCCGCGTGTGAAGCAGAACTATACGCTCGGTATCAAGACGCCCTGGGCGCTTGCCGATCCCGAGAACTGGCGCCGTACGCAGCGCTTTGGCGGTGCCTGCTTTATGGTGCTGGGTGTTGGCCTGATTGTGATGGGCGTGGCGGGCAGCGTGCTTTCGAGTGAAGTCGTCGCCGCGGTGATTGCGGTGCTGACGTTTGGTTCAGCTGGCGCTGCCTACGTCTATTCGTATCTGCTGTGGCGCAAATCGCAGCGAGCCGTTCGCTAAGGTTGCGGAAAACTAGCGTACGCAGTTCATAGTGTGTTCCGGGGGACTTTTCCCAGGTAGTATTAGGGGGTGTGGGCAACCATGCCCCTTTTTCGTTAAATTTCAGAGCTGGTTGCCTCATTTCGTTTCCACTAAAACGAAAACAAGAATAGGGAAACAGCAGGTAGAAAGGATAAAACAGGCAAATGGCGGAGTTTATCTACCAGATGTATCAGGCTCGTAAGGCCCATGGCGACAAGGTGATTCTTGACGACGTGACCCTGAGCTTCTATCCCGGTGCCAAGATCGGCGTCGTGGGCCCCAACGGTATGGGCAAGTCGACCCTGCTCAAGATCATGGCCGGTATCGAGGAGGTCTCCAACGGCGATGCCAGGCTCACTCCCGGCTACACCGTGGGCATCCTGCAGCAGGAGCCGCCGCTCGACGACGACAAGACCGTCATCGAGAACGTGCGCATGGCGTTTGGCGATATGATCGCCAAGGTCGATCGCTTCAACAAGATCGGCGAGGAGATGTGCGACCCGGATTGCGACATGGACGCCCTCATGGCCGAGATGGGCAAGCTCCAGGACGAGATCGATGCCGCCGACGGCTGGGATATCGATTCCAAGCTCGGCCAGGCCATGGACGCCCTGCAACTGCCCGATTCCGACATGCCGGTCAATGTGCTTTCCGGCGGCGAGCGCCGTCGCGTGGCCCTGTGCAAGCTGCTGCTCGAGGCTCCCGATCTGCTGCTGCTCGACGAGCCCACGAACCACCTGGATGCCGAGTCGATCCTGTGGCTCGAGCATTTCCTGCACAACTACCAGGGCGCGGTGCTTGCCGTCACGCACGATCGCTACTTCCTGGATAACGTTGCCGAGTGGATCTGCGAGGTCGACCGCGGTCACCTTTATCCCTACAAGGGCAACTACTCCACGTATCTGGAGACCAAGGCCGCCCGTATCGAGGCTCAGGGTAACCGCGATGCCAAGCTTGCCAAGCGCATGGAGGCCGAGCTCGAGTGGGTGCGCAGCTCGCCCAAGGCTCGCCAAGCCAAGAACAAGGCCCGCCTGGCTCGCTACGAGGAGATGGAGGCCGAGGCCCGCGCAAGCCAGAAGCTCGACTGGACCGACATCCGCATCCCTGTGGGCCCGCGTCTGGGCAACAAGGTGCTCGAGGCCCATCATCTGCACAAGGAGTTCGATGGCCGTGTGCTCATCGACGACCTTTCGTTTACCCTGCCGCGCAACGGCATCGTGGGCGTCATCGGCCCCAACGGTGTCGGTAAGACCACGCTGTTCAAGACGATTGTGGGTCTGGAGCCGCTGACTTCGGGCGAGCTTGAGGTGGGTGAGACCGTCAAGATCTCCTATGTCGACCAGAACCGTTCCGGCATCGACCCCGATAAGAACTTGTGGGAGGTCGTCTCGGACGGCCTGGACCACATGATGGTCGGCGAGACCGAGGTTCCGAGCCGCGCTTATGTGGCGAGCTTTGGCTTTAAGGGCCAGGACCAGCAGAAGCGCGCTGGCGTACTCTCCGGTGGCGAGCGCAACCGTCTGAACTTGGCGCTTACGCTCAAGCAGGGCGGCAACCTGCTGCTCCTCGACGAGCCCACGAACGACCTCGACGTCGAGACGCTGTCCTCGCTCGAGGCGGCGCTGCTCGAGTTCCCGGGCTGCTCGGTGGTCATTAGCCACGATCGTATGTTCCTGGACCGCGTCGCCACGCACATCCTGGCGTGGGAGGGCACCGATGAGAACCCGGGCAACTGGTATTGGTTTGAGGGTAACTTCGAGGCCTATCAGGCCAACCGCATCGAGCGCCTGGGCGAGGACGCAGCCCAGCCGCATCGTATCCACAGGAAACTTACCAGGGACTAGTTTGATGTGGCAAAGGGACAGCCCCTTTGTCACACGAACTTATGCTCAACCTGGGAAAATAAAAAAACGCGGCGAACGTTTTTGTGACGTTCGCCGCGTTTTGCTATTCGTTGGATTCTTCAACCTTGTCGACGGTCCAGGTGGCTCCGAGGCCTCCGGTGGTGTTGCGGCGGATGCGCACGGTGACTTCGTGGCGCTCGCCGGCCTGCGTGTAGCGCAGGGGGAAGATTGCGCGGTTTCGCGCGGCCTCGATGGTGCCGCGTTCGCGGGCGATCCAGTAGTACTCGCCGACGATGCCGAGGGTGTCGGCGCCGTAGGGGAGATAGGTCGACAGCTGGTGCAGCAACGGGCCGGGGCAGAAGACCTCGGTTGCGAAATCGACGGGGAAGTCCTCGGGGATGGTCGGTGCTGCGGGTACCGAAGCCGGTACCGGTGCGGGAATTTGGTCATAGACAGGTGCGGATGCGGACTCGATGACGGGTGCAGACTCGGGCGCCGGTTCCGGCTTAACTGCGGAATCTGTCGGTTCCACGGAGACGGATGTGTCTTCAGTCTCGGTTTTGGCGTCGGCTTGCGGGGCGTCCTCTGCCTCGACAGACGGCTTTGCCTCGATGGGCGTGGATGCCATGGTGGTGATGCCGGCGTTGGCGTTCTCGGGGTCATAGACGGCCGTGAGCGAGATGGCGGGCTGCGGTGCCTCGGGCTCCGATGCCGCCTCGGTAGCGTCCTGTTCTGCGAGTTCTTCGGGCTGATCGTCCTCGGCCTCGTTGCCAAAGACATCGCTGTTTTGGAACGCAGGCGTCTCGGGTTGGTCAGCGGCTTCTTCGGTTGTCGACTTGGACGCTTCGTTGAACTCAGCAGTGGCTTCCTGCTCGGATATGACTTCGGGATCGGTCGTGACGGCGATTTCTGGTTCGGCTTCTGCTGTTACCACAATAGCGACTTCGATCTCCGTCTCGGGCTCGGGTTCCGGGGCGACTTCGGCCACGGGCTCGGGCTCGGCGCGCTTAACGTGCTTGGGGCGCACAGCCTTCAGGTCCTTCTCACCGCGCTTTTTCTTTTTGTAGGACTGCTTGGCTCCCTTGGCTGCCTTGGGCTTGTCCTCGCCCTTGGCGAGAGCGGCATCCCAAGCCTCGTTGGCGATGACGGTGGCATACAGACGCCCGCCCTTAAAGACGGTCAGCTTAATGCAGTCGTCAAGCTCTTCGAGCAACTCGCGCGTGGACTCAAAGCCCAGGTCGTAGGCCGTCATATCGCCCGCGACGAGTGCCTCCTCGACCTGCGTCATAAACGTTTGCTTGCCGCATCCAATCGCATCGCGTAGCAGGCGATACAGATAGATGTGGTTGCCCAGCGAAAGCGTGGGCCTAACTATTGTCTTGCTCATGGCAAATCTCCTCTTTACACATGTAAAGCATCTTACCATCGCATAGCGTTCGCCATGGCGGCGCCCAAGGCAAACGGGCGCGAACCGCTGTCGATTCGCGCCCGTTATACAGGCCGGTTATCTATGAGAGGAAAATGTGCTTAGTTGCCCGATGCCGTGCCTTGGCTCGAGTTGTCGGATGCCGTGCCGGACGCGGTTCCGCTCGAGCTGTTCGAGCTGTTGGTGTTGCTGCCGTCTGCTGTGCCCGTTCCCGAAGTGCTGTCGCTCGTCTGGCCGCCCGTGCTCGGATGCGAACCGTCAGTCGTTTGGCTTGAGTCGGTCGTGCCGGACGGCGTGCCACTGTTGGACGCAGAAGAATCGGTGTCCTGCGATTGGTTTTGGGTGTTCGATGACGAATCGGCAGAGGTAGAACTGTCTTGTGCGTCGTCCGTCTGTGCCTGCTGATCTTGTGACTGGGCGGTGCCATTTGCATCGCTCTCGGTCGTGCGCGACGAAAGGATTGGCTCGGGGCGCTCACCCAGACCCTCTCCGGCAGTGGTGATAAGGATGGCGCCGGCGCAGGCGATGACCGCGACGATGGCGATGGCGATCGAGAAGACGATGACCTTCTTTTGCGTCTGGCTGCGCTCTGCCGCTGCCTTGGCGCGCAGGCTGTTGGGGGCGACGCGCGCCGTGGTCGCGCGACCTGCAACCTGACGCATCTCCTGCGTGGTCGCGGCGCCACCTAGGTGCTCCTCGACATCGGGTTCAACGGGCTCGTAGGCGCCGGCAGGGTAGTCGACAGCGGCATGCGTGCCCTTGATTGCTTCGGCGCTGGCGGAGATAAAGTGGCGATAGACCTGCGAGGACACAACAGTGATGACTGAGCTCACAGCGGCACCAATCACCGAGCCGGCAATGCCGATCTTTGAAGCAAGCGCGACGCTCGTGGCGGCAGCTGCGGCGCCGGCGATGATTTGGGGAATGGAAATGTCGTCGAACAGGCCCTTTTTGGGCGCGATGGCCATGGTCTGTCCGATGGAATGGTTCTCGTGCACGCCGTTGTTGAGCGATGCCGGCGTCATGACGCGCGTGCGCGGCGCGTCGGTGTACTTGGTTGTCATACGGGGTCCTCCCGGTGTAAATCTGCTTCGTTTCGTGTAGCCATCAGGGTACCCACCAGATGTGAATCGTACGTGACATTTAACAGATACCATCAACTCATCAAGGGGGCCTGCTGTCTTTGGTGCAATAGCTTGATGCTAAACTGGATTTATGTTTGCGAGGTGGTTTACGTGATGTACCCGTATATGACATTCGAAGATGGAACCGAGGTCATTCATTCTGACCTGATTACAGATGGCGATATCGAAAAGGTTATCGTGCATTTTGAGCGACCGACGGCAGAGGGCTTCGACTCCGCTCGTTGTGAGTTGCCTTCCTGTTCGTGGACTGACTGGGAAGGGCATTTTACTCAGAGTGAAAAACGAGCTTTCGAAGAGTGTCTGAGCAAATAATTCTGATTAGTTCGAGTTTAGTTCGAATAAAGAAGCTGAATGCGATGAGCTAAAGCGTATGCATTTTTAGTATTAGATGCGTATGAAATGGAGGATGTGAATGGATGAGCTAATAGACTTTAAAAAACGATTTCTCAAGAATGGCGAGCTGGTTTCAATTCCAAAAAAGGAAAGCTATAAAAGAATCATGCTGCTATGGGCCGTCTCTTTCTTTGAATTAAATACAAGTTATACGGAGCTTCAGGTTAATCGTGTGCTGTCACAGCTCTATCCTGATTATGCCGTGTTGAGGCGGTACTTGGTTGATTATGGATTCCTATTAAGGGATGAACGAGGCCTGAAATACGAGGTTAATCGTGATGTTCACGGTATTGAGAGCTAGCCGTCCGGTTCGGGTCCTATATATTGCTAGAGGGATAAGCGAAATAGGCAATTGGTGTGCGAATATTGCTTTGCCAATGCTGATTTACGAGGTAACTCACGATGTTTCTGCAACTGCTTTGATGGTTTGCTGCAGATTTGCCCCCTCTCTGTTTTCAGTTGCGCTCGCGCAGCTGCCTCAGAAGATGGGTATCGGGACACTGCAGGCCATGAGATTGGCAGACTTAATTCGCGCGGGATTATTCGTTTGCTATATTTTTGTTGATAGTAAATGGAGTATGTTTGCTATTACGTGCGCGGTATCGCTTTGCCGAACGGTAGAAATGCCCTGCTTTTACTCGTTGTTAAGAGCCAATACGAATAGTATCAATCGCGACGTAATTAATAATTCGTTTGGGTTCCTGCAGAATTTGATGATGGTTCTGGGGCCAGTTGCCGGCGGTTTTGTTGTCGCTCAATTTGGGGCGGAGGCTGTTCTTGCATTAGACGCGCTTTCTTTTGCCGCGTCGTTCTGGTTGCTGCGAGATGTTCCGTCGGTTATCGAGGTTAATGATAAAGAGGGAATAAGCAAAAATGAAAAAAACAGGACTGCATTTAGTGATCTTAGCGCGAAGCACTTGGCAATTGGTTTCCTATTAATCGATATTTCTAGTGGCGTGGCATTCGGCTCTCTGAATTCTCTTTTGCCAGCTATAGCGCAATTGCAATTTGACTCGTCATCGATACAATACGGATTCCTTCAGAGTAGTCTTACAATCGGACTGTTGTTCGGAAATACAATATATGGTCGTTTAATCAGTGGTTCCGATTGCGTTAAATCATATTGTTTTGTGACGTATCTTGCGCTCGGTGCGTATCTGGCGTTTGGCTATTGCTATGCGTCTGGGATATCGTTTATTTTCCTTTTTATCGTCGGTGCCGGAAACGCCATTCAAGATGTGCTTCTCATAACATCGCTGCAGGATTTGGCGAGAGACGGATCTGAATCGATAAGCCTGTTTTCAATTAGGGAGTCTTTGCAATCGGTTGCTGTTGTTATTTCAACACTTCTTGTTTCGCTGTTCACGAGCATCGCGATGTTCTCAATTCTCGTTACAGGACTTGGTGTATTTTCAATTATGATGGTAGTTGTGTTTCAATTGAATTATTTGCGAAAGATGTGACGTTGATATGCCTAAAACGCTTTTAGTATTTCCCCCAGGATGGAGTCCAGTGGGGCCGTATCTTGCCTTGCCTGTTTTGAAGTCATATCTTCAAGAGGTTGAACAATACAAAGTTGACATTGTTGACTTAAACGTGGAATTTTACGATGACCTCCTATCTTTTAGACATGTCGAAGAGTGCTGTAAAAGGTATCGGGAATCAAAGGATTCGTTTAGTTCGAATGTTCAATTAACAATCGAGTTGATACAAAAGTCGGCACTTAATGTTGACGAGGCAAAAGATATTTTCAGATCGAAGAGATACTTTAATCTAAAAGAAAGACAATATGCTGAAAACATTTTTTAGAAATGCACTCTATATCATAAATCACGTCTCATATGGAGTTAAATACACGTTCAACTCCATAGATCTGCCCTATGATTATTATTCGACACCAGAAATAATGAAATCGCTTGCGGATACCTTGCATAATCCGTTTATTTCCTTCTATGAGACTGCCTTCCTTAAGCGTATTCAGAGGGAAAAAATCGAGTTTATTGGGATTTCGGTGAGCGGCTGTTTCCAATTGATTTCTGCAGTTACGTTAGCGAAACTGATTAAAGAAGAATGTCCATCTGTTAAACACGTCTCATTGGGCGGCAATTACATTACTCGTTTAGCAGATGACTGCATGAAAGAATGGCATCCCTTTTTTGAATACATTGATTCGATAATGATGTATGACGGCGAAGAGCCGCTTGCACGTCTTCTTGAGGCCCTTGACTCTGGTGATGACAATCTCGACTGTGTTCCAAACCTTTGCCATGCTAAAGGTGGAAAGATATATAAAAACCATCGGATTGAGCAAACATTTATCAACGATACAGTTCCCGATTTCGATGGCTTCGCCCTTTCTAAATACTTCATGCCTGAGCTAATATTGCCGGTTTATTCCTCTAGGCAGTGTTTTAATCATTGCGCCTTCTGCACCATTCCCGGTGCTACCGGTGGTTGTTACCGAAAGATGCCTATATCGAGAGTATTTGAAATAATGTGTCGGTTAAATGAAAAATACGGCACGAGAGTTTTCTCTTTTGTGGATGAAACATTCGAAGGCAAAAGAATGGAGCAACTCGCGGATGAAATAAACGCATCGGGAAAAACGTTTTTCTGGCATGGAGAAACGAGGTTCTCTCCAACCCTAAGTACAGACGTTTTTAACAAGATATACCAAAGTGGATGTAGGCAGATTCAGTTTGGCCTCGAGTCATACAACCAAAGAGTTCTTGATCTAATGAAGAAGAACACGAGAGTTGATTGGATTGATCGCAATATCCATGATTGTCTCAATGCCGGTATTCCTGTTCATCTATTTTTTATGATTGGCTTTCCGACCGAAACTAAAGAAGAGGCTCTGAACACCTTAGCTTATACAGAGAATGTTTTGAATTATTCAAAACAGGTATGTGGTGTTCCATATTCCACGAGAGGATTTACGAATTTTGGTCTCGTTATGGGGTCGGATGTTTGGAATCATCCCGATAAGTATGGTGTCTCTGTAATGCTGAAGTCCCAATATGAGGATTTGCGCCTCGAAGTGGATTATGTTTCAGGCACTGGTTTAACTTTAAATGAAGCAAAATCCTTATCTGATGAGCATCATATTGATTTTTATATGCAAGAGGTCATAAACGGTAGCGACACAATTGACTTGCCCCAGCGGCTTCATATTTCAGAGGTGACCTGGATCCTAGATTCTATTCACGCTGTTAGGTATAAGGGACATTTGACCAAAGTAAAGCGACGGCTAACTAGTCTAAATCCAGCTGATCGAATCTGGCTGGATTCCAAGACCTCTGTCGTGCTCGTTGAGCCATTTGCCTACTTCTATAATTCTGAATACCATCATGTCTATGCTGTTTCCCAGTTGGTATACCTTAAGTTGGCCCGTTTATTGGAGGCCGATTGTAGCATTTCTCTTATTCTTGATCAGGGCGACCTCGAGCTGACAAGGGCGATAGAAGAACTGTTGCATTATGGATTGCTGAATACAAATATCGATGCCGATTATGTAATGCACGATAATGGTTTTCAATTGGTTAAAAGTTCGTTTGTTAAAGAAGTCGGACGCTCAAAAGAGGGGTTAAGAGTACTGCTGAGTTGTGCCACCCATAGAATGTGTGCGGTTAATGATTTTTCGTTCGCTTTGCTTTCGTTGTTTGAAAAGCCGATTACTAAGAACGAGGTGCGCGACATTTTGAAAAAAGAGGGACTATCGACAAACGAGGAGCAATTAAACAAGTTGGTTGATAATTGCATGAAAGCAGATATACTACAATTGATTAGATAGAGGAGGTTTCTGCATGGACGTTATTAACAAAGATCTCTTGGAGCAACTGAAAGAGTCTCAGGAAGAGGGCGTCGTGGTAGAAGTGTTCGACTTTGAGGACTACATGGATAAATTCTGCCATTAGTTTCGGAATTAACTTGCCTCGCTTAAAGGAGAAGTCGATTATCGATTTCTCCTTTTTTAATTAAAGATATTTTTGGAATTCATGCTCTTAGCACAGGTTGGCGTCTCAGTAAACTGGGAGGTTGCTTTGGCTAGTTAGAGATATGTGAACGTCCGTTAGACTGAATCTCAGGGTAGAAGGGGCCTCCAGTGTCCAGATCAACAAGGCAATGCTGCGTTTCGGCTAATAAGAACGATGGCTTTTTGCGTGTGGCGGCGGCGTCGCCGCAGATTCGCGTGGCCGATGTCGAGGGCAATGCCGAGGTTGCGCTGGCGGCTGTTCGCGAGGCTACCGAGCGCGGCGTTCGCGCGCTGGTACTGCCCGAGCTTAATCTGTGCGGCTATACCGCGGCCGATCTGTTCCATAACCGCACACTGCTGCATGCCTGCGAGGCGGCACTTAAGCACATCCTCGATGAAACCCGTGAGCTGCCGATCGTCTTTACCATCGGTCTTCCCGTTGCAGTTGCCGAGAATATCTACAACTGCGCCGCTGTGTGCTGCGCGGGCGAGCTTTTGGGCCTCACGGCCAAGAAGTATCTGCCCAACTATGGCGAGTTCTATGAGCGCCGTTGGTTTGCTCCGGCGCCTGCGGATCCCGTGTGGGTTGAATTTGCCGGTCAGGGTCCGGTCCCGCTGGGTTCGGGGCTTGCCTACCGTTGCTGTGATGAGGGCGCCGAGGACCTGGTACTGGGCGTTGAGGTCTGTGAGGACCTGTGGGTGCCGGCGCCCCCTTCGACCGAGATGGCGCTTGACGGTGCGACGGTGATTCTCAACCCGTCGGCCTCGGACGAGATTATCGGTAAGGCAGATTACCGCCGTAGCCTTATCTCCAATCAGAGTGCGCGCCTGTACTGCGCCTATGTCTACGCCGATGCGAGCGAGGGTGAGTCAACGACCGACATGGTCTTTGCGGGGGAGAACCTCGTCTACGAAAACGGCTCCAAGCTCGCCGCGACCAAACTGCTTACCTGCGACATGGCCATCGCCGACGTCGATCTTGACCGCCTGGTTGCCGAGCGCCGTCGCTCGACGACGTGGACGCGCGCGGACGATGCGCCGGAGGCCACGACCGTTGATTTTTCGTTTGAGGGCGTGCTTGCGAAGGATCCTGTTCTGCGCGATGCGCTCGGCATCGACCGTGTCTTCCCCCGCGCGCCCTTTGTGCCGGCCGATCATGGTGACCTGGCCGAGCGTTGCGAGACCATCCTCGACCTGCAGACCGCCGGCCTCAAGACTCGCCTGGCCCATACGGGCACCAAGGCGGCTGTCATCGGTCTTTCAGGCGGCCTGGACTCCACGCTGGCGCTGCTCGTGACGGTTCGCGCCTTCGATGCACTGGGACTGCCGCGCACCGGTATCACGGCCGTGTCCATGCCCGGCTTTGGCACGACGCATCGCACCAAGTCGAATGCCGAGTCGCTCGCCCGCGACTTGGGTGTGAGCTTCCGCGAGGTTTCGATCCACGCGGCTGTGGAACAGCACTTCAAGGACATTGAGCACGATCCGGCCGTGCAGGACGTGACCTACGAGAACAGCCAGGCGCGCGAGCGTACGCAGATTTTGATGGATCTGGCCAACCAGGCTGGCGGTTTTGTCATCGGCACGGGCGATCTGTCGGAGCTGGCGCTCGGCTGGGCTACCTATAACGGCGATCACATGAGCATGTACGCCGTCAACGCGAGCGTGCCCAAGACGCTTGTGCGCCATCTGGTGCGCTATGCGGCCGATGTCTTTGGTGGGCGCATTGCCGAGGTCCTGCTCGATATCCTCGATACGCCAGTGTCCCCCGAGCTTCTGCCGCCCACGGGCGATGGCGAGATTGCGCAGAAGACCGAGGATTTGGTGGGGCCGTACGAGCTGCACGATTACTTCCTCTATTACCTGCTGCGTTTTGGCTTTGAGCCGGGCAAGATCTACCGCATGGCGCTCAAGAGCTTTGAGGGCGTCTACGACGCCAAGACTGTTCACACGTGGTTGCGTACGTTCTACCGTCGCTTCTTTGCCCAGCAGTTTAAGCGCAGCTGTCTGCCCGATGGTCCCAAGGTGGGCTCGGTGACACTCAGTCCGCGCGGTGATTGGCGTATGCCGAGTGACGCCAGCTCGCATCTGTGGCTTGCGCAGATCGACGCGCTCGATGCAGTTGACTAAGGTTGGCTAAATTGAACCAATACGGGGGTTGCAAGCGTTACACTTTTGCAATCTGATGGCCCGTATCGCGCGGCGCTCTTGTCAGAGCGCCGCGTTTTTCATATCGAAAGGTGGCACCATGCAGGCATCGCAGCGTCTCGACCGCTTTGGCGCGGAGGTCTTCGCCTCGCTCAACAACAAGCTCCTCGCGCTGAAGGCTCAGGGCAAGACCATTTACAACATGAGCGTGGGCACGCCCGACTTTAAGCCGTACGACCACGTGGTCGAGGCGCTCACACAAGCAGCCCAGGATCCCGAGATGTGGAAGTACGCCTTGCGCGACCTGCCCGAACTCAAGCAGGCCGTATGCGATTACTATGAGCGTCGCTTTGGCGTTTCGGGCATTACACCGTCCATGGTGCAGTCGTGCAACGGCACGCAGGAGGGCGTTGGCCATTTGGGCCTGGCTCTGCTCGATCCGGGTGACACCATTCTGGTTCCCGATCCGTGCTACCCGGTCTTTGAGGCGGGTGCGAAGATTGCCGATGCCAAGCTCGAGTACTATCCGCTGGTTGCCGAGCATAATTACCTGCCCTATGTGGCAGGCATCGATCCCGAGGTGGCTGATCGCGCCAAGTATATGATCGTATCGCTGCCCGCCAACCCGGTCGGTTCGGTGGGCACGCCCGAGGTCTACGAGGAGATCATCGCTTTCGCTCGCGAGCACGACCTGCTGATCGTCCATGACAACGCATACTCCGACATCGTGTTCGACGGCGAGCCGGGCGGAAGCTTCTTGCAGTATCCCGGTGCGCTCGAGGTGGGCGTTGAGTTCTTCTCGCTCTCCAAGTCGTTTAACGTCACCGGTGCGCGTATCGGCTTTTTGGTCGGCCGCGAGGACGTGGTCTCGGCCTTTGCCAAGCTGCGCAGCCAAATCGACTTTGGTATGTTCTTCCCGATCCAGAAGGCTGCTATCGCCTGTCTGAACGGTCCACGCGATGAGGTCGAGGCGCAGCGTCTGAAGTACCAGGAGCGCCGCGATGCTCTGTGCGACGGTCTTGAGGGCCTGGGCTGGGAGCGTCCCAACGCGCATGGCTCTATGTTCGTGTGGGCCAAGCTTCCCGGTGGTCGCACCGATTCCATGGCGTTTTGCGAGGAGCTTATGGAGAAGGCCGGCGTTGTGGTGACGCCGGGCGCGAGCTTTGGTCCTTCGGGCGAGGGGCACGTGCGCATGGCGCTGGTCTTGCCGCCCGACCAGATCGCTTTGGCTGTCGAGGCCATTCGCGAGGCGGGCCTGTATTAGAAAGTTGTTTCGGCTCGTCAATAGCTCGAAACCGATTTCGTGCAGTTATTTTACGAATTCTGCAAATAATTTCGGTAAGCGGTCGATATTTGGCTGCGAATAGGAGCATAATCAAAGTCCCGATTGGATGTATTGGGATTACGGCGAGCCGCTCGGGTCGTTCCCGGGCGGCTTGTTTGTGGAGAGAGATGGGAGTTTCTAATGGTTAACGAGAAGAAGGTCGCTATTGTCGGCTGCGGTTTCGTCGGTTCGTCTTCGGCGTTCGCGTTGATGCAGAGCGGTCTGTTCTCCGAGATGGTTCTCATCGACGTGGACAAGAACCGCGCCGAGGGTGAGGCCCTGGATATCGCGCACGGCATGACGTTTGCCGAGCCGATGAAGATCTACGCCGGCGATTATTCCGATGTCGCCGACGCCGCCATGATCGTCGTCACCGCTGGCGCTGCCCAGAAGCCCGGTGAGACCCGCCTGGACCTGGTCAATAAGAACGTCAACATCTTTAAGTCCATTATCCCCGAGATTAAGAAGTCTGGCTTCGACGGCATTCTGCTCATCGTCTCCAACCCGGTCGACGTTCTGACCTACGCCGCCATTAAGATGTCCGGTCTGCCCGAGGGCCATGTCATCGGCTCCGGCACCGTGCTCGATACCGGCCGTCTGCAGCAGATGCTCGGCGCTCACGTTGAGGTTGACCCGCGCGACGTTCAGGCCTATGTCATGGGTGAACACGGCGACTCCGAGTTTGTCGCTTGGTCCAGCGCCCAGGTTGCCGGCGTGCCGCTGAACACCTTCTGCGAGCTCCATGGTCATCTGGAGCATGAGGCTGCCGAGAAGCGCATCGCCGAGGACGTCAAGAACTCCGCCTACACCATCATCGAGAAGAAGCACGCCACCTACTACGGCGTCGCCATGGCCGTTAAGCGCATCTGCACTGCCGTCATGCGCGATGAGCAGACCGTTCTGCCCGTTTCCTCGCTCATGGTGGGCGAGTATGGCCTGTCCGATCTTGCCATCTCCATGCCGACCGTCGTTGGCCGCGACGGCGTCGTCTGCCGCGTCCCCGTGCCGCTGAACGATGACGAGCAGCATGAGCTCACCGTTTCTGCTAAAGCCCTTAAGGACATCATCGACAGCGTCGACTTCTCCTGCTAAATCAAGCTCGCTAGAGCGAAAAGCTACAATGAAGGCGTCCGGGTCCACACGGCCCGGGCGCCTTTTTGGTGCAAAGTAACCTGACCCCAATGCACCATCCCTATACACCATGGTTGATGGGAGGGCCATGTCGGATTCGCCTAATTTTTTGACCTATGCCCAGACGGCGTTTGATCCGTTTGAGGAGCGGCCGTTCTGCGCGGTGGATAGCCTGGTCTTTGCCTGGTTGTCGTATTTGCGTTTGCCGGGTGATATGGCAGAGCTGACGAACTGGCAGGGCCTAGACGTACGCGAGCTGCTGCGTGCCGAGTGCTACCGGGACATGATTGACGACTTGTGGGATCCAGAGGGGAGCAGGGCCTTGTTGGAGGCCGTGGCAGCAAGCCCTCGCTACCGTGGCGTGCACGTTTGCGGCTATCGTGCCGTGAGCGATGTGGTGGCGACAGAGCAGTTTGCAGCCATGGCGTTCCGGTTTCCGGCGGGGTTTAGCTATCTTTCCTTCCGAGGGACCGACAGCACGATTGTGGGCTGGAAAGAGGACTTTAACATGGCGTTCCGGTATCCTGTGCCGGCCCAGGAATCCGCGGCGCGTTATGTGGACGAGGCGGCGGATGCGATCGACGGGCCGCTTTTGTGCGGAGGTCATTCCAAGGGTGGAAACCTTGCGGTGTACGGTGCGGCGATGTGCTCCGATGTCGCCCGTGCACGAATCGAACGGGCGTATTCCCATGATGGTCCGGGCTTCGTCGAGGAGTTTCTGAACGGTAACGCCTTTGCCGATCTTTCCGGTCGAATCGACAAGACTCTGCCACGGTCGTCGATCTTTGGCATGATGTTCGAGACACAGGAGGACTATGCCATCGTTGAGAGCACCGAGTTCAGCCTGCTGCAGCACAATCCCTTTAGCTGGGTGGTTGATGGCCGCGACTTCGTGTACTGTGAACGCCTGTCCGCCGGTGCTCGATACGTTGATGGCTCCATTCGCGAGATGCTGCTTGCAGTGGGGCCTAGCGAGCGCGAGCGTTTTGTAGATGCGTTGTTCTCCGTGTTTGAGGCTACGGGTGCTGAGCGGTTTGCGGATATCGCTGGGAATCTGCGCGAGAGCCTGCCTGTGATGCTCCAGGCTGCGCAGGGCTTTGACGGAGATACGCGCCGCTTTGTCTCGCAGACCATAGTGGCAATCCTTAAATGCGCACTGCTGCCCAAACGACCCCAGATCGACATGTCCGCTGCCGGTAAGAGTCTGGCAGAACAGCTCGAGGCTTGGCAGTCCGAGCTCCTGCGCTAGCCATTGGTGCAAAGCAACCTGCCCCCGATGCATCAAGCTTCGATGCGCCTGGGGCGGGCCCGACCGCTATACTGGTTCGTGCCGAAATCGATCTAGAACGGAATGCCGTATATGAAAATCAATCACGCGATTCTGCATATCCTGGACTTTGACTCTGCCGTCAACGTTATGAGCCAGCGCGAGCTCGATATCGAGAGCCGTACCGTGCGCAACTTCGTGACCACGCATCTGCGCCGCGCACGTACCTCGGCCGACAATAAACGCGCCACGTTTGCCGAGAACTCTGCGTTTGGCGGCGAGCTCAAGGGTTATTTCTTTGGCGAGCGCGAGTTCGTGGATCTGTCGCAGCAGATCGCGGAGTTCATCTCTTCCGAGCTCACCAAGGCCGAGAAGGCTGAGTCCACCGACGTGCTCGTGGCCGACTTTGACGACGATGAGGATGCCCGCTGGTTTGCCGTCATGCTCCTGGGCTCCAAGCAGGCCTTTATGCACGAGGTAGGCCGCGAGGAGGGGGAGGTGCGCAACGATATCGCGCGCCACTACGCCATCCTGCCGAACCCCTCGCAGAAGGTGCCGAGCTATGCCATCGTGCGCGCGAGCACCATGGAGATCGGCTACGTAGACAAGAAGCGCAAGATTGCCGGCGAGGATCGCATGCTCATCCCCGATGGCCTGTTGCAGTGCGACACGGGCGTGTCGGGCAAGGAAGTCATCGACACCGTGACGCGCGTGGTCGAGGAGGTCGCCGAGGAGCACGGTGCCAACACGGCCGTCGCGCTCGCCAAGGTCAAGGCCGCCGTCGCCGAGAAGGTCGAAGACGACGAGGAGCTGCCGCCCTGGGATATCGTGGACGAGGTCTTTGAGGACGAGCCGGTCATCAAGGAGAGCGTACGCGCGGCGCTGACCGAGGAGAAGGTGCCCGAGCGCGTGCCCGTGGAGCGCAAGCAGGTCGAGCGAGCGGCCGTGCGTAACCACAAAATCCGTACCGACACGGGTATCGAAATCAGCTTCCCGGCCGAGATGGGTTCGAATTCCGAGTACATCGAGTTCGTCAACGAGCCCAACGGCCTTATCTCCATCGAGCTCAAGAATATCGGGTCAATTGAGAATCGATAAGGGATCGAGCGGATTGACCGTAACGAAAAGGCCGAAGCCCTTTGGGACTTCGGCCTTTTCGTCATAACCGCGTAACTATTAAAGTTGACGTAGTCCTTCCTCGAGACCGGTCTTGCTGTCGGTCTGGGCGTCGCGCATCTTGATGACGCGGGCGGGGACACCGGCCACGACGGCGCCGGCGGGGACGTCCTCGACGCACACGGCGCCGGCGGCGACAACAGCGCCCTTGCCCACGCGTACGCCTTCCAGGACCACGGCGTTTGCGCCGATCATGACATCGTCCTCGATGATGACGGGCGTGGCGCTAGCGGGCTCCACAACGCCTGCCAGCACGGTGCCGGCGCCGATATGGCAGTTCTTGCCCACGGTGGCGCGGCCGCCCAGCACGGCGCCCATATCGATCATGGAACCCTCGCCGATAACGGAGCCGATGTTGATGATGGCACCCATCATGATGACGGCACGGTCGCCGATCTCGACGCGGTCGCGGATGATCGCGCCCGGCTCGATGCGGGCGTTGATGCCCTTAAGGTCGAGCATGGGCACGGCGGAGTTGCGGCAGTCGTTCTCCACATCGTAGTAGTCGATGGAATCGGCGTTGGCGTCCAGGATGGCCTTAAGCTCATCCCAGTCGCCAAAGACGGTCTTGCCACGACGACCGCCGTAGACATGTGCGTCGCCCCAGGCAACCTTCATGCCCGGCTTCTCGCGCACGTACAGCTTGACGGGCGTCTTTTTGGGCGCGGTGGCGATGTAGTTGATAATCTCCTGTGCATCCATCTCGGCTGCATTGCTCATTTGCTGTCTCTCCTTTGGGTGGATCCGGTTGATACCTGGTTAGGCAAACATGACCTGGTCGAACGTATAGAAGCCGTGCTCGCGGGTGACGAGTTTCTGCGCGGCTGCCAAGGCGCCGTTGACGAAGATCTGACGGCTCGTGGCGCGGTGCGTGAGTGTGATTTCCTCGTCCTGGCCAAAGAAACTCACTTCGTGCACGCCGGCGACAGTGCCACCGCGCAGTGAGTGCATGCCGATCTCCTTGGGGTCGCGCGCTCCGCACATGCCCTCGCGGCCATAGACAGGGTGGTAGCCTACCTCGGGTTCAGCTTCGACGACGGCATCGAGCAGTAGCTTGGCAGTGCCGCTGGGGGCATCAACCTTTTGGTTGTGGTGCGTCTCGACGATCTCGCAGTCAAAGCCGGGCAGCTCGCGTGTAGCCTGTGCTACCAGATGACGCAGGGCTGCGATGCCGATGGAGTAATTACCGGAGTGCATGACGCGGGCGTTCTGACCCAGCTCGCGCAGGCGGTCCATCTGATCGGGTGTGTAGCCCGTGGTGCCCGAGACCAACGCGGCGCCCGTGCGCTCGACATAGGCGACGACGGCATCGAAGGTCACGACGTTCGAGAAGTCGATGATAACGTCGGCTGCCGGGGCGCTCTCGAGCTCGGACAGATCAAAACCGATCTGGGCGACGATGTCGAAAACGGGCTGACCGGCGGCGTCGACAATGCCCTCGGCGGTAGTGCGGATGAGCGAGCCCATGCGGCCCGTTCCCATAATGACGGTCTTAATCAAGCAGACCAGCTCCCTTCAGAGCATCGGTAAGTGCAGTACGCGTGTCGTTTGCCATGGGGCACAGCGGCATGCGGTAGTTTGCCTCGATCATACCCATCTGAGCGAGCGCCTCTTTGACGGGGATGGGGTTGACCTCACTAAAGAGGGCATTGATGAGCGGCTGGCCGGCAATTTGGATATCGCGGGCACGCGCCACGTCACCGTCCAAATAGGCGCGGCACATGTCATGCACGAGCTGCGGCTGAACGTCTGCCCACACGCTGATGGTGCCCGAGGCGCCCAGGCTCATGAGCGGTACGGTAAGTGCGTCCTCGCCCGAGTACATGCGGAAGTCATCGGACAGCAGGTGGGCGATCTTGGCTGCGTAAGCGACGTTGCCTGAGGCTTCCTTGATGCCCATGATGTTGGGGTGCGCGGCCAGGCGCTCCACGTTGCGCACGCTGATGCCGCAGCCGCAGCGGCCGGGGATGTTGTACAGGATGCAGGGGATATCTACGGCATCGGCAACGGTCTTAAAGTGCTGATAGATGCCCTCTTCGTTGGACTTGTTGTAGTAGGGGGTGATGAGCAGCAGGCCGTCGGCTCCCAAGCCCTGGTAGGTGAGCGACTTGGTGAGCATGGTTTGCGTGGAGTTGGAGCCCGAGCCGGCGATGACGGGGACGCGTCCTGCAACATGCTTGACCACGGCGGCGACGACGGAGTTGTCCTCGTCATCGGTCATCGTGGCGCTCTCGCCGGTGGTGCCCAGGGTGAGGATAGCGTCGGTGCCGTTTTGCAGGTGGAAATCGATAAGGCGCCCAAGCGCGTCAAAGTCGACACTGCCGTCCTTTTTAAACGGCGTAACCAGGGCGACGATTGAGCCCTCGAGATTGCGGATATCCATGTTCTTCTCCTTCGCTTCCGCGATCTGGATGCGTTTATTCCATTGGGCGGCGACGGCCAAGCGCTCGTCCTGAGCGCGACGTCGAGCGCTTTCGGCGCGCGATTTGGCCAGCAGCTCTCGTCCGCACGGTAGCACGTCGAGCGTGGCAAAATAGTCGCCCGGGCGCTCGGCGCGGCGGATGAGGTCGGCCGAGCCATCGGGGCGCAGTAGCACCTCGGCGGAGCGCAGCCGTCCGTTGTAGTTGTAGCCCATGGAGTAACCATGCGCACCGGTATCGTGGATCACGAGCACATCACCCATGTCGATCTGCGGTAGCTCGCGGTCGATGGCGAACTTGTCGTTGTTCTCGCACAGATTGCCCGTAATGTCGTACGTGTTTGTGACAGGCGCCGCGGTCTTGTCGGCGCCACCCGGCTGACCCATTACCGTAATGTGGTGGTAGGCGCCATACATGGCAGGGCGAATCAAATCGACGGCGCTTGCATCGACACCGATATAGTCCTTGTAGATTTGCTTCTCGTGGATGGCCTTGGTGACCAGACAGCCGTAGGGGCCCATCATAAAGCGGCCCATCTCGGTGCAGATGGCCACATCGCCCATGCCGGCGGGAACCAGGATCTCGTCGTATGCCGCGTGCACTCCCTCGCCGATGGCATGGATGTCGTTGGCCTGTTGCTCGGGCAGGTAGGGGATGCCAACGCCGCCGGATAGGTTGATGAAGGCAACGTGTGCGCCGGTCTCGCGTTCCAGGCGCACGGCAAGCTCAAAGAGGATGCGCGCGAGCTTGGGGTAGTAGTCGTTGGTGACGGTGTTGCTGGCAAGGAATGCGTGGATGCCAAAGCGCTCGGCGCCCTTGGCCTTGAGTATGCGGAAGGCCTCGAAGAGCTGCTCGGTGGTCATGCCATATTTGGAGTCGCCCGGGTTGTCCATGATGCCGTTGGAGAGCTGAAACAGTCCGCCCGGATTAAAGCGGCAGCTGACTGTCTTGGGAATGGGCCCCGCAACGCGCTCAAAGAATTCAATGTGGCTGACGTCGTCGAAGTTGACGATAGCGCCCAGCTTGTCGGCGAGCTCAAAGTCCGCCGCGGGCGTGTCGTTGGACGAGAACATGATGTCGTGTCCCGTGATACCCAGCGATCGGGCGATCATGAGCTCGGTATAGCTCGAGCAATCGCAGCCGCAGCCGTATTCGTTGAGAATGGAGATGAGCGCCGGGTTGGGGTTGGCCTTGACGGCAAAGTATTCCTTAAAGCCCGGGTTCCATGCAAAGGCGTCGCGCACTTCTTGCATGTTGCGGCGGATGCCCGCCTCGTCGTATAGATGAAACGGCGTGGGGAACTGCTCAACGATATGCTCGAGCGTTTCCTTGTCCACAAACGGCTTCTTTGCCACATATGCCTCGTTGGGAGTCAATGACATGTCCCGTAAACCTCGCTATCCAGACGGCGCTACCTGCGCATCGAATCCGCATAGCGTGGACCCAATGTCCGGATAGCGCTCCCGCATTGCTGCAGACAGTCCTGTGGGTGTTTCCCACAGGCCCACCAGGTTGTTCGTGCCCGAAAAGCCCAGTTCGGCGGGTTTCGCCTTCCCACGGGGTCAAAGCCTGCCGGCTCGCCCGCGGTTCTTCGTGCCCGCGCCTCTATCAAGTGGTAACGACCCTACCACGTTGCACTTTACCAAACAAGAGTATTCGTATATAACGTTTAAAAAATGCAGGGATATGCTAGAAACATGTGTGCCACAATCCTGTATCACAATAAGTTGCAACAGATATGCCTCACGAAGGGATCCTTTATGACCGAGCTCCAAGAACTCCGTCGCTATCGCCGCGACCTGCATCGCATTCCGGAGCTCGATTTCGATCTTCCTCAAACCATAGCCTATATCGAGGGCGTGTTGGCACCACTCACCTGCGAAGTGACCCATCCGTGCCCCAGCTGCGTCTGCGCTTTCTTCGACGCTGGCGTTGGTGCCACGCATGCCACGGCGATCCGGGCCGACATGGATGCGCTGCCCATTGCCGAGGCAACGGGGACAGTGTTCGCCTCGACCCATCCCGGCAAGATGCACGCTTGCGGACATGACGGACACATGGCTATGGCACTTGCCGCCGCGACATATGTCGACCGTACGATTCGCGAGCAGCCGGGCGCCATCAAGCGCAATGTGCTCTTTGTGTTCCAGCCGGCCGAGGAAACGACCGGTGGCGCCAAGACGGTATGCGAGAGCGGCGTGTTCGAGCGCTACGGGGTCGACCGAATTTTTGGCTTCCATGTGTGGCCCGATCTGCCTGCCGGCACGTTGGCGAGTTGTTCCGGTCCGCTGCTGGCGCGTTCGAGCGAGACGCACATCCATATTCACGGTACGAGTATTCATATTGCTAAGACCTATGGTGTGCCGGTCGAGGAGTCGCACGATGCGGCCTTGGCGGCAGCGAAGTTTTTGGTTGCCGAGCGCGAACTGATGGATGAGCTGGGTGCCGATGAGCCCTGTATCGGTAAGTTTGGCCTACTGCAGGCCGGTACCGTCTGCAACGCGGTGGCGGGGGAGGCCCATGTTGCCGGCAGCCTGCGCGTGTTTACGGGCGACATGTTCGACCGTGCACGCGAGGGTGTGCACCGCGTGCTTGATGAGGCATGCACTGCAACGGGCTGCACGTACGATCTCGACTTTGCTGAAGGGTATCCGCCGGTCGACAACGACCCCGAGCTATTTGCCAATGTCGCGCCTGCCTTGCCCGAGCTGCAGCTCGTAGATGAGCCTTTGCTGATTGCCGAGGATTTCGCGTTCTATCAACGCCATCTGCCGGGCGTATTTTTCCTGCTGGGCACGGGTATGCCAGAGGACCAAGACAACCCGAGTGATTCGGATGGCTGCCCCGCCTATGCCACAAGCGCTCTGCATACCGATAGTGTGCTCTTCGACGAGGAAATCCTACTCAAAGGCCTCGATGTCTACAAACGATTGCTTTTGCTTGACTAAGGCGTGAAGGACTATTTGTTCTAGAAAATACGAACAAACGTACGATATAATAGAGATGTAAGTCTATAGAAACGTTTGACGTTACTAACGTAAGGCGATACTATGATTGCATCGTATAAAGATGAGGATACCGAACGCTTTGCCATGGGTGTGCGGGTCAGGAAGTTCGTGCCCTTTGAGCGTGTTGCGTTGAGGAAGATTCGCCAACTGCAGGTTTGTGCTTCGCTTGATGATCTTCGCGTTCCACCGGGCAACCGCCTGGAAGCTTTGAAGGGCGATCGTGCCGGGCAATATAGCATCCGTGTTAACGAGCGCTATCGGGTCTGTTTTGAGTGGAGACAGGAGATGGCTTGGAATGTCGAAATCGTCGATTATCACAAGTGATGAGACCTCGGCCGATTTGCTGTCGCCAGTGACTCCTGGTGAGCTTCTCAAAGAGGAGTTTCTTGTTCCCATGAGCATTTCTCAATATCGCCTTGCGAAAGAGACCGGGATTCCGGCTCAGCGTATCGGGCAGATTGTCTTGGGAAAACGTCGCGTGACGGCCGACACCGACCTCCGTCTTTGCCGTTATTTTGGCCTGACGGATGGTTATTGGCTGCGCGCTCAGATGGCGTTTGACCTTGAGGCCGAGAAAAGGCGGATCGAACCGGAACTCGATAAGATCGTTCCTGTTCAGCAGGCCATCGCACTGTAGTGCTCAGAGATGATGGGGGTGGCGCGGCGATGAAGCGACGCCGACAGTCTGCCGTATATAGTCCGGGTGGATGCGGGTGCGGTTTGCTGCTGCTTCCGGTCATCGCTGTGAGCATTGGCGTGATGTTTGCGCTTGCTGGGCTTGCCGCGGCGGCGCTCGTGCTGTTTATCACTGCCATCGGCGTGACGATTTGGCTCTGCCGCAATCGCGGGCAACGCCGTGCCGACGGTAAAACCAATGTCGGCTGGGTCGTCTTTCTGATCATTGCGTACCTGCTGAGTGTCAGCTACCTTGTTTTCTTTGTCCTGTTGATGATCAGTGCTTTTACCGGGGAATCCGTCACGGTGGGTTGATCACTGCTGGCAGACGGTCGCGCAAAGTGCGTTTGCTCGGCGTTTGGATAACTGCATTGGCCGTTTACCGCAACCTTAGCTCTCAGCTAATGAATTCAAGTTCAATCCTTCCTACGATGTGCTGTGTGCCGGCACGGTAGCCGGATCGTAGGAAGGATGAATAATGGCAAAAGAGGGAAAGAAGCCGATCGGCAAGATTGTCCTAGGCATCATCGTGGTGCTGGTTATTGTCGGTGCCGTGGGCTCTATGGGCGGCAACTCAACCGATTCGTCTGCGAGCGATTCGGCAAAACCTGCCGAGACGGCACAGCAGGCTGAGGAGCAAAAAGAACCGCAAGAACCGTATACCATTGCTGACGAGGCTGAAGACACTTCCAATCAGTTTACCTATAAGATCACGGGCACGCTGACCAATAACACGGACAAGGAAAAGAGCTACATTCAGATTGAATATGTTCTGTATGATGCCGATGGCAACCAGGTTGGAACGGCTCTTGCAAACACCAATCATCTGAAGGCGGGCGGCTCCTGGAAGTTCGAGGCGCTGGGTACGGTGTCTCCCGACCAGGTTGCTAGCTGGGAGCGTTCGGACGTAAGCGGTTTCTAGCATGTTGCATGCACTGGGGGAGGTGAGGTCGTATGCCCGATAAAAAGCTGACTGACGAGTTACTCAATGAGCTTCTCGACGCGCCAAACATCGATGGCTATATCAAGGAGCACGACTTTGCCACCCCGTCGCTTTCGGACTACCTGAAGCAACTGCTGCAGGAAAAGGGCTTGGAGCGCTCGCGCGTGGTTCGTATGGCCGATCTCAATGAGACCTTTGGCTATCAGATCTTTACCGGTGCGCGTCATCCGAGCCGCAATAAGGTGCTGCAGATTGCCTTTGCGATGGCGCTGACGCTCAAAGAGACTAACCGTGCGCTGACGGCTGCCGGGGTAAGCGTCCTTAACTGCAAGGACCGTCGCGATGCGATCATCATCTTCTGTATCGATCGCGGGTGCAGCCTCCAAAAGGTCAACGAGGAGCTGTATCGCTTTGGCGAGGAGACGGTGAGTTAGCGGCTGATATCTGAGCTTTCGGAGCTGCCGAACAACGATGCAAACGAACGGGGCGCGGATGCCATGGGATGTCTGCGCCCTGCGCTATGATGGAGGCTATGGATAATCAGACCCCAACATATTCCGATGATGAGCTGACCGCAGCGCTTGCCGAGCACCTGGCGTCGCTCGATCGTGACGACAGCTATCGCGTGGAGCGTGTACTTAAGCGCTCGTCCGTTGAAGCAACCGAGCTCGTGTACTTTGAAGGAACCGGTGGTGGTTCGCTCGGCCCCTTTGTCCGTAAACGCATCGATGCCTCGGCTCAAATCGGCGGGGCATACGAGCGTCTGTTTGCCGCTCAGCGGGCAGGCAGGCGTTTTGAGCACCTGCCCAGAATCGTCGATTGTCGTCGTGTGGGCGACGAGCTCAACGTGGTTATGGAATACATCGAAGGGGAGACGTTCGGGGCGCTGGTGGACCGTCTGGGAGCCACCCCCGATTATGCGCGTGAATTGTATCCTGCCCTATGCGATGCCGTGGGCGAGCTCCACGCCGGTTTTGCAATGGCGGGGGAGACGTCGGCGCCGGTGATCCATCGCGACCTCAAGCCATCGAATATCATCGTGACAGGTGCGAGCCGTACGCTCGATGAGGGCCTGACGTTTTCATCGCTGGTGATTATCGACTTGGGGATCGCGCGCGTATGGCGCGATGGCGCCGATGCCGACACCGTCAAGTTTGGCACGCGACCCTATGCGCCGCCCGAGCAGTATGGGTTTGGGCAGACGAGTGTGCGCAGCGACGTCTACGCACTTGGCGCCCTGTTGTTCTTCTGCTTGACGGGAATCGACCCTAAACCAGGGCTCGACATGCGCGAGCAATGCGAGGCGCGTGGCATTCCCACTCCACTTGCCGATGTCATCTGCATGTCGATGGCGCTCGACCCGGCTAAGCGTTTTGCGAGTGCGGAAGCGTTGGGACGGGCTACGCGCGCGGCATACGATCTGAGTCGCCCCGTGCGGCCTCCTGCGCCTGCGCCTGTCCGTACTCCGGCCTCGGAGACGGTGTTGACGCCCCAAGGGCTCCAGAACCCCGCAGGGCTTCCTAGGCCTGCCGCCTCCGCTGCATGCGGTCTGCTCTCTCGCGTTCCGGAGTCTCTGGGGCGCATTTGGAATACGCTTGTCTGCTTCTCGCTACTTGTGTTCTTTGCCGGAAGTCACTTTGCCGTCTTTCACCCCACGGGAGCAAACCAAGGCTACCCGACGTGGCTTCTCATAATCGAGTATTTTTTCTTTGTCGATGGCCTTATGGTGCTTATGCATTTTGCGCTGCTCGATAAGCGCCGTCTTCGTCGGCGATTCGTACTGCTCGACAGCTATCGCGGCAAGAAACTCGCGAAACTCTGGCTCAAGGCATTGGGTGTGCTGCTCCTATGCATGATCGTCATAGTCGCGGTTGCCAATGCGACCGGCGTCGTCGATACCTCCGCTACCTAAAAGAAAAGGGCCCCATTGGGGCCCTTTGCAGTTGCACCTAGATGCGGTTCATCTGAGCGGCGACTTTGTTGTACCAGTCCTGCCACGTGGGCGGGCAGTACTTTTTGGCCGCTGCCGGGGTAAGGGTGGAGCCGTAGTTGGCGCCCAGATAGGCAACGTGAGCGGAGATGCCCTCGCTCCAGCTGCCAAAGCTGCGCCAACCGCCGCCACGGGCACTCCAGCCCCAGGCGTTGTAAGAATTGGCGCAATAAGCACCCTTGGTGCTCTCGATGCAGGCGATGGCGGGGGACCAACGGGGGTCGACACCGGTATTCCAAGCGGCGACGGCAAAGTTATAGCCCTGGCCTGCCATGGGGGAGCCGGCGAGATAATTGTCGATGCGGCTCGTCCACTCATTAATGAACGAATCGTAATCGGAACTACCGGTATTGGAGTTGTTCACCGTGGTGTCTATGGTGGTGTTGGTGTTGGTGGCCTGGCTGCTGGAATTGCCGCCGCTTACGCCCTCGCCCGAGAGCTTCTCGGCGGCAGCGGCCTTATCGGCCTCAAGCTTGGCAAGCTCGGCGGCATTTTCCTGCTCGGCTTTTGCCTGTGCCTCGCTGCGGAGCTGCTGGGCCTGCGCCAGCGCATCCTCGGCGTTTTTCTGCTCTGCCTCAAGCTGAGACTTGGCCTGCTGGAGCTCGGCCTTGTTCTGCTCGAGTTCGGTTTGCATATTATTGAGCTCTTCGATCTCGTCGACGCTCGAGCTCGTGATCTGGTTGGTGTATTTGCAGGTCGTGATGAACTCACCCAGGCTCTGCGCATTGACCAGGAAGCTCACGATGGGATTGGTGCCTTTCTGATACTTGTACAGATCGCGCATGGCGGAGCTTGCCTTGGCCTGCTGCTCGGGAAGTTTAGCCTCGATTTCCTCGATGCTTGCCTCATTGGAGTCAATCTGCTTTTGCAGGTCATCGAGTTTGGTGCGGGCGTCGTTGTAGGCGCTCGTGGCGGCTTCGATCTTCTGCTGGGCTGCGGAAAGCTGGTCCTGCGTTGCCTGCGAGGCGGCATACGCCGCAACGGGGGAGAGCATCGGCGTGGCCGTCAGCGCAACGGCGAGCGCGGCGCTCGTGATGATACGAGCCGGCTTCGACGCAATGAGCGCTGCGGTGCGATGATTCGAATGCTGCATCCAGTCCCTCTGCAATCAATCGTAGGTTATGGTTCGAACGGTATTCTACTACTGCTTTCGACCTCAACTTGAACCTTAAAGGTTCCAAAGGGTCAAGTTGAACTTGAGGCTTTGGCTTTGACCTGCAGTTATGATGAATTGTTGAGAAACCATAGAGTTCAACTTTAACGTTACGGAACCCTGTCGAGAGGGTTTTTGTTTATCAAAAGTCGCCTCATGTGGGGTTTTGCAACTACAGGGTCCCATCACGGCGAGGGCGGATTTCGTGCTGGATAATTACGCCGATTGCCATAGATACGGTGGAGCTTTGGGAGCCGGCGGCTTGGCACGCTAGAATAAATCAGTTGCACAAAGACCGCCCGTCGTGTGGGCAGTTCATGATAGGAAGTTTCCATGGCATTGCAGTTTACAGAGCGCGAGTTTATTCCCGTGCTGCTCGGCGGCGACATCAACGCGTATTCGGTGGCGCGCGCCTTCTACGAGGAGTATCAGGTCAAGAGCCTGGTCTTTGGCAAGTATCAGACGGGCCCTGCGTATCGCAGCCAGATTATCGACTACACGCCTAACGTGGATATCGACACCATGCTCGTGATGCTTAAGACCGTCAACGGTATCGCTCGGGCGCATGCCGACAAGACGATTGTCCTGATGGGCTGCGGCGATAACTATGTTGCCCTGGTGGCTCAGGCCAAGGATGCCAACGAGCTGGCGGATAACATCGTTGCGCCTTACGCGCCCTATAGCATGCTTGAGCAGTGCCAGAAGAAGGAGATCTTCTACGAGCTGTGCGAGAAGCACGGTGTGCCCTATCCGCATACGTTTACCTTTACCATGGCGATGCTCAACGCTCAGGGTGAGGCTCCCGCCGAGGTGCTCGACCAGATCGACTTTCCCTACCCGATGATCCTGAAGCCTTCCGACGGCATCATGTGGTGGCAGCATGAGTTCGAGGGTCAGAAGAAGGCCTACGAGATTGCCGACCGCGCCGAGCTGGAGCAGGTTATCCGCGATTCCTATGCCAGTGGCTACACCGATGACCTGATTTTGCAGGATCGCGTGCCCGGCAACGACGAGTACATGCGCGTGCTCACCAGCTATTCTGACCGCAACGGCAAGGTTCGCATGATGTGCCTTGGTCACGTGCTGCTCGAGGAGCATCAGCCCCATGGCGTCGGTAATCACGCCTGCATTATCACCGAGCCCAATGATGAGCTTATGGGTGGCGTGCGCAAGCTGCTCGAGGACCTTCACTTTGTGGGCTATTCCAACTTTGACGTCAAGTACGACGAGCGCGATGGCTCGTTTAAGTTCTTTGACTTCAACACCCGCCAGGGCCGCAGCAACTACTACGTAACCAACAGCGGCTTTAACGTTGCCAAGTATGTGGTGGACGAGTATGTGCTCAACCGCCCGTTTGAGCCGGAGTTTGTGACGGCGCAGGACGAGGCGCTGTGGATGGTCGTTCCCATGGGCGTCGTCGATAAGTACGTCAAGGATTCCGAGCTGCGCGCGAAGGTGCATCGTCTTGCCAAGGAGGGCAAGGGCGCCGATCCCTCGTTTATGAAGGGCGACTTTGTCTTTAACCGCTGGTTGCGCATGTGGCACACCAAGCTGCGCCATTTTAAGCTGTTCAAGACGTATTACAAGTAGACGAGCGTGGCGCCCGTCCGGTATATATCGGGCGGGCGCGGGTATGATGCGCGCAATTGCGTGGGCGTCACCAAGGAGGCGGCGATGGAAAAGCTGGGAGTTATCGGCGGCATGGGCGCCGAGGCCACGTCGTATTACTACGACCAGGTGGTACGTCATACGGCGGCTACGTGCGACCAGGAGCATATCGACATGGTGGTGCTTTCCAAGTCGACCATGCCCGACCGCACGCTGGCCATCAAGACCGGCGAGCATGCCAAGCTGCTGGCGACTATGAAGGAGTGCGCCCAAGCGCTCGAGTCGCTGGGCTGTGCGCACATTGCCATTCCCTGCAACACGTCACACTACTTTTACGACCAGATCCAGTCGTTTACGAAGGTGCCGATTATCCACATGCCGCGCGAGTCGGTTCGCTATGCCCTTGCGGGTGCGGTGATGGGGGAGTGCGAGTTCGACCCCAACCTGAGTATGCCGGCCGAGCCGGTGCACAAGATTGGCATCATGGGAACTGATGGCACCGTGGGCGCGGGCGTCTACGGCCGCGAATGCGAGGCTGCGGGCGTTGAGGTTGTCTATCCCAGCGAGAAACGTCAGGCCGACGTGATGTCGCTCATCTACGATGATGTGAAGGCCGGTCGCGAGCCCGATATGGATAAGTTCGACCGAGTGATGTGGGAGTTCGCCCGTAGCGGCTGCGACCGCGTCATCCTGGCCTGCACGGAGCTATCGGTGCTGCAGAGGTATCGCGAGATGCCCGAGATCACCCTCGATGCGATGGATGTCCTGGTACGCGAGTCCATCATTCGTAGCGGAGTCCCCTACCGCCCCTAGCTTCCGACCTGCCAAAAAGGGACAGGTTTATTTTGGTAGGTTTTACCTGGTGAAACAGTAAAGGTCTCGGCTCGTTTGGTGCGAGCCGAGGCCTTTTGCGTTGGGCAGTTGCTGTCGGTGGTGAACTAGAACAGGAAGCCGATGGCGATGAGGGCGATGCTGACGATGAGCACGGCGATGTCCAGGCCCTTGATGGGGTAGCGCTTGTACGAGCTGGCGCGCGTACGCAGATAGAAGCCGCGCTGTTCTGCCGCCAAGGCTGTGGCATCGGTCTTGCCCACGCTCGAGATGAGCAGTGGCACGCACAGTGGCAGCATGAGCTTAAGCTTCTTGATGGGGTTCTTGGTGTCATACTCGACGCCGCGTGCAGTCTGCGCCTCCATGATGGTGTTCATCTCCTGGCCAAACACCGGCACAAAGCGTAGCGCCGTGGTAAAGGTGAAGGCGTAGCGATACGGCACGTGCAGCACCTCGACACAGGCGTTGGCAAGGTCGTTGAGCTTGGTCACCATGAGCATGAGGATGAGTGGTAACGCCACACCCAGCAGGCGCAGGCAGGCCTTCGATCCTGTGATGAGGCCCGTGTCGGTGATAAAACCCCACACCACGTTGCCATCGCGCATAAAGGCCAGCTGGAGCACCAGCATGATAAGCGCGAGCGGAATCAGCAACTTGAGCAACGAGAACAGACGGTCGACGACGCCGCCATAGGCACCCAGCGCAAGGGTGAGTGCCAAAAAGCCCAGCAGCGCCACGTAGGTGTCGGACAAGAAGATGCCGACGATGATGGCGGCGGCGAGGCCCAGTTTGACGACGGGGTTCAGGCGATGCAGCAGCGTATCGCCCGGCATGTAGTCGATGACGTTAACCACGGTGGACCATCTCCTTGGTAATTCGAACGACATCGGTGACCTCGCTCACCTGCGCAAAAGCGGGCGAGACGGAAGATGCCAGACGGCGCGAGAGTTCAATAACCTGGGGAGGCTCCACGTAGGCACGCCGCATGAGATCGATGTTCGAGAATAGCTCGTGCGTGCGGCCGCGGTCGAGGATGCGACCGTCGGCCATTACCACAATGCGCTCGGCAAAATCCGAGACGACTTCCATATCGTGGCAGACCATAATCACGGCGCAGCCGCGCTCGGCCATGGTGCGCACCGTTTCCATGACGGTCATGCACTCGCGGTAATCAAGGCCGCTCGTGGGCTCGTCGAGCACGACGATCTTGGGCTCAACCACTACGACGGAGGCAAGCGCCACCATTTGTCGCTGGCCGCGCGAAAGTGAGAAAGGTGCCTCATCGGCAGGCAGGCCAAAGCGGTCGATAACGAGTTGAGCACGACGCAGAGCCTCGGCACGGTCGATGCCGGCTAGCTCCAGGCCAAAAGCGACCTCGTCGAGTACGGTATCCTTGCAGATCTGGCGGTCGGGATTTTGGAAGAGCGTTGCGACCTCGCGGGCAATGCGGCTCGTGGGAACGGCTGCGGTATCCAGTCCCGTGACGCGCACGCTGCCCGAGGCGGGCTTGAGCAGGCCCGTGAGCAGCTTGGTGAGCGTGGTCTTGCCGGCACCGTTTTGGCCGACGATGCCCACGAGCTCGCCGGGATAGAGGGTCAGGTTGAGGTCGTGTACGGCGGCGCCGCCATTGGGATAGGCAAACTCGACATGGTCGAAGGTGAGTACGGGTTCGGCGTCCTTGGCATGAGGACGCAACGACGGTGCATGCGGGGAGCCGGCGGGCGCCTGGGCTTTGCTGACCGCGCGTGCGGGGTCGACGATGCCCGAAATCAGGCGCTCGGCCTCATCGACATCCAAGCAAGGGGTACCGCTTACCAGGCCATCGGCCTCGAGGCTATTGAAGATACGCGTGACGCGAGGGCAGTCGACGCCGATGGCACGGAGCTCGTCGGTATGCGCGAAGACCTCGTGTGGCTCGCCCTGCAGCGCGATTTCGCCATGGTTGAGCACGAGCACGCGGTTGCAGTACTCCGAGAGCAGGGCGACCTTTTGCTCAACGACGACGATGGTAATTCCAAGTGCGCGGTTTGCCTCACGCAGCGTCTCGAAGACCAACGTGGAGCTGGCGGGGTCGAGTGCCGCGGTGGGCTCGTCGAGAACCAAGACGCGCGGACGCATGGCGAGGATGGCGGCGATGGCTACCTTTTGCTTCTGTCCGCCCGAGAGGGTGGCGATCTCGCGGTCGCGCAGGTCGCTGATGCCGACGGTCTCGAGCGTTTCGCTCACGCGCTGCTCGATCTGGTCGTGGGGAACGCCAAAGTTCTCCAGGCCAAAAAGCATCTCGTCCTCGACGACCGAGGCGACCATCTGCGTGTCGATATCCTGCAGCACGCTGCCGACGATTTGCGACACGTCGGTGAGCGAGGCTTCGCAGGTGTCGTGGCCGTCAACCATGACGGACCCAAAGAACGTGCCGGTGTAGTGGTGGGGCACGGCACCTGACAGGCAGGCGGCAAGCGTGGACTTGCCGGCGCCCGAGGGCCCGATGATGCCGATGAAATCTCCCTTGTTCACGCTGAGCGAGATGTGGCTGAGCGCCTGCTCGGTCTGCGTGCCATAGGAGAACGAGACATCGTCGACGTTGATGATCGTTTCCATGGATACCTTTCAGAGTCATTGGGGACGTTCTTACATGACTAGTCGTTTAAGAACGTCCCCAAGAGCTAGTTGTCTGGGACAGTCTTTGTTGGTGGAGTGCGGAGACGGCTTTACGAGGGGCCCCAGGTTGGCGCGAAAGGGGAGCGAAGCGTACTTGGGTACGCGAGCGACGAATGAACGCCAAGATGGGGTGGCTCGTAAAGCCGAGCAGGTTAGTTGAGCTTCAGAGCCTTCTGGATGGGCAAGTAGAGGGCGCCGACCAGGATGGCGTTAAACACGGCGGTCATGGCGACGACGGGCAGCATAGCGGCGGCGAGCTCGCCTACCACGCCGAGCATGGCCATCTTGATGACCATGAAGATGACGCCCGAGACAAAGGTGGTCACGAACGTTGCGACGATGGCGATGGCGGGCTTGACCTGACCGTTCTTGCCGGCGGCGTTGACGATGCCGGCCATGAGCATGGCGGCGATGCCCTCGGCGGCAAAATCGACGAACGGCGAAGTAGTGGTGATCTGGATTACGGCAGCCGAGATGAGGCCAATGACGAGCGCCTGGCCGATGTTGGGGCGAACGACCAGGATGGTGAGGCAGAAGGCCGAGATGATGAACTCGGGGCTGATCATGCCGCCCGAGATGCCTGAGATTGCCTTGCCGACGGTGAAGTTGAGGATGAAGCCGGCGGCGAGCAGGATGGCGAGCAGGACGAGGGCGCGGACATCGAGTTTGCCGCGATCGGCGGTCTGGACGGTGCGGGGCTGGGTGGCGGTGGTGTTCTGAGACATGGTGAAAATCCTTTCGGAAGGGGATTGCAAGAGAAAAGCGGAGGCGCGTGATGCGAATGCGATCGGGCTCGAGATAGAAAAAGGCCCCCGGTCGAAACCGGAGGCCTTCCAATCACCTAGAGCGCAAAAACAGGCGTGAGGGACTCACTGTCGACCGATCGTATTCGCATCACGCCACCACCAGTTGTTGAGAGACTTCATTGTGTTCTTCATGTTGGTGGCTCCTTTCGTGATGCCGTGGCGCGGTCGCACCTAGTTGCTGTTGCGCTGCACTATAGCACAGCGAAGTGTGTGCGGGGAAATCTTTTTTGAAAAGATTTCAGGCGGGTTTCCCGCCGGTCAAAAGAGTGGGCTGAGTGGGCGAGGCTGCCATTGCTGCCTCGCCCACTCAGCTAAGACATGAGGGCCTTAGGCCTTCTTGCGACGATAGATCACGTAGGCGCAGACACCGATGATGACGACGGCGCCAACGGCCATGGCGGCCATGTTGTTGCCCTCGGACTTCTCCTCGGTGACCTCTTCCTCTTCGGCCTCGGGCTCGGCCACGTCCTCATCGGAAAGGGCCTCGTCGGCGTAGGTGATGGACTCGACCAGGCAGTCGTTGTCAGCATCGTAGTCACTCGGGACGAACTCCTCGGAGAAATCGCCCTCCTGGAGGTAGTCGCGCATCTCCTCGAGCATGGCCTTGCACTTAACATAGGTGTTCTTGGTTGCAGCCTTGCCGGCCTTGTTGGCCAGGGCGGTGCGGGCTTCGGTGCCTTCTTCGGCCTGCATGGCCTCGTCGACGGTCAGGTTCTGCTCGATGAGTTCCTTCTGCAGGGCGTCGAGATAGGCGCGGACGCCGGTGGCGCAGTGGTCGCGGTTCTCATAGGCGAGCGTGTTGATGTCCATGAGGACGTAGTTGATGGAGTTCTTGGGCTCCTCGTTGTTCACGACGTCTTCCTCTTCGCAGTGATCGAAGGAGACATCCTGATCGCTGAAGTAGGGGCTGACCTCGGTGAGCAGTGCGGAATAGAGGGGGATAGCGACGGAGAACTCGGCGTTGGAGAGCATCTCCCACTGGATGGTCGCGATCTCGGGGTCCATGCCGTGACGGATCTGGAAGGTGTGGATTTCGGTGTTGCGGTTGGAGCCGATGGCATAGGCGCCGTCGGTGTTGGCGTTGAGGCCGGCGACATTCTCGCCGCGAGCGGCGAAGGAACGAATCATCTCAAAGGTGTTCCAGTCGGACTTGCCGGGCTGGAAGAACAGCGGCTGCATTTCGTGGACCAGGGCGCCGGTCGTCGCGCGAGCGTCTTCGCGCTCGTCCTTGACGATCTCGTAGTCGGTGCCCTCGGCAAGCGGAGCCATGAAGTAATCGCGGCCCTGGATATAGCGCGACCAAGAATGCATGGCCTGCTCGCTAATTTCCTCACCGTAGGTCTGGGCAACGTCGAACTGGCCGTCATCGAAGTACTTGGCAAAGCCCTTTTCTTCGGGCATGGTCTGAATGTCCTCGGAGTGGAGGCAGTTCTCGGTGTCGTCGAGGTCGACGTCATAGGTGAGGTTGCCGATGTTGGGGTTGAGCGAGGCGATATCGTCAGTGAGCCTCATGGCGATCCACTGATGGCCGGAAAGCGCTGCAAACAACCAGGTCTCGTTGTTGTCGGCAATGATGATCTGGTCGTTGGAGCAGACGCCCTGCTCGTCAATCAGGCTGCCGAGGAGCTCGACACCCTCGCGGGCCGTGGCACTCTCGCCCAGAATGACGCTGGCGTAGTTGTATTCGCCAATGCCAGTCTCCTCGGTGATGGGGTCGGCCTCTTCGGCCTTCTCGTTATAGGAGGTGCTCAACGTGGCAGAGCAGGAGACGCCCTTCTCGTTGATGCCTGCCTCGGAATATGCGTCGTAGCGATCTTCCCACTGCGAGGGGTTGTCGCGAACGAAGGTGTAGCGGTAGGTTGCGCCCTTGGACTTGTACTCAAAACCGGACTCGACCGAGGTGTACTCGTTGCCGTCCTTGTGTGCGGGCTCAATGCCAAAGTGCTTGACGTAGCGCGGACCGAAGTCCTCGGAACGGCCGTAGTACGTGTTGCCGTCGGCCGTGAGCTTGCTGCCCATGTAGATCTGGGTGCAGGCGAGCGCCGAAGTCGGCATGGCCATGATGGCCGCTGCTCCAAACGCAAGGCCGCAGCCGAGCTTCTTGAGCGTGTTGACAGGATGAGTAAACCTCATAATCCCTCCCAACTGTTGAAACCCCGCGAAACCGTACGGAGTTTCAGCTAATAAATACATCTACTAGCCTAAAGGAAGTGTAAAGAGTATTCATTCGACAACAGCTTTTACTCGATGAGCGTGAAGAAATATACGATGAACGGATAATAATACTCATTTTATAGCTTTAGTTAAATAAAGGCACCCTGCATTTACTGTAGCTGAATAAAGCATTAGACGGCGCTCAAAAAGAAAACTCTCCCGCTGTTTAGGATTTGCATAAACAGCGGGAGAGTCGATAACTGGATGAATATCATACCAATGTGGATTTACTTCTTTCGGCGGTGAATCACGTTGATGGCGTAACCGACGAGCATGGCCAAGACGATGACAATAAAGCCGATCAGGGGATTGTCGTTCATGGGGTCCTCCTATTTTCCGAGCGGTGAGAATTCGTCGACGATGAGGTCGAGGCATTGCGGAAGCGCGCGGGCTCCAAAGACGCCCGAATTGCTGGAGATAATCTCGCCATCGAACTGCATGCCCAGCGACGGGGTGCAGGTGATCTTGGCTTCCTTGGTCTGGATGATCTTGAACTGCGGGCGCCCGAGTACCTTGCCGGCGGGGTCAAGCGCAGCGGTGATCACAGTAGGCAGCAGCTGCACGGTGCGCACGGGTTCTATGACCGCAATGTCGACCATGCCATCGTTCATGCGACAGTCGGGGAACAGGTTGATGTCGTTTTGGATGACCGAGGTGTTGCCGGCCATGCAGCAGATGCCGTCGAGCTCCTCGACAATGCCGTCATGCTCAATCGTAAAGTGCGCCACCGTGGGGTTGGGCGTGGCGAGCGCAGAGAGGAAGTAGGCGATCTCGCCGATGTCGTTTTTGGTGGGAGCGGCCTTCATCATGATCTCGGCGTCGAAGCCCGAGCCGGCGATGATGATAAAGCCGTGGCGCTTCTCGTTGCCGTCCTCGTCGAGCCAAAAGAGCTCGCCCATGTCGACTTTGACCGTGCGACCGGCACGGCAGGCCTTGGCGAGCGCCGCCGCCTCAGGGGCATTGCCGATGTTGTTGAAGAACAGGCAGGCCGTACCGGAGGGGAAGATGAGCGTGGGGACACCGCATCCGCGCATCTGATCGAGCACGTTGGAGACGGTGCCGTCGCCGCCCGAAACGACCACGCGATCAAACTCGCGCACGTCTGCCACGGCGTCCTCGGGCTCCATGCCATCGCCGATAAAGCGCATCACGACCTCGTCGCCGCCTTGCGCGAGGGCGTGCGTGAATGCGTAGATTTCATCTGAGCTGGGGCCCGATGCCGGGTTGTGGATGATAAGGCAGCGCATACTTACGTTCCCGTTCTGTGACTAACCGAGTATAGTTGTAAGGCAATGCCGATATCCTACCCGTGTTTTTCGGGCCTAACCTTATTCGATGGGTTGATATGTACATTTCCACACATCAGGCTCTACTCGACTTTTGCCAGCGCGCCCGTGAGTTTGACGCGATTGCCGTCGATACCGAGTTTTTGCGCGAGCGCACGTTCCATCCGCGCCTGTGTTTGGTTCAGATTGCCACCCCTGCCGAGAGCGTCGCGGTCGACCCTCTGGTGATCGACGACCTGTCGCCGCTGGCCGAGCTTATGGCCGACGAGAGCGTGACCAAAGTCTTCCACGCCTGCTCGCAGGATATGGAGGTTATGCTCCATACCGTGGGCGCGCTGCCGCGTCCCATTTTTGACACGCAGGTGGCCGCCGCCTTTTTGGGCGAGCGCCAGCAGATTTCCTACGGCGCGCTCGTGCAGACGTTTTGCGGTGTCTCATTGCCCAAGACCGAGTCGCTGACCGATTGGTCGCGCCGCCCGCTGACCGATAAGCAGATTGAGTACGCGATCGATGACGTCAAGTATTTGATCGTTGCCTATACCGAGATGATGAGTCGCCTGCGCGAGCTGGGCCGGGTGGACTGGGTGCTCGACGAGTTGCGTCCGCTGGCCGACGAGTCGCATTATCGCGCCGATCGTCACGAGGCATTCCGCAAGGTCAAGCGCATCAACTCGTGCAGCCGTCACCAGTTGGGCATCGCGCGCGAGCTCGCCGCCTGGCGCGAGGACCGCGCCGAGCGCCGCAACATCCCGCGCAAGTGGGTCATGTCCGACGATACGCTGCTGGCGCTCGTCAAGCGCAATCCCGTGCGCGTCGAGGAGTTCCGCAGCATCCGCGGCACCGACCAGCTGGGGGAGCGCGATGTGGACGGCGCGCTCATGGCCATCAAACGCGGCGCGAGCTGCCCGCACGACCGCCTGCCGCTCATGGTGCGCGGGCATCGCCAGATTTCGCCGGAGTTGGAGAGCGTGACCGACCTTATGTATGCGCTTATTCGCTTGGTCTCCGAGCGCTCGGGCGTGGCGACCTCGGTCATTGCCTCGCGCGATGACCTGGCCGACTACATTGAGCATCCCGAGCAGAGTCCCCTGCGCGAAGGCTGGCGCTTTGAGCTTGTGGGCTCGCGCCTGGACGATCTGCTTTCCGGCAACATGGGCCTCACCGTGAAGGACGGAAAGATTGAGTTGTTATAGGTATATAGTTACGCGGTTTTACCAAACCGCGTAACAGCTCGACGCTGCAAACGGCCGAGAGCGGCAATCTGACGTTCAATCGTCGCTCGCGTACCAAAGTACGCGTCGCTTCTCTTTCACGTCACCTTGCTCGCTCTCGGCCGTTTTCGCTGACAATGCCTAAACATCGATGCTGACTTGCCTGCTGGGCGAGTGGGTAGAATGCCTCCAACGTGTAACTCGATTCGGAGGAATTCGCATGCCCTATTACTATGGATATGGCTTTGGCATCGACCCGCTGTACCTGCTGGTTGTTCTTGTCTGCACGGTACTTGGCCTTGCCGCACAGAACTATATCAACTCGACGTACAAAACCTGGTCCAAGGTTCGCTCAGACGGTGACACGGGTGCCACGGTCGCTCGCCGCATGCTTGACGCCAGCGGTTGCAATGCCGTGGGTATCAAGGGTGTCGCCGGTGAGCTCACCGACCATTACAACCCGCAGGATAACAACCTGTATCTCTCGGACGCCAACCGTTCGGGCGGTTCGGTCGCAAGCGTTGCCGTCGCTTGTCACGAGGCGGGTCACGCCGCTCAGCGTCAAAGTGGTTATGCCATGATGAAGGTGCGCACCGCTTTGGTCCCCGTCGTCAACTTTACCCAGAACACCTGGACGATCGTGCTGCTCATGGGCCTGTTTATGAACATCGCGGGACTCACGACCCTCGCACTGATCTTCTTCTCGTTTAGCGTGCTGTTCCAGCTGGTTACGCTGCCGGTTGAGATTGATGCCAGTCGGCGCGCCGTGGCGTATATTGAGCAGTCGGGTATGAGCTCCAAGCAGGTCAACGGTGCCAAGAAGGTCCTGACGGCCGCTGCGCTTACCTATGTTGCTGCAGCGCTCACTTCGATCATTCAGCTGCTCTACCTTATGGCTCGTTACAACAGAAACTCCAACCGATAACAAATGGGACCGACGGGCGCCGTGGGGATTTGTGTCCCCGCGGCGCTGTACTATGTGTTGGACTTGAATTTGCGCAGGGCCGAAGCCCTTGTGCACGATGACGAAAGGGGGCTGCGTGGCAGGCTGGAATCTGACCGGCAATACCGTTTCCGCCGAGTTCGACGGATCGGAAGAGCAGGAGCGCAAAGAGCTCAGCGTGAGCCAAGCGGTAGAGATCGCCGCCGGCGCGCTCGATGCCATTCCGCAGCTGAGCGTTTTGGGTGAGGTCACGGGTTTCCGCGGTCCCAATGCCCGAAGCGGCCACTGCTACTTCCAAATCAAGGACGACTCGGCCGCCGTCGACTGCATCATCTGGAAGGGCGCCTACCTTAAGCGTACCTTCGACTTGCGCGACGGCATGCAGGTGAGCTTTAAGGGTAGCTTCAATCTTTACAAGCCTACGGGTCGCATGAGCTTCGTTGCCCGCTCGTTCTCGCTGGCGGGGGAGGGCCTGCTGCGTCAGCAGGTGGCTCAGTTGGCCGAAAAACTGCGTCGCGAGGGCCTGATGGACGAGGCGCGCAAACGTCGCATTCCGGTGTTTTGCTCGCGTGTGGCAGTCGTCACCTCGCTTTCGGGTGCCGTGATCGACGACGTCAAGCGCACACTGCGCCGTCGCAACCCGCTTGTCGAGCTTGTTTGCGTGGGTGCCAAGGTGCAAGGCGAGGGTGCGCCGGCAGAGCTTATTGAAGGCTTGCGCCGCGCCGCTGCCATTACGCCGGCACCCGATTGCATCTTGCTGGTGCGCGGCGGTGGCTCCTTCGAGGACCTCATGACCTTTAACGACGAGGAGCTTGCCCGTGCGGTGGCAGCCTGTCCCGTGCCTGTGGTGACGGGCATTGGGCATGAGCCCGATACCTCGATCTGCGACATGGTGAGCGACCGTCGCGCCTCCACGCCAACGGCAGCGGCAGAATCGGTGGCGCCGGCTATGACGGAGTTGGCCGACGTGCTCGAGACGCGCCGTCAGCGTCTGGGCGCCGCGATGGCTTCGATGATCGGGTCGGATCAGGTCGATCTGGAAATGCTCGACCAACGCGGCCGTCGTGCCTGGGACACCTATACGGCTCGTCTGGGCGACGCACTCGATGCAGCCGCGTGCCGCCCGTGCCTCAACGACCCCACATTTATGGTCGAGCGTCGCGAGTCTGAGCTTGCCCTGACGGCCGATCGCCTGTCGGGCGCCATAGCGCGCTCGGTCGGGACATTCCGCTCCAACTTTGAGCACCTGCCCGAGCGTCTGGTTGCAAGCACCTCGGGGCTCGATGGCAAGCGCCATGCGCTCGCGCTTGCGAGTTCTCGTCTGGAGCATCAGGGGCGCACGATGCTCAACAAGCCAGCGTCCGACCTGGGCCGTGCGGCAGCCTCGCTCGATGCCCTGTCGCCGCTCAAGGTGCTTGCTCGTGGTTATTCCATCGCGTACAGCGATGATGGGGTGGCCACGAGCGCCAAGACCTTTAAGCCCGGCGACGCCATCCGCGTGCGCATGGCAGACGGCAACGTGGCGGCAACGGTCGATACGGTCGAATAGACCGCGTTTCATAGCGATAAACCTTTAGGAAAGGAAACAGATATGGCAGAGAAGACCCCGGTCGAGCAGCTTACGTACAAGCAGGCCTCGCAGGAGCTGGAGCTCATCATTCGCAGCTTGGAGTCGGGCGATATGGAGCTCGAGGAGTCGCTCGAGAGCTATACCCGCGGCGTCGAGCTCCTCAAGAGCCTGCGCACCCGCCTGTCCGATGCCGAGCAGAAGGTCTCGGTGCTTCTCAAGGACGTCGACGGCAACGACGTGCTCGCCGACGGCGAGGCCGCCAACACCGACAACAACCTCTCGTTCTAACCATCCTGACCAAATATAATTACCTTGGTCTGTGAGAAAGGAACCAACCATGTGTGATTGCATCTTCTGCAAAATCGCCAACCACGAGATCCCCTCGACCGTTGTCTATGAGGACGATCAGGTCATCGCGTTCGACGACCTCAATCCCCAGGCGCCGGTCCACACGCTCGTGATCCCCAAGAAGCACTACAGCGACATCGCTGACAACGTACCGGCCGAGACCATGGGCGCCATGGCTCACGCCATCCAGGAGGTCGCTAAGGCCAAGGGCTTGGAGGACGGTTTCCGCGTCATCTCCAACAAGGGCGTTAACGCCGGTCAGACCGTCATGCACTTCCACATGCACGTCCTCGGCGGCAAGAACCTGGGCGAGAACCTCATCTGAGGGCGCGTAGGCCGTCGACTTGGCTGCCTTTGGAGTAACCTATGCAGCTTTCTCAACTCGAATACCTTCAAGCGGTAGCGAACTACGGCGGCGTGCGCAAAGCGGCTCGAGCCGTTCATGTGAGCCCACAGGCCGTTTCGTCGGCAATCAAAAAGTTGGAATCTGAGTATCAGATTGTTTTGCTCAACCGATCGGCGGGGGAGGCTGTTTTGTCTCCGGCGGGCAGAGAATTTGCGCGTCGTGCACGCGTGATCCTGGCACAAGTCGACGATCTCAAAAAGTACGCTCAATCGGGGAACGGCTGCGTTTCGCCCGACGGCCATTTCCGTCTTTACGCCCCCTGCCTTCATGGACGGGGGCGCCTTTTTGCCGAAAAATGGTATGACTCGTTTGAACGCTCGCACCCTCAGATTCATCTTGATGTGTGGCATCAGCCAACGGCAACATGCTTTGAATCACTTATACTTGGAATTTCGGACGCGGCTATCTCATTCGAGGAACCACGGGACAGCGTCCTTTCTTCAAAATATTTGGGTGAAAAAGAGCTCAAGGTTCTTTCATGCCCAGCGGGTCATCAATCTGTGGGCGCCATGACCATTCGCGAGTTACTGGGCGGCAGGCTCGCTGTTCCCATTAATTTGTCACCCTGTCTCAATGCAATCAATCAATGTCCCGAAGCCCAGCTCGTCAATTTTCGCTTCCGTGATGTTGAATACGGAAACAGGGCTCAGACTGAGTTTCTTCAAGCCGGGGGATTGATATTGAGTTTGTCTGGGTCCTCTCTCGCATCGGATGGGTCAGAAGTGAGTGAGTGCTCCATTGAAGGTTCGCGTGATGTAACCTTGCCTATCTACTTTTGCTATCGGCAAAATTCCTGGACTGATCGACACCAGACGGTTTTTCTGCACCTATTGCGTCATCTTGCTTCGTGAAATTAATTGGCTTCGAGACGTCAAGTGATTATTGACGCCTTGTAACACATAGCTGACAGCTTTGCCCTCATGCTTTTCCAAGATTCCGATTTAGATTGCTGACTCTTGGAGGGCGGAGCATGAAAAACCGTACGGTTTTGTTTTATATGACGTTCGTTTTTCTGCCGAACTTCAGCACCATCTTGTATTTTCTAACTGTCTACCTTGAGTTCGTCGGGCTTTCGATGGTATCGATTTCTAGCATGATGATTGCATATCAAGTGAGCAAGTTCATCCTTGAAGTTCCCACTGGCTATATTGCCGATAGGTTTGGACGAAAGACAAGTGGTCTCGTTGGCGTCGTGGGAATGCTTGGATACTACGCCGCCCTGCTTCTCGTCCGTTCTCCCCTGCTTTTAATCGGTGCGTTCGCTCTCAAGGGTTTTGCCGTTGCGTGTGTGAGCGGATCCATCGAAGCGATTTACATTGACAGCGTCTCTCAGGACCAGCTCGTAAGACTTAATGTCGTTGAGCGATTTGTTTTCTATGCCTCTTATGCCATCTCCGCTTGCGTGGGCGGTTTCATTTCGTCCGTCGGTGCATATCTCATTGGTCTTTCGGCAGATATCATCGCAATGGTGTTGACGTTGGTTGTCGTTGTCTGCATTCCTGAAATGCGAAGAGGGGGCACTGCGACGACACCTGAACATGGGATTAGCCCGAAGATGATCGGTACCGCTATTGCGGGTAATGGCATTCTTCGTTCAGCGTTCATCATGGACTGTTCTCAGGCATTTGCTTTTGTCGCCCTGGAAGACTTTTTCTCACTGCTGCTTGCGGGTCGCGGAATGAATGCCGTCGCTTCGGGTGTGACCATTGCGGTCCAGCTCCTTGCCTCGGCCTCCATGGGACTTATTGTGCCCTGTGCGATTGCTCATGTCGACAAGGGCCGCTTTGCGCGTATTTGCGGCATCGTGCGCCTTTTCCTGACAGCTTTGTTTTTGATTCCCCTTACTCCGGCTAATTTGATGCCCGTGTTCTATGTGCTGCAGACGGTTGCGTACTCGTTGTTTGCCCCAATCAAATACTCGATTTTTCAAAATGCTGCCGATTCTTCGATGCGCTGTTCACTGATTTCGGTTCAAAGCCAGATGGTGGCGGTGGGTGCCATCCTTTTCTATCTGTTCAATGCTGCGTTGAGCAGCATCGCGGACATTCGAGTCATATTGCTTGTTGCGCTCGGGATTTCTTCTCTGGTGTATATCCCCGCGCTCTTTCGTCTTACAAGCCAAAGGCCATGAGTATTTAGGCACCGATAACTTATATATCAACGCAATAAACCCGAGCGCGAGGGCGTTTGGGTTTATTATTGAAACGTATGTAACCTGGCGGCGCCACACCGCCTGTTAGTAGGGAGACACATGAACGTTCTGGTCGTCAACGCAGGATCTTCGACGCTTAAGTATCAGGTCATCGATACCAAGTCCCACAAGGTGTCCGCAAAGGGCTCCTGCGAGCGCGTCTGCTTTACCGGCGGTACCTTCACCCACGCTGCCAACGGTTCCAAGAAGGTGACCGAGAACATTGAGTTCCCCGACCACAAGGTCGCCATCGAGGTCGTCCTGAAGGACCTTGAGGCCAACGGCGTCAAGATCGAGGGCATCGGCCACCGTATCGTTCAGGGCGGTTGGTACTTTGGTGATTCCTCCCTCGTCGACGAGGACGTTCTTGCCAAGATCCGCGAGGTCGCCCCGCTCGCGCCGCTGCACAACAACCCCGAGGCCAACGTTATCGAGTACTGCCTGGAGCAGTATCCCGACCTGCCCAACGTCACGGTCTACGACACCGCTTTCCACTTCAACATGCCCGAGGTCGCCAAGACCTACGCCCTGCCCAAGGACGTCTGCGACAAGCTGCACATCCGTAAGTACGGCGCCCATGGCACCAGCTACCGCTACATCTCCAAGAAGGTTGCCGAGATGACCAACGGCGAGGCCCGCAAGGTTGTCGTGTGCCACATTGGCTCCGGCGCTTCCCTGTGCGCTATCGAGGACGGCAAGTGCATGGACACCACCATGGGCCTTACCCCGCTCGACGGCGTCATGATGGGCACCCGCTGCGGTTCTATCGACCCGGCTACCGTGTGCTACCTGCAGCGCGAGGGCGGCTACACCTTCGACGAGGTCGACGAGATGATGAACAAGAAGTCCGGCCTCATGGCCGTGACCGGCGGAAAGACCAACGACTGCCGTAACGTCGAGGAGCTTGCTGCTGCTGGCGATCCCGAGGCTCAGCTCGCCTTCGATATGTTCGTCTACAAGATTGCCGCCAAGGCCGCCGAGATGGCCACCTCCATGTGCGGCATGGACACGCTCGTCTTTACCGCCGGCATCGGCGAGCACGCTCCGGCCGTCCGCGCCGGTGTGGCCGACCGTCTGGCCTTTATGGGTGTCAAGATGGACCATGCCCGCAACGCCCTGCGTGGCGACGGCGCTTGGTGCCTGTCCGCCAAGGATTCCAAGGTCAAGATCTTCGTCATCCCCACGGACGAGGAGTTCATGATTGCTTCCGACGTCGAGCGCATCGTCAACGGCAAGTAATTGCAAGAGGGGAGGGGCTGGACGATCGAGCGCCGTTCGGCCCCTTTTTTGTGCTCGTTGGGCGATATGCCTGATAGCTATTTATCAAGTTGTGATAACTTCTTATTAAAATGCGGCCGCCTTAAGGGGTCTGCGTCGACCGTATTGCACTGCAAAGGAGTCTCATGAACGTACTTGTTGTCAACGCCGGCAGCTCAAGCCTTAAATATCAGCTTTTGGATACCGATACCCGCGAGGTTTTCGCCAAGGGCAACTGCGAACGCATCGGTTCGGACATGGGCATCTTTGGCCACTCCGAGAACGGTGGCGCCAAGCAGACCGAGGAGGTCCCCTTCCCGGATCACCGTTCGGCTATCGCACGTGTGCTCGTGGAGCTCGAGAAGACCGACTTTACGATCGATGGCATTGGGCATCGTATCGTTCAGGGCGGCTGGCACTTCGATGATTCCGCAGTTGTCGACGACGAGGTTATGGCCAAGATTCTTGAGGTGGCCCCGCTCGCTCCACTGCACAACTACGGCGAGGCCGCAGCGATTGAGTATTGCCGTGAGAAGTATCCGGAGCTGCCCAACGTCGCCGTCTTCGATACCTCGTTCCACATGACCATGCCCGAGGTTGCCTACACCTACGCGCTGCCCAAGGACGTGTGCGATAAGTATCACGTGCGCAAGTACGGTGCCCACGGCACGAGCCACCGCTATGAGTGGATGATGGCCAAGGAGATCCTGGGCTCGCGCTGCCACCGTCTGCTTTCGTGCCATCTGGGCAACGGCGCTTCGCTCGCCGCCATCGAGGACGGCGTGTGCCGCGATACCACGATGGGCCTCACGCCGCTCGACGGCCTGATGATGGGTACCCGTTGCGGCTCCATCGACCCGGCTACCGTGTGCTACCTGCAGCGCGAGGGCGGCTACAGCTATCAGGAAGTCGATGACATGATGAACAAGCAGTCTGGTCTGCTTGCCATCTCGGGCATCTCCAACGACGCCCGCGACATCCGCACGCGCGCCTCCGAGGGCGACGAGCGCTGCCTGCTCGCCTTCGATATGTTCGCCTACAAGGCCATGCAGCAGGCTGGTTCCATGATCGCTTCCATGGCGGGCGTGGACACCATCACCTTTACCGCCGGCATCGGCGAGAACGACTGGTCGATTCGCAAGGCTTTCTGCGACTGCTTTGAGTGGCTGGGCGTGCGCATCGACAACAACAAGAACCGCGAGGCCGTGGGCAACGGCCCGCAGGTCATCAGTGCCGCCGGTTCCGCCGTCACAGTCATGGTCATCCCCACCGACGAGGAATACATGATCGCCCACGACGTCGAGCGTCTGACCAAGAACAACTAACGCGCGCATTTGCAAGTAAACGAAAGGCCTCCAGAGCAACAGCTCCGGAGGCCTTTTTACTAGCAGATGGACGGCGGAAACCCCATCCCATTTCGAACCTAAATACTGGGACACACTTTCCAGTTGAGGCATGTTGCGGAAAGTGCGACCCACAATAAAGCAAAATTCCGTCCCGCAGTTTCCCATACAGCCCCCAAGCGGAAGCTGCGACCCACAATCCGCCTCCAAACCGGGACACACTTTCTGGTGGGTCAGGCATCGAACTGCGGCCAACATTTCGGCCCCAAAGTGATCACCGCCAGCAACGCTTACGGTCCCAACAACGGCACCCGACCTTTCAGATCCTCAGCCACAACTCGTAGCCAAGCCGCCGTCAACTCCAGATCCCCTGATTACTACGTGGCAGCAGGGACCCTACAGGGTAAGGCTCTGAAAATATTCCGCAGGACGGAGGAAGCCCCCGCCGCACGTGGTGCGCAGCGGGGGCTTCCGACATGTCCGAGGACGTTTTCAGAGCCTTACCCTGTAGGGTCCCGAGGGGATATGTCCGCTACTCAGCCATCTGAGCCTGGACGGCGGTGATGGCCACGACACCCACGATGTCGTCGGCAGAGCAGCCGCGCGAAAGGTCGTTAACCGGCTTGGCGATGCCCTGCAGGATGGGGCCGTAGGCGTCAGCACCGGCGAAGCGCTGGACCAGCTTGTAGCCGATGTTGCCGGCCTCGAGGTCGGGGAACACGAGCACGTTGGCCTTGCCGGCAACGGAGGAGCCGGGGGCCTTGAGCTGGGCGACGGTGGGAACGATGGCGGCGTCGAGCTGCAGGTCGCCATCGATGGCGAGCTCGGGAGCCTTCTCCTTGCAGAACTTCACGGCCTCCTGGACCTTCTTGGCGACCTCGCCGCCGGCGGAGCCCATGGTGGAGTAGGAGAGCATGGCCACGTGCGGCTCGACGCTGCCCATAAAGGTGGACCAGGAGTGAGCGGAGGCGATGGCGATCTCGGAGAGCTCGTCGGAGGACGGGTTGATGTTGAGGCCGCAGTCGGCGAAGATCAGCGTACCGTCAGTGCCGAACTGCGGGGTGTCGGTGCACATCACGAAGAAGGCCGAGACCAGCTTGGTGCCCGGGGCGGTCTTGAGGATCTGCAGCGCGGGGCGCAGGGTGTCGGCGGTGGAGTGGCAGGCGCCGGAGACCAGGCCGTCGGCGTCGCCCATCTTGACCATCATGGTGCCAAAGTAGGTGGCGTCCATCACCTGGGCGCGAGCCTGCTCGATGGTGACACCCTTCTTGGCACGGAGCTCGGCAAACTTCTGCGCGTACTCCTCGTGCTTCTCGGCATTGCGCGGATCGATGACGGTGGCGCCGGGAACGTTGATCTCGTCGGGGTTGCCCAGGATGACGATCTTTGCCAGGCCCTCCTCGATGATCTTGGTGGCCGCGACGATGGTGCGCGGATCCTCGCCCTCGGGCAGGACGATCGTCTTAAGGTCGGCCTTGGCGGCAGACTTCATACGGTTAAGGAAATCGCTCATGTTACTCCTTACAAGCGTTTCACTAAGCTCCAGGCGCCCGGCTGTTCACGAATAAACCCGCTGCTAGCGGGTTTACCTTTCATATTTGTACGCCGCAGTGCTTGAGCTTTCCTTGTGTGGCAAGCTCATTATAGGACGCATTAGCGCTATAATCGCTCTGATAAATATGTCTCGAAGAATGTTCGAGAAAAGCCCAGCTAACGAGCCCGTGGCTTTTGACAAGGAGTATCGATGCAGATTACCTCAGGCCTGCCTGAAGGCTTTAACGCCGGCGCGTACGACATGATTGTCGTCGGTGCTGGATATGCCGGTGCCGTTTGCGCCCGCCGTCTTGCCGAGACCATCGGCTATCGTGTTGCCGTTTTGGAGCGCCGTAGCCACATTGCGGGCAATGCCTATGACTGCGCTGACGAGGCCGGAATCCTGATCCACGAGTACGGTCCGCATATCTATCACACCTTTAACGAGCGCGTGCACAATTTCCTGTCGCGCTTTACCAAGTGGACGGATTATCAGCACAAGGTGCTCGCCAACATCAACGGCACTCTTATGCCTGTGCCCTTCAACCATGCGAGTCTCAAGCTCGCCTTTGGTGACGAGCGCGGCGAGGAGCTGTATCAGAAGCTCGTGGAGACCTTTGGCAAGGATGTCAAGGTGCCCATTATGGAGCTGCGTAAGAAGAACGACCCCGACTTGGCCGAGGTCGCTGATTACGTATACGAGAACGTCTTTTTGCATTACACCATGAAGCAGTGGGGCCAGACGCCCGATCAGATCGACCCCTCGATCACCGGCCGCGTTCCCGTCTTTGTGGGCGATGATGACCGCTACTTCCCGCAAGCTCCCTTCCAGGGCATGCCGCAGGACGGCTATACCGCGCTGTTTGAGCATATGCTCGACCACGATCTGATTGATGTGTTCTGCGACGTGGACGCCCGCGACCTCTTCGAGATCGATGAGACCACCGTCAAGGTCGACGGTAAGGTCTACGGTGGCGAGATCGTTTATACCGGTCCGCTCGATGAGCTGTTCAACCTCGACCTGGGCGCTCTGCCGTACCGTACGCTCGATATGAAGTTCGAGACGCTCGATATGGACCAGTTCCAGCCCGTGGGCACCGTCAATTACACCACGAGCGAGGATTACACGCGTATCACCGAGTTCAAGAACATGACTGGCCAGGTCCTGCCCGGCAAGACCACCATCATGAAGGAGTACTCCAAGGCCTATACGCCCGACTCGGGCGAGACGCCCTATTACGCCATTCTGGAGCCCGAGAACCGCGAGCTCTACGAGCGCTATCTCGAGCGCGTCCAGAACCTGACGAACTTCCATCCGGTGGGTCGTCTGGCCGAGTATCGTTACTACGATATGGACGCCGTGACCAATTCCGCCCTCGATCTTTCGGATGAGATTATCGCCTGCCATGCATAAAGTCATAACATTCGGTATTCCCTCGTATAACGCCGCCAAGGACATGGACCATTGCATCACCTCCATCTTGGAGGGGAGCAATTACGCCACCGATATCGAGATTATCGTGGTGGACGACGGCTCCAAGGACGAGACGGCCGCCAAGGCCGACGAGTGGGAGGCACGTTATCCCGGTATCATTCGCGCGGTACACCAGGAGAACGGCGGCCACGGTATTGCCGTCCTTTCGGGTCTGCGCGAGGCACAGGGCACCTACTACAAGGTCGTCGACTCGGACGACTGGCTCGACGCTGCGGCTCTTTCGACTATGCTGTCGATTCTGCGCGGCTTTGAAGAGCGCGATCAGCGCGTTGACCTGTTTATCTCGAACTACGTGTACGAGAAGGTTTACGAGGGCACGCATACCGCTATTGGCTACAAATTTGCCCTGCCGCGCAAAAAGATCTTTTCCTGGGATCAGATCGGTCATTTCCGCCTGGACCAGAACCTACTCATGCACAGCCTGTGCTATCGCACGGATGTGCTGCGCGTGTCCAACCTTCCCATGCCGCCGCACACGTTCTATGTGGACAACATCTACGCCTACGTGCCGCTGCCGCGTTGCAAGACCATGTACTACGCCGACATTGACCTCTATCGCTACTTTATCGGTCGCGAGGGCCAGAGTGTCAACGAGGCCACGATGGTCAAGCGTCTGGACCAGCAGTTCCGTGTGACGCGCATCATGATGGAGTCGTACCACTTGTACAGCGATGTTGAGTCGTCGCGTCTGCGCTCGTACATGATGGGCTACTTCACCATGATGATGGCGATCTGCTCGGTGCTCACCAAGCTTTCCGAGGAAGATTGCGCCGACGAGCGCCTAAAGACGCTGTGGAATGATTTGAAGGCCTACGACGAGCGCATGTATCGTCGTGCCCGCTACGGCGTGGTCGGCTTCTTCACTAACCTGCGTGGACGGGCCGGAGACAAAACCACACTCGGCCTATACCGTCTTGCCTCAAAGATCTTCAAATTCAACTAGCACAGAAGCGCTCGGGTAACGGGGACCCCTGGTCCTTAACTTGCTACTTCGAACAGTCCTGCGCAAGACGGAGGCGCCACTGGCGCCTCCTTTGCGTGCGGAACTCGTATCAAGTTAAGGACCAGGGGTCCTCTGCTGTGTCTCGCTTTGTGTTAGCAAGCAGAATTTGAAGATCTTGGACGCGCGGTACACAGGGGCCTGGGCTGAAAGGAATCTTGTTGAGCAGGTTGCCCGGTGGGGCTTGGTTATGTTTGTCGCGAGTTCCGCACGAGCCGAAGAGCACTTAATGTGCTCTTCGTGCGAGCCAGGACTGTAGAGCAGCAAACATAGCCAAGACCCACCGGGCAACCGGACGAGCTAGTTTACTTTGCGGCGCCGGGGATGCCGTGGGAGGTTTTGGCGGTTTTTGCTCCGTTTACGATGGCGGTCTGTAAGGCCCTTACGGCGAGCATGCCCAGCAGGTCTAGGGGAACGGCGGCGCTTGCCTGGGCGCCCAGTTTGCCGCTGGCGAGGGTGTAGATGGTGTCGCCGTCGTTGGTGGTGTGTGTGGGGCGGATGGCGTGTGCGTAGGCGTCTGCGGCCATCTGGGAGACCTTGGTGGCTTGTGCCTTAGTGAGTTCCACGTTGGTGACGATGCAGCTGATGGTGGTGTTGGTGCGGTCGAGCGGCATCTGCATGGATCCGGCGGCGGCAAAGGCTGCGAGTTCCATGTCGACGATCTGGTCGCTATCGGCGGCGGCGCGCATGCCGGCGACCCACTCGCCGGTGAAGGGGTCGACCACGTTGCCGCAGGCGTTGACCGAGACCACGGCGCCTACCTTAACGGGGCCGAGCGCCACGGCGGCAGCGCCAAGGCCGGCCTTCATGCAGGTGGCAGGCCCCATGAGCTTTCCGACGGTGGCACCCGTGCCGGCACCTACATTGCCCTGCTCGAGCGTGGTGGGGGTGTTGTCGAGCGCCTCGCGCACGGCGGCGATGCCCGCCTCAATGTCGGGGCGCACGGTGGGGTCGCCAAAGGCGAGGTCGAAGATGCAGCTGGAGCACACGATAGGCACCTGCGTGGGGCCGACGGGCAGGCCGATGCCGCGGCTCTCGAGCTCGCGGGCGACGCCGCTTGCGGCCTCTAGACCAAAGGCCGATCCGCCCGAAAGGCAGACGGCGTGGACCTTGTCGACGGTGTTCTCGGGACGCAGCAGGTCGGTTTCGCGCGATGCTGGAGCACCGCCGCGAACGTCAACGCCGCCGGTGGCGCCCTCGGGCGCCACGATTGCGGTACAGCCGGTGCCGGCCTCCTCGTCGGTATAGTTGCCAAAGCAAAAGCCATCGACATCGCAAACGTCAATGGCCTCGAGCAGTGTATCCATGTTTAACTCCTATCGGTTTTCCGCCGCGCCATGTGCCCGGTCGGGATCCGTACGGTACGCCAAAATTGTAGGCGCTGGGGGATACCCAGCGCCAGATGCAATTACGAGAGTTTTTGAATCGCGCGCGCGACGCGAGCGATGGGTAGGCCCACCACGTTATAGAAGTCGCCCGAAATATCGTGCACGAGCATGCGTCCTCCTGTGCCCTGAATGCCGTAGGCGCCGGCCTTGTCCATGGGCTCACCCGAGGCGACGTAGTGCTCGATCTGCTCGTCGCTGAGCTCGTAGAACGTTACGTCGGTCACATCGACAAAGGACAGGCTCTCGGCGGCATGCGGGGCGGCCGTATCGCCTGCCTTAACGATGCAGACGCCGGTTGCGACCTGGTGCGTGCGGCCCGAAAGCTCACGGAGCATGGTGCGCGCCTCGTCCTCGGTTGCCGGCTTGCCCAGAATCTTGCCGTCAAAGGTGACGACGGTGTCGGCCGCGACCGTCAGCTCATTGGGCTCGGCATACTCGGCAGCAACGGCGGCGGCTTTTGCGCGTGCTAAGCGTTCAACGAGCGTAAGTGGGGCCTCGCCATCAAACGGCGTTTCGTCGATATCGGCAGGAATGATGCGAATGTCATAACCCGCCTCGCGCATCAACTCGATGCGGCGCGGTGATTGCGAAGCCAAAATCATAGCTGAATGCCCTCGGCGACCTTCTCGACGGCCTTGTCGCCGGCGAGCGTGCGCAGCAGCTCGAGCGCAAAGGGGAGTGACTGGGCCATGCCGCTGGCGGTGATGATGTTGCCGTCTTGCGTAACCTTCTCGCCGGTATAGGCGCCTTCGGGGAAGCTTTTCTCAAAGCCAGGGAAGCACGTGGCGTGGCGCCCCTCGAGCAGGTCGAGCTCGCCCAGGATAAACGGGGCGGCGCAGATGGCGGCGACGTGCTTGGTCGCGGCGAACTTGCAGACCACGTCGCAGACACGCTGATCGGCGCGCAGGTTGGTGGCACCGGGTAGGCCGCCGGGCAGCACGACGCAGTCGTACTCGTCAAAGTTGATCTCATCAAAGAGCGCATCGCAGGTCACGGGGATCTGCAGCGAGCTTACGACCTCACGCGTGGGCATGATCGAGACGAGCGTGGCGCGCACGCCGCCGCGACGCATGACATCGACCATGGTCAAGCATTCAATAGTTTCAAAGCCATCGGCGGCGAGAACGGCAACGCTGGGCATGAGGGTTCCTTTCATAGGCGGCATACAATTAGCCGTCTTATACCCCGAAGACCTCCGCTTGCCACGCTCGATTTCCCAATGATTTTTCTGAGCAATGATTAAGTGGCTAGTTGCGCCTAAGGTGGACGACGGTCTCGCAGTGGAAGGTTTGCGGGAACAGGTCAACTGGCGTGATCTTTACGGGGGAGAAGGTGCCTTCTTCGACAAAGCGTTTGAGATCGCGTGCCAGGGTGGCCGGGTCGCAGCTCACGTAGGCGACATCGCGAGCACTCGTGCTGGCGATAAGGCCGATCGCTTCGGGGGCGAGGCCTGCGCGCGGCGGGTCGACCACCAAGACGTCGGCATCCTGGTCGGGGAACTCGCGCACCGCGTCTCCGCCGATGACGTCGACGTTATCGAGTTTGTTGATCTCCAGGTTACGGCGCAGGTCGCGCACGGCCGGGCCGTAAGCCTCGACGGCGGCAACAAAGTCGCAGCGGCGGGCGAGCGGCAGGGTAAAGGTGCCGGCACCGCAATACAGGTCCACGGCAAGTTCGTCTTCCTGCGGGTCGAGCGCCTCCATGACAAGCTCGATCAAAATCTCGGCACCCTTGGTGTTGACCTGGAAAAACGACGGGGCAGACAAGCGCATCTGACCCTCGGCGATATTCTCGGTCCATGAGCCCTCTCCGGCGAGCATTTCGACCTTGGAGACACGGCGGGCCTTCTTTTCGCCCTTGCTCATCACGCGAACGACACTTGTGGGGTGCGCGGCGTCTGCCAGCACGCGCGAGACCTGTGAGCGCGGGAAAGAGCCCGTAGGCGTCCAGAGCGCCACCTCGAGTGCCTTGGTGCGACGCGAGGCGCGAATGCCCACGCGCTCCAAGCCCAGGTCGTGGCTGCCGCTCAGATAATTGAGCGCGCCGACAACCGATTTGAGTGCCTTGGGGAAGCGTTTGTCGAACAACGAGCACGAATCGACGGTCACAATCTTGCTGGGATCGACGCCGTGCATGCCAAGACGCACGCGGCCGTTTACAACGGTCGGTTCGAGCTCAATTTTATTGCGGTAGCCCCAATCGTCCTTGGTGTGGCGGATGGGCTGCACCAGCTCGTCGACTTGCTCAGGGGTGAACTTGCCGATGCGCTCGAGCGTGGAGCGCAGGTTTTGCTCCTTGGCGGCAAGCTGAGCGGTGCGCGAGAGATTGCCCCACGAGCAGCCACCGCAGACGCCCACGAAGGGGCAGGGAGGCTGAATTCGATCGGGGCTTGGCTCCAGAATCTCGGTGGTGCGGGCGCGCATGAACGACTTGCCGTCCTGCACGATTTCGGCCTCGACGGTATCGCCCGCCACGGCGCCCTGCACAAATACGGCCTTGCCGTTGTCGGCGTGCGCCAGACTATCGGCGCCATACGTCATCGATTCTATGGTGAGCTTCATATTCCTGCCCGTCATTCGCGTTGTTATTCGCACCATGGTAGCAGGGAAAAGCGCCCCGCATCCGAGGCTTTCCTCAAATGCGGGGCGCTTCTACAAACGTCTATTTCGTCTTGCCGGTAATGAGCGTCTTAAGGCCTAAGCCGATCAGGCCCAGACCCATACGCACGCGGCCGGGGCGATGGCGCTCGATGGCCTTGGTCTTGCCGGCGGGTTTCTCGCGGCGGGCGCTTGCATGGGGCGCGGACTTGACGGTCTGCGGCTGAGGCTGGGGCTGGGGCGCAGGCTCGGGTTCGGATTCCAGGTCGGGTTCAATGACGGTTGCCTGGACCTTCTGGACCTTGGGAACGTCCGCCTGGGGCTTGGGCTTGGGGCCCAGAACAGGTGCGGATTCCGGTTTTGCTTTGGCGACGGGCTCCGAAGCCACGGCTGCGGACTCGGCGTTGCGATAAGCGCGCTCCAACAGGAACTCCTGCGAGTTAAAGGGCTTCTCACCCTCTTTTCGCTCTACGGGAACCCAGGTGCCGTCGCTCGTCAGGCTACGTGCCTTCACGTTGTCGCGCAGCTGTACGCCCATGTACTCGTGCACCAGCGCGCGGCAGGTGGGGTCGAGCACGGGGAAGGCGATTTCTACGCGATGCTCGGTGTTGCGCGTCATCATGTCGGCAGAACTCAGGTAGATCATGTCCGAGTCCACGCCGAAGGAATAGACGCGCGCGTGCTCCAAGAAACGTCCGACGATAGAACGTACGTGCACGTTTTCGGTTTTGCCCGCAATGTTGGGCTTCAGGCACGAGATGCCGCGGATGATCATGTCCACGCGCACGCCGGCACACGATGCCTCGGAGATCTTGTCGATGACCTCGCGGTCGGTGAGCGAGTTGAGTTTAAAGAACACGCGGGCGGGTTCGCCGGCAAGGGCGCGTTGTATCTCGCGGTCCAGACCGCGCATGATGAGCGGCTTGAGACCGACGGGCGCCACGCCCAAAAAGCGGTAGTCGCCGCGCAGGTTGCCCAGCGACAGGTTGCGGAAGAACAGGTTGGCGTCTTCGCCGATGCCGGGATGGGCGGTCATGAGCATAAAGTCGCTGTAGAGCTTGGCCGTCTTCTCGTTAAAGTTACCGGTGCCCAAAAGCGTGAGTCGAGTGAGCGCCATGCCCTCGCGATAGGTGAGCTGGCAGATCTTTGAGTGGCATTTAAAGCCCTCGGAGCCATAGATGACGGTGCAGCCCGCTTCTTCCAGACGCTCTGCCCACTCGATGTTATTTTGCTCGTCAAAGCGCGCGCGGAGCTCCATGAGCACCGTGACCTCTTTGCCGTTCTCGGCGGCGTCAATCAACGACTCGCACAGACGACTCTGCTTGGCCACGCGGTAGAGCGTGATGCGCAGCGAGATGCACTCGGGGTCGTATGCGGCCTCGTGTACCAAGTCCAGGAACGGATTCATGGCCTCGTAGGGGTAAAAGAGCAACTTGTCGCCCTGCAGCACCTGCTCGCGAATGGAGCGGGACATGTCGATGGTGGGGTTGGGCTGCGGCTTAAACGGCGTAAAGAGGAGCTCATTGCGCAGGTGCTCGGGAATTTTGCCCTCGATGCCAAAGACGTAGCCCAGGTCGAGCGGGATATCGCAGGTAAAAACCGAGCGGCGCGAAAGCTCGAGCGCTTTGCGGATGGTCTTGAGCGTCGCCTTCTCGAGCGAACCGGAGACGGCAAGCACCACCGGTTGCAGGCGCAGACGCTTCTTGAGGATGCGCTTCATGTGCTGGCGGTAATCCTCTTCCTCCTCGACGCCCTCGCCGTCCGGGTCGATATCGGCATTGCGGGTGACGCGGATCAGAGCGCGGTCGAGCGGCTTATAGGAGCCAAAGCAGCTGTCCAGGCAGGCGAGAATGACGTCCTCGAGCAAGATGTAGGAGTAGGTGCCGGCGGGCGAGGGGATCTCGACCACGCGGTTCATCGAGGCGGGAATCTCGATAAGGCCCAGCAGGCTCTCCTCGTCCGTGACACCGTCCAGTCCGCAAGCTAGATAGAGTGCGCCGTTGCGCAGGTTGGGGAAGGGGTGGCGCGGGTCAATGACCAACGGCGAGATGACCGGCGACACGTAGGCCTGGAAGTAGCGGGTGACAAAGGTGCGTTCCTCGGGCGTAAGCGAGTCGATGCGAGCGCGGTGAACGCCCAGGGCGTCGAGCTTGCCTTCGATGCTCTTGAAGATGGTCTCCCAGCGGGTAAGGAGCCCGGGCAGCTCTGCCATGACGGCATCGACCTGTTCGGAGGCGGTCATATTACTCTTGTTGTCCACGGGCTGTTTTTTGAGTTCTGCCAGGTCGGACAGGCCGCCCACGCGCACCATGAGAAACTCGTCGAGGTTGGACTCGAAGATTGACACGAACTTGAGGCGCTCAAACAGCGGGACGGTCTCGTCGAAGGCCTCGTCAAGCACGCGGTTGTCAAAGCGCAGCCAGCTAAGCTCTCGGTTTTGCGTATACGAAAAATCACGCGGCGGCTTGCGCAGCTTGGCGGCCTTTTGCTTCTTTTCGATTTTGCTCGGCATATGCATCTGTCCGTTCAGTCCCCGCAGGGGACGATAGCCTAACTCTATTCTATTGTCTCAATTTAGTTGACCGCTGGCACGGACGTATCGCGTGAACGGTATCTTTACCTATTTCTTACGATGCCCGGCCATAGAACTAACGCTCGCGACGCAATTGCTAGCGTTCAATATTCTCACTCAACTGATAGGGATGCGTGAATAAGAATGATGGTGAGCTGAATATCATCGAATTCGGTCCAAAACGTGAGCTAGCTTCATTTATATACATAAAACCGTTTTACCTATGCAATTCTGAATCATGGATTTATAGATGCGATGGGGGATAATTTATAGGAAAAAGAGCGTTTACCTTAGAAAAGTTACTTTAGAGCGCCGAAGTGCATCATGGGGGAATCACATGCGATATACCGTTCATCGCACTTTGTTGACCGTTCGGGGGCGAGGTGGAATTGCGGGTGGAATTTGGATATAACTAGAGCTGTCAGCAAGCAGCGCCCGTTACGGAAGGGCGCTGATAGATTCGGCCGAAAGGCCCGAAAGAAAGGTAGGAGGCCATGACGAAAGGTCTGCACGTGCCTTCCGAGATCGGCAAGCTCAGGAAGGTCTGCCTGCACCGTCCCGGCGACGAGCTCCTCAACCTGCCGCCCGACGAGCTCGAGCGACTCCTGTTCGACGACGTCCCGTTCCTGGAGGTCGCGCAGCAGGAGCACGACACCTTCGCCCAGATCCTGAGGGACCAGGGCGTCGAGGTGCTCTACCTCGAGAACCTCGTCGCAGAGGTGTTCGACCAGGTCCCCGGCGCCCGCGCCGAGTTCACCGACCAGTACATCGCCGAGGCGGGCATCCGCGGCCAGCAGATGCCGCAGATCGTCCGCGAGAAGCTGGACTCCATCGAGGACAACCTCGAGTTCGTCAAGAAGACCATGGCCGGCATGACCAAGGCCGAGATCGACATGCCCCTCACGGCGTCCACGACCCTCGACTCCCTGGTCAACTCCGAGTCCGAGTCCGACCTGATCATCGACCCGATGCCCAACCTCTACTTCACCCGCGACCCGTTCGCGGTCGTCGGCGAGGGCGTCAACCTCAACCGCATGTACTCGGTCACCCGCAACCGCGAGACCCTGTACGGCAAGTACGTCTTCAAGTACCACCCCGACTACAAGGACGTCTCCCTGTACTTCCGCCGCGACTGCCAGTTCCACACCGAGGGCGGCGACGTGCTGAACATCAACGAGAAGACCCTCGCCGTCGGCATCTCCCAGCGCACCCAGGCGGCCGCCATCGACGTCATGGCCCAGAACATCTTCTGGAACTCCGACTCCAAGGTCGAGCGCATCCTGGCCTTCGACATCCCCGTCTCGCGCGCCTTCATGCACCTCGACACGGTCTTCACCCAGATCGACGTCGATAAGTTCACGATCCACCCCGCCATCATGGGCACCCTGCGCGTCTACGAGCTGACCGCCGGCAAGAACCCGGGCGACGTGAACATCCGCCTGATCGAGGACACCCTCGAGCACGTCCTGGAGGACGCCACCGGCGTCGACCAGGTCAAGCTGATCCCCTGCGGCGGCGGCGACCCGATCGCGGCCTCCCGCGAGCAGTGGAACGACGGCTCCAACACCCTGTGCGTCGAGCCCGGCAAGATCTGCGTCTACGCCCGCAACACCGTCACCAACGACGTGCTGTACAAGGAGGGCCTGGACCTTCTCGTCGTGCCCTCCGCCGAGCTCTCCCGCGGCCGCGGCGGCCCGCGCTGCATGAGCATGCCCTTCTGGCGCGAGGACCTCTAAGGTTTTCAAAGACCCGTACAGGTCTTAATACAAACATCTAGCTGCCATTAGATGTCTCCCAATGGGACGATGCGGATCTTTCGCACCGTCCCATTCATGTTTAATGACGTTAAATTAACAACGGATAAGGTGGCCATGGACATCAAGACAATTGGCGTTGAGGAATGGCTCAACGTTTGGGAGAAGAGTGCTACCTGGGATATCGCTCAGTCGACGATCTCGTCGCTGACCATGGGTGAGCTTCGCGCACTTGACGAGCAGGACGGTGCTACGTTCTACGAGCGCCTGGATCGCGAGAAGATGAATTACGGCTGGATCGAGGGTTCGCCGGAGTTTAAGGCCGAAGTCGCCAAGCTGTATCGTCGCGAGGTCAATCCCGATCACATTTTGCAGACCAATGGCTGTACGGGTGCTAACCTCAATGCCATCATGGCTGTTGTCGAGCCCGGCGATCACGTGATTGCCGAGTGGCCTACCTATGCGCCGCTCTATGAGATTCCGCGTACGCTCGGTGCCGAGGTCGAGTATTGGGAGCTTCGCGAGGAGCTCGGCTGGAAGCCCGATATCGAGGAGCTCAAGCGCTCGGTGCGCCCCAACACCAAGCTCATTTGCATCAATAACGCATCGAATCCCATCGGTACGGTGCTCGATGCCGATACGCTCGGCCAGATTGCCGAGATCGCCCGTTCGGTGGGCGCCTACGTGCTGTGCGACGAGGTGTATCTGCCGCTCGAGAACACCGAGTCCTTTATGTCGATGGCTGACGTGTACGAGAAGGCTATCGTCACCAACTCGGTGTCCAAGACCTATTCGACGCCTGCGGCCCGCGTGGGCTGGGTCGTGGCCGACGAAGAGGTTTCCAACCGCATCCGCACGTATCGTGACTACACCATGATCTGCGGCGGCGTGTTCAACGACGCCCTAGCGACCTACGTGCTTGAGCACAAGGACAAGATTCTCGAGCGCAACCGCAAGATTGTGTTTGGCAATCGCGATATCGCGCAGGCTTGGATCGATACGCAGCATCGTGTCTCCTGGACGGCCCCGCAGGGCGTGTCCACCTCGTTTATCCAGCTGGATATTCCCGAGGACGATGAGGAGTTCTGCAAGCGCCTGTTGGCCGAGAGGGGAGTGCTGCTGGTTCCCGGCAGCCGCTTTGAGCTTCCCTGCGGCGCGCGTCTGGGCTACTGCGCGAGTGAAGACGTTCTTCGCGAGGGCCTGAGGCTTCTGGGCGAGGCACTGGCCGAGTTCGATCGTTAGCCCCTTGAGGTTTTCGAGGGCCTAAACCTTTCTGGGCCCTAGATGTACCGAATGCAGACCCGCTCCCTTTGGGGGAGCGGGTCTGTTTATCTTTACCGCCAAAAAAGTCAACTTGTTACAAATGGAGGCGAAAAGCAGGCGGTGTATTCGATGGGCCTTATACTGAGCTTCCGGTGAACGGTATCCAATGTCTGGTAAACGGTAGCCTGGTTGCTAAAAATGAATAGGACGAACTTTTTTCTGAATAAAAATCAAAATGGTTGAGACGTAGCAAGAATTGCGAATTCTATTCATACCTTTGCGTGAAATATGCAAATCGAGGGTGGTTTAAGAAAGATTAGTTCCAATTGATTTTTCGGTTAAAAAGGCATTTAAGCACGTAAATACACTTTATTAAGTCAAAGTGTACCATGCGTGAAGTATATGTGTATGCCGTTCACCCCTCATATAAAACCGTTCGGGGGCAAGGTGGAAGTATGGGCTGATTTTGGATATAAATATGTCGTCAGCAATAACGCCTCACACGGAGGGGCGCTAACGAATCTGCCCCGACAAGGGCCCGAAAGAAAGGTAGGAGGCCATGACGAAAGGTCTGCACGTGCCTTCCGAGATCGGCAAGCTCAGGAAGGTCTGCCTGCACCGTCCCGGCGACGAGCTCCTCAACCTGCCGCCCGACGAGCTCGAGCGACTCCTGTTCGACGACGTCCCGTTCCTGGAGGTCGCGCAGCAGGAGCACGACACCTTCGCCCAGATCCTGAGGGACCAGGGCGTCGAGGTGCTCTACCTCGAGAACCTCGTCGCAGAGGTGTTCGACCAGGTCCCCGGCGCCCGCGCCGAGTTCACCGACCAGTACATCGCCGAGGCGGGCATCCGCGGCCAGCAGATGCCGCAGATCGTCCGCGAGAAGCTGGACTCCATCGAGGACAACCTCGAGTTCGTCAAGAAGACCATGGCCGGCATGACCAAGGCCGAGATCGACATGCCCCTCACGGCGTCCACGACCCTCGACTCCCTGGTCAACTCCGAGTCCGAGTCCGACCTGATCATCGACCCGATGCCCAACCTCTACTTCACCCGCGACCCGTTCGCGGTCGTCGGCGAGGGCGTCAACCTCAACCGCATGTACTCGGTCACCCGCAACCGCGAGACCCTGTACGGCAAGTACGTCTTCAAGTACCACCCCGACTACAAGGACGTCTCCCTGTACTTCCGCCGCGACTGCCAGTTCCACACCGAGGGCGGCGACGTGCTGAACATCAACGAGAAGACCCTCGCCGTCGGCATCTCCCAGCGCACCCAGGCGGCCGCCATCGACGTCATGGCCCAGAACATCTTCTGGAACTCCGACTCCAAGGTCGAGCGCATCCTGGCCTTCGACATCCCCGTCTCGCGCGCCTTCATGCACCTCGACACGGTCTTCACCCAGATCGACGTCGATAAGTTCACGATCCACCCCGCCATCATGGGCACCCTGCGCGTCTACGAGCTGACCGCCGGCAAGAACCCGGGCGACGTGAACATCCGCCTGATCGAGGACACCCTCGAGCACGTCCTGGAGGACGCCACCGGCGTCGACCAGGTCAAGCTGATCCCCTGCGGCGGCGGCGACCCGATCGCGGCCTCCCGCGAGCAGTGGAACGACGGCTCCAACACCCTGTGCGTCGAGCCCGGCAAGATCTGCGTCTACGCCCGCAACACCGTCACCAACGACGTGCTGTACAAGGAGGGCCTGGACCTTCTCGTCGTGCCCTCCGCCGAGCTCTCCCGCGGCCGCGGCGGCCCGCGCTGCATGAGCATGCCCTTCTGGCGCGAGGACCTCTAAGGTTTTAACGGTTCCGGTGCGGTCCCCCTACAACCGCACCGGTTTCGCCCGTCAAACGGGCACCACTTTTTAGTAATTCACTTTTTCGAAAGGAAACGAACCATGGGTGTTAACCTCTCCGGCCGTAGCTTCCTCAAGCTCCTCGACCTCACCACCGAGGAGATCGAGTACCTGCTCAAGCTCTCCAAGAACTTCAAGGACATGAAGCGCGCCGGCGTTCCTCACCGCTATCTCGAGGGCAAGAACATCGTCCTGCTCTTCCAGAAGACCTCCACTCGTACCCGCTGCGCCTTCGAGGTCGGCGGCATGGATCTGGGCATGGGCGTCACCTACCTCGATCCGGGTTCGTCGCAGATGGGCAAGAAGGAGTCCATCGAGGACACCGCCCGCGTTCTCGGCCGCATGTATGACGGCATCGAGTTCCGTGGCTTTGCCCAGGACGACGTCGAGGAGCTTGCCGCTAAGTCCGGCGTGCCCGTGTGGAACGGTCTGACCACCGAGTGGCACCCCACCCAGATGCTCGCCGACATCCTGACCGTCCAGGAGAACTTCAACTACGACATCAAGGGCAAGACCCTCGTCTTCATGGGCGACTGCAAGAACAACGTCGCTCGCTCCCTCATGGTCGTCTGCTCCAAGCTCGGCATGAACTTCGTGGCCTGCGGCCCCGAGGAGTGCATGCCCGCTGACGACGTCATCGAGGCCTGCAAGCCCATCGCCGAGGCCAACGGCTGCACCATCAAGCTGACCACCGACGTCAAGGACGGCGTCACCGGTGCCGACGTTCTCTACACCGACGTTTGGGTCTCCATGGGCGAGCCCGACGAGGTCTGGGCCGAGCGCATCGCTCAGCTCACCCCGTATCGCGTTACCTCCGAGGTCATGGCTATGGCCAACCCGGGTGCCATCTTCCTGCACTGCCTGCCCAGCTTCCACGACACCAACACCACGATTGGCGCCGAGAAGTGCGAGCAGTTCGGCATCACCGAGCAGGAGGTCACCGACGAGGTCTTCGAGAGCCCCGCTTCCAAGGTCTTCGACGAGGCCGAGAACCGCATGCACACCATCAAGGCTGTCATGTACGCTACGCTCAAGTAAGAGCATCTAGCATCTCGCTCGGGGTGCATTGCTGCGCACCCCGAGCACTTTTGTCTGGTAAAAATCTCGCACCGAACGACATGCACGGCACGGAAGAGCCGCTTCGGGCGAGATCAGTAAATGATTTATGAAGGGGGGGATGAGAACTATGACTGAGACCGCTAAGAAAAAGCGCGGTATGCCTTCATCGTTCACCATTCTTCTTGCTCTGCTGGCAATCGTCGCGGTTGTTACCGTTATCGTCTCCGGTACGTCCGGTGGCGCGGTTACCGCTGCCCGCTTGAGCGATTTCTGCACCGCCCCGGTCAAGGGCTTCGCTGACGCTCTGCCCGTCTGCCTCTTCGTTATGATCCTCGGCGGCTTCCTCGGCATGATGACCGAGACCGGCGCCCTGGACAACGGCATTGCCGTTCTGGTGCAGAAGCTTAAGGGCAATGAGATCATGCTCATTCCCGTGCTGATGCTCATCTTCTCCCTCGGTGGTACCACCTATGGTATGTGCGAGGAGACCGTTCCCTTCTACGCCCTGCTCGCCGCTACCATGATGGCTGCTGGCTTCGACCCCATGGTCGGCGCTGCAACCGTCCTGCTCGGCGCTGGCTGCGGCTGCCTCGGCTCCACGGTTAACCCGTTTGCCGTCGGCGCTGCCGTCGACGCTCTGACCGGCGTTGGCATTGAGGTCAACCAGTCCATCATCATCGGCCTCGGTGCCGTCCTGTGGATTGTTACCACCGCCATGTCCATCTTCTTCGTCATGAGCTATGCCAAGAAGGTCAAGGCTGACAAGGGTTCCACCATCCTTTCGATGCAGGAGCTCAAGGACGCCGAAGAGGCTCACGGCAAGGCTGCTTCCGAGGTTCACAAGGAGGTCAAGCTCACCGGTCGTCAGAAGGGTGTTCTGATCGCCTTTGCCTTCACCTTCGTCGTCATGATCGTCGGCTTCATCCCGCTGGCCGACCTTAACGAGGGCGTCGCCAACTTCTTCGATGCTGGCGCTGTCTATGACGCCGACGGTAACGCCATCGTTCAGGGCTGGTCTGCCCTGATCACCGGCCTGCCCATTGGTCAGTGGTACTTCGACGAGGCTTCCACCTGGTTCTTCCTCATGGCTGTCCTGATCGGTATTATCGGCGGCCTGTCCGAGAAGCAGATCGTCAACACCTTCATCACCGGCGCTGCCGACATGATGTCCGTTGTCCTCGTCATCGCCCTCGCCCGTGGTATCTCCGTCCTCATGGCTAGCACCGGCCTCGACGTCTACGTCCTCGACGCTGCCGCCAATGCTCTGGCTGGCCTGTCCGGCGTGATCTTCGCTCCCATGAGCTTCCTGGTCTACTTCGGCCTGTCCTTCCTGATCCCCTCGACCTCCGGTATGGCTACTGTCTCCATGCCCATCATGGGACCGCTGGCTGTTAAGCTCGGCTTCTCGCCCGAGGTCATGGTCATGATCTTCTCCGCCGCCATCGGCGTCGTGAACCTGTTCACCCCGACCTCCGGCGCCATCATGGGCGGTCTTGCCCTGGCCAAGATCGAGTGGACGACCTGGCTCAAGTTTGCTCTTAAGCTCATCGTCGCTCTCTCCGTCGTCTGCGCCATCATCCTGACCGTCGCTTGCGTGATGCTCTAAGTACCCCTTGGGTACCCCACGGAAACCATGACGATCCTGTAAAGGATCACCTGGTCATCGTCTGTCCGGTGGGGTAACCCCACCGGTAGACTCCTACCTTTAGCCTCCTCCCGTTCCGTGCGCGGGAGGGGGCGCACTTATGTTGCGCGGTTCTACGAACCGCGCAACCAGTTGACGCTGCGCGCCGCCCAGGACGACAATTTGTCATTCAAAAGGCAAGGCATGACCAAAAGGTCTATGCCTTGCCTTTTTCATGCCAACTTGTACGTCCTGGACGGCGCTCGCTCATATGACCCAATCCGCTGTCAAGAGCCACAATGGCCCCGCCGACCGCTTGCAATCGGTCGGCGGGGCCTGCCGTTAACCCGTCCCGGTCCGCCCCCGGCATGTCGTCGACGCCTTCGGCTCAGTCTCATATCCGCGGATACCGTTCTGTCGGCCCGCACTCCATTCCTTCGGCGGGGTTCCCCAAGTCTGTCGGGGCGCATGCGGAGGGCTCCGCGCGCACAGCGAAATAGGGGGTATCCCCGAAGGCCGCCCGGCTCGCCGGGACGGGGGCTATGTCTATTCCGCGCCCTCCCGGCACATCATGCCGAGGGCCCAGAGCCACCTCACGAGCTCGGCCGCGGTGGCCGCGTTGGCCTTCGCCGCGGGCATGCCGCGGGCGAGCATCTCCTCGCGCCGCCGCAGGAGCCGCTCGGACCCCTTCCTCCCGTGCATCCTTATCTCGAGGGGCACGCCCGTGTCCCTTGGCATGAGCTTCGGCTGGTGCCTGTTAGCGTCAATCTAAAATTGACCACTTTCGCAAACGCATCTCGCCGAATGCGC
>DXZW01000013.1 GCA_019419455.1 Collinsella sp. | reverse complement strand
GCCGAAATGGCGCGAAGCACGCGGTTGACAAAACTATAGAGACACGTCCCAAATTAGCTACCCCCATCGGCTATCTCCTGCAGCCCACAATTCGGTCGAAAAGTGGGCTGCAGTTTCCCCGGGCTTGGCAAAGAGCGGATACAGCGACTCCTCGTCTACTCCCCCAGCAGGGCCTTCTCGGGCGTGATCGGCAGCGAGCGAACCTGATGGCCGGTGGCGTGCGCCACGGCCGAGGCAACGGCGGCGAGCGGCGTGTTGATGACGACCTCGCCGATCGATTTGGCGCCAAACGGGCCCGTCGGCTCATAGCTCGGCTCAAAGGCCACGCGAATGCTGCCGATATCCAGGCGCGTGGGCAGCTTGTAGCTCATAAAGTTGCCGGTGCGCAGACGGCCGCGGTCATCGTGCTCGACAATCTCGTAGAGCGCGTGACCAATACCATGGGCAATGCCGCCCTCGGCCTGGACGCGCGCGAGTGCCTCGTTAATAACGGTGCCGCAGTCCACAGCCGCCGCGTAGTCCACCACGGTCACCTTGCCGGTGGCCTTGTCGACCTCGACCTCGGCAATGCCTGCCATAAACGGCGGAGGCGAAACGGGCAGGCAGGCGGAGGCATGCGAGGTGAGCGCGTCGCCGCCCGCGATGTTCTTGACGCACAGGTTGGCAAAGTCGCGCAGCGTGAGGTAGCGGTTCTGCTCGCGCGCGGCACGCTCGTCGGACAGACGCACGTACTGGCCATCGAAGACCACCTCGGCGGCGTCCACATCCCACATCTGGGCGGCCTTGGCGCAAATCTTCTCGCGCAGATCGGTCGCGGCGTTCTTGGCGGCAAGGCCCGTCACGTACGTGCCCGAGCTCGCGTACGAGCCGGCATCAAACGGCGACACGTCGGTGTCCACGCCGCGCACCACGATCATCGAACTCTCCACGCCCAGCTCCTCGGCGGCAATCTGCGCCAAGATCGTGTCGACGCCCATGCCGTTATCGGTGGCGCCGGTGCCGATGGTAATGAATCCATCCTCTTCCAGGCGCATGTCGATGCCGGCGATGTCCACGTTAGAAATGCCCGAGCCCTGCATGGTGAGCGCGCAGCCCAGAGCACGCACGCGATCGCCCAGGTCCACGGCCAGCGGCTTGTCGCGCCAGCCGATCATGTCCATTGCGCGCAGCAGGCAGCGGTCGAGCGCGCAGGCGTTGAGTTTCTCGTTGTAGTACTGCGGCATGATCTCGCCCTCGCGCACGATGTTCTTAAGGCGCAGGTCGGCGGGATCCATGTGCAGCATGTCGGCGAGCTCGTTGACGGCGCTCTCCACGGCAAACTGGCCCTGGGTGGCACCGTAGCCGCGATACGCGCCGCCGCGGTTGGTGTTGGTGTAGACGGCGTCCCAGCTAAAGCGGCTCGCCTTCACGTGGTTGTAGATGGGCAGGCTCTTGTGGCCCGAAAGGCCGATCGTCGTGGTAGCGTGCTCGCCATACGCACCGGCGTTGGACAACGTATGCAGATCGATGGCCGTGATGGTGCCGTCGTTCATGGCGCCCAGCTTAACGGTCATCTGCATCTGGTGGCGCGAATTGCCCGCGGTGATGGTCTCCTCGCGGGTGTAGCAGCAGTAGCTCGGACGGCCGGTCTGCTGGGTGACGAACGCCACGAAGATCTCGCAGCAGCCCGTCTGCTTGGAGCCAAAGCCGCCGCCGATGCGCGGCTTAATGACCTGCACCTGCGACTGCGGGATATCGAGCGACTGAGCGACCATGCGGCGCACGTGGAAGGGCACCTGCGTGGAGGTAGTCACCGAGATTCGCCCGAACGCGTCGGTCGTCGCGAAGGCGCGGAAGGTCTCCATGGGCGCGGTCTGCGTGGCCTGGCTGGTGTAGGTGCGCTCAAAGACGATGTCGCTCTGGGCGAAGGCCTCGTCAAGGTCACCAAAATCGCTGGTACCGCTGCACACCAAGTTGCGAGCAACGTCGCCGCCCTGCGGGAACATAAAGGTCACGTCGCCCTCGGGGTGGACAACGATGTCGTTATCGAGTGCCTGGGTAAAGTCGAGCAGGGGCTCGAGCACCTCGTAGTCGACCTTGATGAGCTTGAGCGCCTTGTCGGCGGCCTCCTCGGACTCGGCGGCGACGATCGCCACCTCCTCGTTTTGGTAGCGCACCAGGTTCTCGAGGATCAGGCGGTCGTAGGGACTCGGCTGTGGATAGCTCTGGCCGGCGATGGTAAAGCGGCGCTGGGGCACGTCCTCGTAGGTGTAGACGCCCACGACGCCGGGCACCTTCAGGGCGCGCGACGTATCGATGGAGCGGATCTTGGCGCGGGCATACGGGCTGCGCTTGAGCTTGACGATCAGGGCGCCGGCGGGCACCAGGTCGCCCGTGTAGACGGGACGTCCCTCGAGCAGGGCCTTCGAGTCCTTCTTGGGCTGCTTGTGGGTGATCTGCTTGTACGAGACGCCGTCGCAGCTGGTGTCGTTGACCGGCAGCTCGGGCATCTCAAAGCCCACCTGCACGCCGGACTCGTTAAGGAAGCGCACGATAGCGCGCAGCTGGCTCTCGTAGCCGCTGCAACGGCAGAGGTTGCCGGCCAGCTGGCGCGAGAGCTCCTCGCGCGTAGCGACGAGGCTTGGGTCCTCCTTGGCGGCGCGGGCAAGCGCCAGCACGTTCATGATGAGGCCGGGGGCGCAAAAACCGCACTGCTCGGCGCCTTCGGCAGCCATCGCGCGGGCGAGCGCCTCGGACTCGGCCTTGAGGCCCTCGAGCGTGGTGATGGAGCGGCCCTCGACACGCGCGGCGGGAACCGAGCAGCTCAGCACCGGGTCGCCGTCGAGCCATACCGTGCACAGACCGCAGTTGGTGGTTTCGCAGGCGCAGCGCACCGACGCGCAACCCTGCTCACGCAAAAGCGAAAAGAGCATGGTGTCGGGGGCAATCTGAACCTTGACCTTGCGGCCGTTGAGCGTAAAGGAAAGATCGATGAGTTTGGCAGCCATTAGCGCACCTCGCTAGAATCGACGCCGGGCACGCGGCGGCAGGAATACTCGTCCGTGGCAAACTTGGGCACTTGCACGGTCTCGAGCTCGCGGGCAAGCGCGGCCGAAAGCTCGATGCCGGCGGCGCGGCGCACAGCCTGAATCGCCAGCGGGGCCGAGATGCGACGGCGGTAGTCGGCCGAGCCCCACAGATTGGTGCCATAACTCAGCGAGCGTACGGACTCTGCCAGGGCACGCAGCTCGTCCTCGGAAGGCTGCTCGCCGGTAAGGCCACATGCCTCGCCCTGCAGCAGGGTCGCGCGCAGCGGACGGGCGCCCACGGTGACGTGCCAGGAGCCGTCCCACCAGGCGGCGGTGACGTTTAAGGAGGGGAAGTCGGTCGCGGCCTTGCGCACGGCCTCGTAGCTTGCGCGATAGTCGTGCTTAACGACCACGACGTGCTCGATCACGTCGCGCACGTAACCCATGTCCACGAACTCGGCGAGCGGCACGCGACCAGCCCCCGTCAGCTCAACGTACGAATCGAGCGCCAAAAATGCCGAGAGCACGTCCGAGAAACCAAAACGACCGTAGATGCTGCCGCCCACCGTGGCGGTGTTGCGCAGCTGCACGCCCACGATATCGTGGACGGCGAACTCAAAGACATGGTTGACAAGCGCGTTGAGCTCGGCATGACGCTCGAGCTGGCGCAGGGTGCACATGGCGCCGATGCGAAACTCGGTCTCGGTCTCCTCAATCTGATCGAGCCCGCAGGCCGAAAGGTCAATCGCCGTCGCCACGCGACGCGAACCCAGGCGCATCCAGATGCCGCCGCCCACAATCTTATTGTTGCGGTTCTTCTGTAAGAGCTCATAGGCTTCGGCCGCGTTTCCAACACGGACGTAGGTACCGAACTTGAGCACGTTCTCCCCCATCTCTTCACTTGTCCAGTACTTTTAAGTGTACCAAACGAAGGGCCGCGACCTTCCACAGCACAAAAACCTCCCTCCCATCCATAACTTGCGGTGAAATACGGACTATTTGTCGGGCTTAGGGCGCCCAACAGTCCGTATTTCACCGCAAGTTATGAGGAGTCCTCCGGGATAGAAAAGGCTCCCAGCCGGATAGCTGGGAGCATTCTGCGATGCTATATCGAGCGAAGATTTAGCAGACGCCCTGGGCGAGCATGGCGTCGGCGACCTTCAGGAAGCCGGCGATGTTGGCGCCCATGACAAAGTTGCCTTCCTGGCCATACTCCTTGGCGGTGTCGTCCACGTTGTGGAACATGCCGCGCATGAGCTGCTCGAGCTTGCCGTCGACCTCCTCGAAGGTCCAGGACAGGTGCTCGGCATTCTGGCTCATTTCCAGGCCGGACACGAGCACGCCGCCGGCGTTGGCAGCCTTACCAGGCATAAAGGCAACGCCGTTCTCCTGGAAGTAGGTCGTGGCCTCGATGGTCGTGGGCATGTTCGCGCCCTCGCCGACCACCTTGCAGCCGTTGGCGACGAGCGCCTGGGCGTCCTCGAGCAGCAGCGTGTTCTCGCGAGCGCAGGGCAGCGCGATGTCGCAGGGCAGCTGCCACACGCCGCGGCCGTCGCCCTCGTGCCACACGGCGTTGGGCTTCTCGTCAACGTACATAGCGAGCGTGACGCCCTTGTCGTGGCCGGAGCGCTTCTTGTTGTAGACGTGCTCAAGCACGGTGTAGTCGATGCCGTCGGGATCCTCGACCCAGCCGTGAGTATCGGAGCAGGCCAGCACCTTGCCGCCGAGCTGGGCGACCTTCTGAACCGCGTAGATGGCGACGTTGCCGGAGCCGTGAACGACGACGTTCTTGCCCTCGAAGGAGTCGCCGCGGCTCTTGAGGTACTCGTCCACAAAGTAGGCCAGGCCGTAGCCGGTGGCCTCGGTACGGGCGAGCGAGCCGCCAAAGGAGAGGCCCTTGCCGGTGAGAACGCCGGTCCACTCGTTGGTCAGGCGCTTGTACTGACCGAACAGGTAGGCAACCTCGCGGCCGCCAACGCCCAGGTCGCCGGCGGGAACGTCGGTGTTGGGGCCAATGTGGCGATAGAGCTCGGTCATGAAGGACTGGCAGAAGTGCATGATCTCGTTGTTGGACTTGCCCTTGGGGTCAAAGTCGGAACCGCCCTTGCCGCCGCCCATGGGAAGGGTGGTCAGGCTGTTCTTGAGGATCTGCTCCAGGCCCAGGAACTTGAGCATGCCCAGGGTGACCGTCGGGTTAAAGCGCAGGCCGCCCTTGTAGGGTCCAATGGCAGAGTTGAACTCGACGCGGTAACCGCGGTTGACCTGAACCTTGCCCTGGTCGTCGACCCAGGGGACACGGAACATAACAATGCGCTCGGGCTCGACGAGGCGCTCAAGCAGGGCGGCCTCCTCGTACTCGGGATGGGCGTCGAGCGCCGGCTGGATGGTGCCGAGGATCTCGGTCGCGGCCTGGATGAACTCAGGCTGCTCGGGATAGCGGGCCTTGAGCTCGTCGAGAACTTTCTGCGTGTAGCTCATGCTTCCTCCAATTGATGGAAAAGAAAAGTGTCGTTCGAGGCGCCCCATGCGCCGCGAGCTTTATCGAGTATGGATAATATCGCACTGTTGCAGCAAAGTTTCGCATAAGCCAATGAGCAGATGTTTCATTTTGATTACGATGCAGGTAGAGGCGTTTTTGAGTGCCTGACATGCAAAACCCGTGTTTCAAACCTGTTTCGTCCACATGTTCCAAACCACCACATTGGGGGCAGGCACCTTTGTGGTGATGTTGGTGGTTAGAGGACGAGCTGATGGTAGTCGGCGGGGGTTATGCGGCCTTCGGTGGCAGCGCGGAAGGCGGCGAGTGCATCGCCCGAGAACGGCATGGCCCAGCACAGCCCGCAGCCGGCGGTGATGGAGCCGGGCAGCGGCATGATGCGCCCGGGCACACCGGCGGCAAGGCACAGCTGCTCGCATTCCATCACATCGAAGGTGCTATCGAACGAAACGATGATCTTGCGTTCATGGTCGAGAGCATCACCGGACGGGCCTTCGCGGTGTGCATCGCGATACGCCGCGGCGGCCGCTTCCTCTTCCGCAGTATGTCCACAGCCACCGCAACCGCAGGTACAGGGTTCGGACCCGTCGCAAGTGCAAGGTTCTCCCGTGTCGGGACAAATATCGTGAGACATGGCAACTCCAATCGTCTAGGCGAGTAACTCGGCCGCCGCAAACTCCTCGGGCGTATTGACGTTCTCGAAGCAGAGCGTCGAGCCCGCGGCCTTAACGATCTGCGGCTCATCCATATAACCGGCCTGAACGCGATTGATCAGACAGCGAATGCGCTGTCGGTCGCAGGAGAGCAGCTCTTGGGCAACCGGCACACACGCGTCACGGCGCCAGACGGCGCAAAGCGGCTCAATCCCCCGCTCCTCGCGCGGCACGCACACATCGAGCGCCTCGGCCTCAACACAGCCAGCAAGGGCACCGATTAGCTCCGAAGAGACAAACGGCATATCACAGGCGACGATAGCAACGAGAGGCAGCCGGGCCGCAGTCAGCGAACTCGCGATGCCGCGCATGGCGCCCGCCGGCCCCTCAAGGTCCGACACTATTCGCGGCACCAGGCCGCCAAACGCGCGCTCCTCAAGGTAGGCAAGCTCGCTGGGACGCGAAGTCGTCACGACCAACTCGCCGGCAACTGGCGCCAGCCGACCCAGCACGCGTTCGATGAGCGGCTCGCCGCAAAACGCCATGCGAGCCTTATCACAGCCCATGCGCGAGGACAGCCCACCCGCCTGGACGACACAAGAAAGATCGGCACGTCTTACGGTAGTCATACGGCAAAACACCTCCATCGGCATGCTCGAAACCCGGCGCACGAAGCTAAATACAGCCACCGAAATAGCAGCGCTACGAAAAGCTCGTGCAAAAACAAAACAGCGCCCTTGCGGCACGCAGCAAGACCGCGAGCACAAAAGCGCTGGTAGCGTATGGCGGGAACGTATGTGAATCGAACACATCCAAGACGTTTTGCACGCCTCGCAACGGTTTTGAGGACCGCGGAGCCCACCGGAGCCCATCCGTTCCCAAGTGCGGCGGTATTTTACCAAACCGAAACGGCTCCATCCCAAAAAGACGAACAAGAAGTTGCGGTGGAATAGTTCTTGCTTAGGCTGCAAGACCCCAAAAACAGGAACTATTTCACCGCAACTGAGGAGGCGGGAGCGGGTAACCGGCCTAGCGTAGGGACCTCAGGCCACCGGCATCCTTGTCGAGCACCGTAAAGCGCACGGCATCCAGGTGCTCCAAGATGCTGATGGCACGTTTGCGCGACACACCCAGGGCCTCGCGCAGTACGCTCGTGGTGGCAGCACCGCCGGCTGCCTCAATGGCGGCGGCAACAAGCTCGCGCGCATGGGCCTCGGCGGCAGCGGACAGGGCAACGTCGCGCTCGACCTTAACGATCGAGCGATTGAGCGAAAGCTCGCGCAGGGCACGCGTCATGGTGTCGCGATCGAGCTGCAACTGCTCGCCCACCTCGGGCAATATCGGTGCATCGAGGCCGGCTTCGTCCAGCAAGGCAACGATACGTTCGCAGACCTCGCGCACCACACGCGCCGCGGCGGCAGCGGAGTGCGGGTCGAATACCTCGGCACCCTCGGCGGCACACACGCCACGCGAGCAGCCCTCGGCAATCAGAGCCGCGGCAACGCCATCATCAGCGGCAGGCCACGCAGCATGGGCAACGGCGCCGGGCGTAAAGCCCGTCTCCTTGGGAGACGCCGCGTGCATGGCTGACAGGGTCGCCGCCAGTGCATCCATCGCAGCGTCGAGCACCACGGCGTCCGCCAAGTAGTCCGCATCACCCACAGCAAGCTTGCGAACAGAGCCCTGCGACACCAACCCGCGCAGTGCGGCATCGACCTCGCCGACACCAAGATCCAAAGCGTCGGCAACAGCAACCGCCGTAACTGGCAGCATCTGCAGCGCCAGCCAAGCGCCCACACCGCCCGCGGTATCGCCGGACTCAAGCGCCGCAAACAGTGCGCGCTCGCCGGCAGAAAGCTCGCGCGAGCGACGGCAGCGCGAAAGCAGCACGCGCCCGCCGCCAATAAGCATAACGGGCGAATACGACAGCACCACGGCATGGTCTCCGGCACACAGCGGCAGCGGGTCCTCCAGGCGCACCTGCACGGTACGGGTCTCGCCCACCGCCATGGGGGCCTCGCCCTCCAAAAGCATGATGCGGCCGACGACCTCGGCCGTGCCGGCCATCACATGCACACGCGCGCCCGACTCGAGCACGCGCGGCTTGGTGCCCTCGCGGCCCAGGTAGGTGAACGTCATCATAAAGCGCAACGTCTGGCCAAAGCGGTCCGCCACGCCCAGCATCTCGCCACGGTCAAGCGCCGCGACACCGTCACCAACTAGGTTGAGCGCCACACGCTGACCAGGCAGCGCGCGCGGCGTATCGCCATGCACCTGAATCCCACGCACGCGACAGACCGTACGCGACGGCAAAGCCATCAGCTCGTCGCCCACCGCAACCGGCGCATCGTGCAGCGTTCCCGTTACGACAGTGCCGACGCCCTTAATCGTAAAGCAGCGGTCAATCGGCAGGCGCGGCGCGGCATCGGTGCGCTCGGCACGGTCGCGGCAGGCATCCCAGCAGGCACTTACCTGCTCGTCGAGCACCGCAAGCAGCCCGTCGACCCCCTCGCCCGTCTTAGACGACACGGGCACAATCGGCGCGCCCGCAAACACGGTATCCGACAAAAAGTCATCGACATCGAGCTCGGCAAGCTCGGTCATCTCGGCATCGGCCAGGTCACACATCGTCAGCGCCACCACCATATGCGTGACGCCCAGCAGCTCCAGCACGTGCACGTGCTCGCGCGTCTGCGGCATTACACCCTCAACGGCAGAGACCACCAGCACGGCAACGTCGATGCCTGTCGCACCCTGCACCATGGCGCGCAGGTAATGCGCGTGGCCCGGCACGTCGACCAGGCCGACGATCTTGCCACTCGGCAGTGCCAGCTCGCCAAAGCCCAGCTCCACGGTCATACCGCGACGGCGCTCAACCTCCAGACGGTCGGGATTCTTGCCGGTCAGCGCCTCGATCAATGCCGACTTGCCGTGGTCAACGTGGCCCGCCGTGCCAACGATAACGGGACACTCCACCAGCGCATGAACCTCACTCATCGAGCAATCGCCTTCTCAACGCACGCGACGAGCGTCGATGCCGCCGTCTCGATATCGCGGTCACCCACGAGTGTGCGCACGTCAAACAGGACGCGATCGTGCGAGGCGCGCGTGACGACCGGCGTGTCGAAATCTTGGACGAGTGAGCGCTTGAGTGCGTCAACGGAAAGACGCTCATCGACGAGGCGCACGGCAACGCACATGGTGGGCAGCTCCACGGTAGGCAGCGAGCCGCCACCAGGGGTCGACGATTCCTCGACGATCTCCACCTGAACGGCACACGGGTAGCCAGCCTTATCGAGCCCGGCGACCATACGATCGCGCAGCTTGCGGGCACGTCGCTCCAAATGGGTCTGCGGCAGCGTAAGCATGCTGAGCACCGGAATATCGCGATGGGCAACATCGGCGCCGTCCATGTAGATACGCAGCGTGGCCTCGAGCGCCGTCAGCGCGAGCTTGCCCGGGCGCAGGGCGCGCATAAGCGGATGTGACCCACAGGCCTGGACCAGATTGCGACGGCCCATGATAATGCCCGCTTGTGCGGCACCGAGCAGTTTATCGCCCGAGCACGACACCAGATCGAGCCCTGCCAAAACCGAAGCCGGCGTGGTTTCTTCGCCGCCGCGCACCAAGATGTCGTCGGGCAACAGCGCGCCCGACCCCTGGTCCTCGTAGAACAGCAGTCCATGCTTGTGGGCCAGAGCGGCAAGCTCCCGAGAGCCCACCTCCTCGTGAAAGCCCTCGATGCGATAGTTGGAAGGATGGACCTTGAGGATCATCGCCGTATCGGGCGTGATGGCGCGCTCATAGTCGTCCAAATGCGTGCGGTTGGTGGCGCCGACCTCGACGAGCTTGGCGCCCGAAGCCGCCATGACATCGGGGATGCGGAAGCTGCCGCCGATCTCGACAAGCTCGCCGCGGCTGACGATAACCTCCTTGCCTGCGGCATGGGTCGCCAGCACCAGCAGTACCGCGGCGGCGTTGTTGTTGACCACGAGCGCGTCCTCGGCACCGGTGAGCGAGCGGATCAGCTGCGCGGCGTGCTCCTTGCGCGACCCGCGCGAACAAGTGTCCACACTGTACTCGAGCGTGCTGTACCCGCGCGCAACCTCGGCCACGGCTTTGGCAGCTGATTCCGCGAGCGGGGCGCGACCCAAGTTGGTATGGATAACCACACCCGTGGCGTTGACGGCGGGACGCAGGCTTGGCAGCGCGGAACGGTGCGCACGCCACTCGATGGCCGAAGCCAGGTCGCGCTTAGAGCGCGGGGCGACGCCGGTGCGAATGGCGGCTCGCTCCTCGTCGAGCTCGGCCGTGACGGCGGCATGCACCACCGCGTCGCAGGTCTCCCCCGCCGCCTTCACCACCGGCCACTCGGCAAGCAGCTCGTTGACGGAGGGAATGGCGCGCAGGCGGGCGCGCACCTCATCGGACATGTTCTGGCTATCGCTCATGTGCGGCCTTTCAAAAGAAACGTGAATCAGTCGAATGCATCAGCTGAGTCAATTACTCGTTATTATCCTCGCGCGCCGCGATCTTTTCCACGCGAACGGCGTTTTCCTGAGTGAGCGCGGCGCCCGTCAACGGGTCCCAACGCAACGGTGTATGGTCGAGCGGGCCGACGCCCAAGGCTTGAGCGCCGCCGGCATCGGCGCCAAACGAACGTCCGCCGGGGGCGGCCGACGTAAAGATGCACGCCGGATGCAGATACGGCGTCGTCTCCACGCGCACGCGGTCGCGGCCCATATCGCTCACGAGCTCGACGATCTCGCCGTCGGCGATGCCCATGTGCGCAGCAGCATCGGCATTCATCTGCACGGCATCCAGGTCCGATCCAGCCTCGGCGGCACCTTGAGCCGCAAGCCTTCGCGAGGTGTGCGACTCAAAGGGACGGTTGCCACTAATGAGGCGAAACATCCCCGGGCCGGGCTCCACCATGGGCGCAATCCAGTTGGGCACACGACCCATGCCGACTCGTTCCCATACGTCGCTTGCCAGCGCAATTTTGCCGCCGGCAAGCGGAATCACCGGCTCACCCGTGCGCGACGGCAGCGCCACGCCCGTATCGGCCCAGCCGCGCTCCTTGAGCTCGTCCAGATCGATCCCAAAAGGCGCCACCTGGGCAGCCGCCAGATCGTCAGACGTAAACTGGAAATACTCGCCCACGCCACACGCCTGCGCCAGACCGGCAAAAATCTCCCGACCGGGACGTGTGCCGTCATGCTGCACGGGCAGCACGGCGTTGCGGTAGAACACGCGCGCATCGTTGGCGCCCACGACTGTGCCCGCACCGCGGTCGGCCTCCAGATACGTCACGTCGGGCAGCACGAAATCAGAAGCACGCGCCGTCTCGGACCAGCGAATATCAATCGTCACGAGCAAGTCGAGCTGCTGCAAAATACTCAACCAAGCCCGTGCATTGCCATAGCCCGCACCGGGGTTACTGGCATAGACGATGAGCCCGCGCAAATCGCCGGCAAGAATCGACTGACCGATGGTCGTGCACAGGCCGCGCACCGGATCGACCAGTGGATAGCGCTCGGATCCCAGCTTGGGCCCACGCGGCACCGGCGGCGTCGCAAAGCGCGTGGGATCGAGGTCGCCCAACACAAGCGGCGTGGGCGGATTGAGCGCGCCGCCCGCATGCCCGATGCAGCCCAGCAGCACATCGACCAAGCAGATAGCGCGCGCGGTCTGGGTGCTGTTGGCATACGCAATACCGATGCCGCCATGAAAGCCAGCGTCCACCACCGCAGCAGGCGCCGCGGCAGCCAAATCACGCGCAGTCGCTCGGATATCGTCCGCCGGCACATCGCACATCGACTCAGCCCACTCGGGCGTCCAAACAGCAGCAGTCTGCGCCAGCTCGTCAAAACCCGTGGTATAGCGGTCCACGAACTCGTGATCGTACAGGCCCTCGGCTACCAGCACATGTGCGATACCCAGCAGCAACGCCAGATCGCATCCAGGACGTACGCGCAGCCAGCGGTCGGCAATAGCAGCCGAACCGCTGCGCCGGGGGTCAACCACGATGACCTTCGCCCCGCGCCGGCGCGCATCGTTGAGCGCGTCAACGGCCCCCATCGTCGACGAATCGACAATGGAACGCCCCAGGTACATGATGCAGTCGGTATGTGACAGGTCGGAGGCGGGACTATAACCCAGGCTGTGCTCCCAACCGGTAAGTCGGCTTACCTCGCAGGCACCGTCGGCACCGTATACGTTGGGCGAGCCCAGCGCATGCATAAAACGATACGCCCAGTAGCGGTCGAACGAGGGCACGCCGAGCGTCATGCCCAGCGCACGCGGACCATGCCCGTCAACAATCCCCCCAAGGCGCGCAGCGATCTGCGCGAACGCCTCGCCCCAGGTAATCGCATCAAACCCCGAGCCATCCCGGCGGCGTCGCATGGGGTGCATGATGCGGTCGCGCTCGTCAAACGGCATTGCCAGGCGATGCCGTCCGCGGGCGCACAGGGCACGCGCCGCGCACGGATGCCCCGGCACCGGCAACTCGGCCACCACGCGACCGTCCTCAACGCGTGCCGCAAAGGCGCAATCGGCATAGCATCCCCCGCATGTGGTCACCACGGCGCGACCGTCACGCTCCAAAGCAGATGCCATCTCGATTACCCCTTTCATCAGCCAAACACAACAGGCCAAAAGCCCGGCAACGAGCCCCAGACCCAAAAAGCCTCCCGCACGGCAACGCCCCGCGGGAGGCCCAACGTCAAACAGACGATACCTTACGCCTCGGACTTCTTGGCGTAGATAAACCAGTAGCCGAGCGCGATCAGAACCGCGCCGCCCACGATGTTGCCCAGCGTGGCGGCGGACAGGTTAAACGCAATGCCCGCAGCGTTGAGCGCATCGGCGCCGGCGACCTTGGCACCATAGCCGCATGCATGCATCACGGCGCCCATGGGCAAAAAATACATGTTGGCAACGCAGTGCTCAAAACCGCAGGCCACAAAGGCGGCGATGGGCAGCAGAATGCCCACAACCTTATCGACCACGGTCTTGCCAGCGGTACCGATCCACACGGCCAGGCACACAAAGATGTTGCACAGGATGCCGCGGAAGAAGATCGTCACCCAGTCGACCGTCACCTTGCCGGCGGCGACGCTCACCATGGAATTGGCGACCGCCTCGCCGTTGAGCTTGTAAATGCCGGCCATGTACACCAAAAAGACGATGAACAGGGCACCGACAAAGTTACCGACCCATACGACGGCCCAGGCCTTGAGCATCTGGGCCAGGGTGATCTTTTTACTCTTGAGCGCGCAGACCATAAGCGAATTACCGGTAAACAGCTCGGCGCCGCACACCAGCACCAGCACCAGGCCCAGGCAAAAGCACAGGCCCCCCACGACGCGCTGGGCACCCCAGCCCAGCGTGCTGTCGCTCAAAAACACCGTAAAGAACAGGCCGCCGAAGGCGATAAACGCGCCGGCGAACATTGCCAACAGAAAGGCCTTAGCGACCGGCAGGTTAGCCTTGGTCACGCCGGCGGCCTCGGTCTTGGCCTCGATCGCGGCGGGCGCCAGGCAATCGGGAGCGGGATATTCTGCCTTGGAATCTGCCATGTCAATCACTTCTTTCCTAATCAGCAGGGACAAGCGCTCCTATTGCTCTTGCCCCAAGCGGACAAAGTGGGAAAAGTCGTTGGCGGCCACGGCGTCGTACACGGCGTCGACGGCCTCAAAGACCTCCGGGGACATGGGGTTATAGAACTCCGTATCGCCCGGCTGAATCCCTATGAAGACGATATCTTCGCACGATTGCTCAATCTCTTCGATCAGAATCGACAAAGGAAGCGAATGCGTGGTGAACATCGACTTGCGGGCCACATCACGTTTGTCGAGCAGGCGGATGGCGCCGACGGGCAGCGCCATATCGGCGGCATCGACCAAGACCAGACGCGGCGGACGCTCGCGCTTGACCTCGATGATGTCGTCCTCGGGCGTCTGACCGCCATCGATGGTGTACCAGCCGGCAAGCGGCGTGTCCTCCATCTTTTTGGAGAGCACGGGGCCGGCGGCATCGTCGGCACGCAGCACGCTTCCCGCCGTGAGCACGATACCCGCAAACGGGGCGCCGTTCACACGACCATCCACAACGCGACCCATTACTGCAACCTCCCCGTCAGATACACACCCGACACATCGCGCACGCGCTCAACCAGATCGCGAAACTTCATTAAGAACGCGACCTGCTGGGCATGCAGGCCAAAGTCGTCATCGAACACCGAGATGCCGGCCTTGGCAGAACCGCGAAAACCGCGATCGTCGAGCAGTGCATCGCAGGCCTCGAGCAGCGACGGCACCGCCGCCTTGTCGAGCTGGCACTCACCAAAGGAGCGGATGGCCTCAAACTTGGTTTTGGCCTCCCCCTCCGGCAGCGCGTCGACGAGCGAATAGAAAACGTTCACCGGCACCGACAGGCGCGGCTCAAAGCAGTCGAGCACGCCGGTGTGGTGGCCCACGGCGAGCGTGTAGTACAGCACGTCGCAGGCCTCCTGGGGAACGTCTTCCTCGGTCTCCACAAACTTACGCGTGAGCTCATAGAAGACCACTTGGTCGGGCGCATGGCCCAGGCAGGGGTCGGCGACGCCCTCGGCGGCCTCGTCGCTTGCGCGCGAGGCATCGCCAAAAGAGCCGCCGAGCATGCCGGGGCCCGCAAAGTAACCAGAGCGGTCCGTGAGCTCCATCTAGCGACCTCCGGCCAGCACCAGATCCTGCAGCGCCGAGTACACCTCGACGCGGCGCGGATCGTCCTGCTTGTCGATGAGCAGCGCCATGGCACCGCGGATATCGCCCTTGGGCGCGCCCTCGAGCGTATCCATGAACTCGTTGGCCAGGTCGCGACCGTAACGGTAGCCGCTCATGGCACGAGCCTCGCGCTCGATGGCAACGCGCAGCTTGTATGGCACGCCGGGGTGCAGGATATCGGCCTGTTCGCCGGCGGCCTCCACCGTGGTCTCGGCATGCAGCTTTTGGTCCAGCAGACCGAGTGCCATAGCAAAGCCGTAGACGGTCTGCGCGGGGCTGGGCGGGCAGCCGGGGATGTAGACATCGACCGGCAGAATCTTATCCGTGCCGCCCCAGACGCAGTAGTTGTCGTAGAAGATGCCGCCGGTGCAGCCGCACGCGCCATAGGACACCACGATCTTGGGATCGGGTGCGGCCTCAAAGGCGCGCAGGGCCGGCATGCGCATGGCACGCGTCACGGCACCGGTGTACAGCAGCACATCGGCGTGACGGGGCGAAGGCACGACCTTGATGCCAAAGCGCTCGACGTCGAAGACGGGCGTGATGGAACCGAAGATCTCGATCTCGCAGCCGTTGCAGCCGCCGCAGTCGACGCGGTAGACGTACACCGAGCGCTTGATCTTCTTAAGAAGGGTCGCCTTGGCCTTCTCGATGCTCTCGTCGAGCTCGATCTTGGTCGGGCGGTACTGAAGCCGCTCGGGCAAAAGCGTGGGTTCGGCCATGGTTACTCCTCCTTCGTTTCAAAATCCATGATGATGCCCTCGACCGGCGCCGGACCGGCGGGAATCTCGGGCGCATCGGGGTTGAGCTCGCGGTCGATATACTCCGGGTTCACGCCGTGGCCGCCCAGATACTCCATGCCGGGGCCCTGGGGCTCGCCGGACGCAAGCGTCTCGTTGGCAGCCATGCCGTGCGCGTTGCCGGTCTTTACGGCCGATGCGGCGCGCAGGGCGTCGAGCTCGCGCTTGCACTCTTGGCACATACCGACGGTACGGGCAGCCTGCTCGGCCTCCATGCCGCCGGCCTTTTGCAGCAGGCGCTTGGCGTAGTCGATCTCCTTGTGCGGGGCAAACGGCTTACCGCAACGCGAACAATGCTCGAGCGTGTAGACGCTTTTGCTGGTGAGGTCGTCCTTGCTCATGACGGCCAGCTCAAACTCCTCGGTGAGCTTGATGGCCTCCATGGGGCAGGCTTCCTCGCAGCGGCCGCAAAAGATGCAGCGACCGTAGTCGATCGACCAGGTGATGGTATCGGCCGCAAGGTCGGTGTCCATGCGAATGGCATCGGCCGGGCACGCCACGCCGCAGGCACCGCAGGCGATGCAGAGCTCGGCGTTGTGCTCGGGCTTGCCGCGCATGTCCTTGTTGGTGGGGAACGGCGCAAACGGGTACTTGACCGTCGCGTCGCCGGCCTTGGCGTTGACCTTCCAAAGCTTCAGCATATTAGAGCGCCTCCTCATCGAGCGGAGCGGCCATGGTGCCCTCGCCCGCAAGCGGAGACTTGTCGCGCCAGACGTTCTCGAACTGCTCCTTGTCGAGCACGTGGTCGCGCTTGGCGGCGACATCGGTCACCGTCACGCGGTCGGTGCAGGAGTAGCACGGATCGAGCGAGCCGACGATCAGCGCAGCGTCGCCCACGGTGTTGCCGCGGAACATGTAGCGCAGAACCGGCCAGTTGCTGTACGTGGCGGCCTTGGCGCGCCAGCGATAGCACTTCTGGTTATTGCCGAGCATGGCCCAGTGCACGTCCTCGCCGCGCGGCGCCTCGGTGGCGCCGATAGCGTACTTGTGCGGGGTGTACTCCCAATCCGTGGTGAGGATGGGGCCCGACGGGCAGTTCTCGAGCATGGTCTCGATCATGTCGATCGAATCGTAGACCTCCTGGATACGCACGGCGGTACGGCCGAAGGCGTCGCAGGTGTCGGCCGTGGCGGCATGCATCTTCATGACGTCCGGATCGGCGTAGCCGTCGAAGGGATGGTCGAAGCGCACGTCGCGGGCATAGCCCGAACCACGCATGAGCGGGCCGACCGGCGAAAAGTCGCGGGCGATCTTACGGTCGAGAATGCCGATGCCGCTCGTGCGCTCAATAAAGTTGGGCGTGGAGAGCAAAACGTCGACGAGCTCCTGGACCTCGGAGCGCAGCTGGTGGATGGTCGTGAGCGTGGAGAGTTTCTGCTCGGCCAAGATGTCGCGACGCACGCCACCGATCACATTGAGGCCGTAGGTCTTGCGGTGGCCGGAGAGTTTCTCGGCCAGGTCCATGGACCTCTCGCGAACGCGGAAGAACTGCTGGAAGCCGGAATCGAAGCCGGTGTAGTGCGATGCGAGGCCAATGTTGAGCAGGTGCGAGTGCAGGCGCTCGACCTCGAGCATGATGGCGCGGATGTACTGCGCGCGCGGCGGGACGTGAATGCCCTGGGCGCGCTCGACAGCCTCGGCGTAGGCCACCGAGTGGGCGCAGCCGCAGATACCGCAGATACGGTCGGCAAGGAACGTCACGGCATCATAGTTCAGGCGCGTCTCGGCGACCTTCTCCATACCGCGATGCACGTAGAACAGGCGGTAGTCGGCATCGACGATCGTCTCGCCCTCCACGAACAGGCGGAAGTGGCCGGGCTCGTCGGAGGTGATGTGCAGCGGTCCCATGGGGACGAGCGTAGTCTCCTTGCCCTTGGTGTCGGCCAGGAATTCGTAGTTTTCCATGTCGCTCGCGGGGGCGGGGCGGAAACGGTAATCCATCGAATCCTTGCGCAACGGGTACAGCCCGCTGGGCCAATCGTCGGGAAGCACCAGGCGACGGCGGTCGGGCAGACCCTCGGGAATCAGGCCAAACATATCGCGCAGCTCGCGCTCGCCCCACACGCAGGCGGGGACGAACGGCGTCACGGACGGGAACGTCATCTTGGCGGGGTCGACCTCGGCACGCACGGTAACCCAGCCGGGGTCCTCCCCCTCCATGGAGATGACGTAGTACACGGCGTAACGGCCGCACAGGCTGCGCTCGTCGTTGCCGACAATCACAGGAATCCAGCCGTAGCGCTCGTAATACAGGTAGTGGACGGCCTCGGGCAGACGGTCCAGCTTGACGGTGATCGTCAGCTGGTCCTCGCACTGCCATTCGACCTTCTCGATAGCGCCCGGCACTGCAGCACGCAGGGCCTCGACGTGGCTTTCGCAGCGACGAGCGTAGTCCTTCTTTTCAGGTTCTGCCATGGTGCTAATTCACCTCACTTGTCTTGGTCTGGGAACTGAACACCATGCGGTAGAGAGGGGCCTCGTGGAGCTCTTCGACGCTCTGGTTCAAAACGACGGACGTTGCATCCTCGACGCCGCTCGTGATGGCGACCGGGGTGGCGATACCGAACCACATGACCACGATCGCGAGGGCGATCTCGGGGATGATCATGAGGGCGGGCACCTCGTGGCGCTTCATGCCCTCGGGCGCCTTGCCGAAGATGGACTTGAGCGCGATGCCGGTAAGGGCGAAGTACACGCCGGTGAGGCCGATGGCCACGAGCACGACCACCCAGATGGGACCGGACTGAACGCCGGCCACGAAGGTGAGGAACTCGGAGATGAACAGGGCGAACGGCGGGAAGGCGGCGAGCGCGAGCAGGGCGATGATGGTGAGCGCTGCCGTGACGGGAGCGATCTCGACGACGCCCTTGATCTTGTTCAGGTCGCGGGTGTGGTAGATGTGCTGGATGTTACCGGCCATGCAGAAGGCGAGCGCCTTCGTGAAGCCGTGGAAGATGCAGTGCAGCAGGCAGGCGGCGATACCGAGCGGGCCACCGATACCCAGGCACAGCGCGACCACGCCGACGTTGTCGACGGAGGAGTACGCGAAGCGGCGCTTGATATCGTCCTGCTTGAAGATGCACAGGGCAGCCACCAGGATGGACAGCGTGCCCAGGATGAGCAGGAGCGTTCGCGGATAGGTGTCGCCCACCGTGATGATGGACAGGGAGTAGAAGCGGATGATCACCAGCATGGCGCACTTGAGCAGCACGCCCGAGAGCAGCGCGGAGACCGGGCTCGGAGCCTGGGAGTGCGCGTCGGGCAGCCAGGTGTGCATGGGGAACAGGCCCGCCTTGGTGCCGAAGCCGATGACGATGAACGCGAACGCGAGGCGCACGAGCATCGGGTCGAACTGGTCGGCGTAGGGCATGATGGAGGTGAGGAAGGCGGCCTCATGCGCGTTGGGCATGATATCGGCGGCGTTCGCGTAGATGAGCAGCGTGCCGAACAGGCCGAAGGCCACACCGGCGGTGCAGACCATCGCGTACTTCCAAGACGCCTCGAGCGCCTGCTTGTTCTTGTAGATGCCCACGAGGAACACGGTCGACAGCGTAGTGGTCTCGACCGCCGCCCAGGTGAGGATGATGTTGTTGGACAGGCAGGCGAGCAGCATCGTGAAGACGAACAGGCTGAACAGCGCGTAGTACTGCTTGGTGCGCTCGGCCGGCATGGTCTTCTCCTCGATATCGATCTTGATATAGGAGATGGAGTACACGCCGGTGATGAACCCGATGATGCCTACCAGAAGGACGAAGATCGACGAGAGCGAATCGAGATGGAGCCACAGGCCCAAAGCGTCGATATTCTGCCCGCTCGAGAGCATGGTTCCCGCGGTGACGACCGAAAGGACAAGGGTCGCCGCGACGGAGATGGTGTTGAGCCCCGCGAAGACGTTGTAGGACGTCGTCTTGGGGAGCGCAGCCATAATCAGGGAGAACACGAGAGGACAAGCGAGCAGGGCGACCGTCAGCATTGAAACATCCATGGCCTACCCCTTCAATTCGGTCAGGTCGTGGGAGTCGAGCGACTTGGTGTCGTTCCAAATCCTCACGACGACGGCGGACATGATGATGACGGCGAAGATGGCGTCGGTGGCGATGCCGATCTCGATGATCTCGGGGGCCGTGGGCGCGAGCAGAGCGAGCGTCACGTGGCTACCGTTCTCCATAAGGCAGTACCCGAAGATCTGCTTGAGGATGTTGCGCTGGGAGATGATGCACGTGAGGCCGACGAAGAAGTGCGCGAAGCTGATGGCGAGGGCCGGAGTGGCCACCTCGGCGGTGGGCAGGCTCAGGCGCGTGACCACCGCGAAGCAGACGGCCACCTCCAGACCGGTGAGGATGATGGTCCAGGCCGGCTTGATGGAGGAGGTCAGCGTGCTATCGGCAGGCGAACCCATCTTCTTGTAGGCACGGTTGAGAATGAACGGAACGAGGATCACCTTGGTGACGAAGGCCGACGCGGCCCACATGAGAAGCTCGGTGGCACCGGTGGTGAGGCCCAGGGTGAGCAGCACGCCCACCAGGACAACCGACTGGATCGCGTACCACTTGATGGCGGACGGGATGGTCTTCGAGACGACCACCATGGTGGAGGTCACGATCAGAAGACCGCCCAGGATATTGACTAACGAATAACCCATGTCCTACCTCCTAACCCATCCAACTAGAGGACAGAGGACCGGCGACGACGACCATGATCATGAGGACGACGAACACGAACGCCATGGCGCGCGGAAGGGGCTGGCCGGCGGCCACGGTCTCGCTCGGCTCACCGGGCAGGACCTTACCCATCCAACGCAGGAACCATGCGAAGGTGGCGACGGTCTCGACGACCATGACGCACACGAGGACAAAGATGACCGTGTTGGTAGCACCAACCGCGAAGCCACCGGAAATGATCTGGAACTTGGAAAAGAACGTGCTCATGGGGGGCACGCCGGCGATAGCGGTCGCGGCGACCGCAAAGCCCACGCCCGTGACCGGGTACTTCTTCATGAGGCCCTGGATCTTGGGCAGCATACGGGTTCCCAGCGTGAAGCTGAGAGAGCCAGCGATGAGGAAGAACAGGGTCTTGGTGAACGCGTGGTTGAAGATGTGCTCGACGGCGCCGCTAAACGCCATCTGGCTTCCGAACACGGAGAGGCCCAGGCCAAAGAACACGTAGGCGAGCTGCGCGATCGTCGAGAAGGCGAGCAGGCGCTTCATATCCTTCTGGGGCAGGTACATGAGGAAGCCGAAGAGCATGGTCACGACGGCGTCGATGATGGCGACCCAACCGACGATCTCGGGGATATCGCCGGCGCTCGCAAGAGCGCGGGCGAACACGCACACGCCGACCTTAACCATGGACGCGCCATGAAGGTAGGCGGAAACGGGCGTGGGGGCCTCCATTGCGGAGGGCAGCCACATGTAGAGCGGGAACTGGGCGGACTTGGCCCAAGCAGCGAACAGGATGAGCAGCAGCACGACGGTCTTCATACCGGAATCGAGCTGGGAGATCGCGCTCAGCGCGAACGTGCCGGTTCCGGCGAACAGGAAGGCCGCGCCGATGTAGAGTCCCAGAGCGCCGATATGGGTGATGATGAGCGCCTTCATACCGGCCTTCTTGGCCGTGGGCGTCATGTAGTAGCTGATGAGGCCCCAGGAGCACACACCGGTGATCTCGAAGAAAACGAGCTGGCCGACGATGGTGGAGCTGTAGGCGAGACCGGCCATGGCGCCGATGAACGTGGAGAAGTACACGTAGAAGCGACGACGGGGCGCGTCGGGATGCTCCTTATTCTTATCGCTCATGTACGGGAACGAATAGATGACGACGAGCAGGCCGATAGCGACGAACGCGGGTGCGAGCAGCGTGCTCATCCGGTCGAATATGAAGCCCATGACCAAGGTCTGGCCCATACTCGCCCAGGTTACATCGACCGCGTTCATGCCGTTTCCGGCAAACGTCGCGGCCAAGCCAACGGAAGCGACCGTGGCGATGCCGCCGGCAAAGGCGCAGATCCATTTAGCGTAGGGACGCGGCAGCATGACGATGAGCAGGGAGCCCAGCATGGGGACGGCGATCGCCACCATGGCAAAGAGGGACAAGCTCGATTCGATTGACATAGTTTCTCCCTTCTCCCTACACGCCTACGACGACGAAGACGAACGCGAGGACCGCGATGCCGACGACGGCCCAGGTCTGGTTACCGAGCACCTTGAAGCGCGAACGGGAAACGGAGTTCTCGAGCACGCCGCAGACGACGAAATCGACCAGGCACTTGACGAGGAAGACGACGGCGCCCACGAGAGCGGTGACGCCGATGGTCGCGGGCTCTCCCCAGGGGATGAAGATGGAGGTGAACCAAGCGACGACCACGACCTGCTTCATGCCCATGGCGAGCTTCATCATGGCCAGGGACGGGCCGGAGAGCTCGGCGAGCGGGCCCTCCTGGAGCTCCTGCTCGGCTTCGGCCTGATCGAACGGAAGCTTGCCGAGCTCCATGTAACAGGCGGCCGCGAAGGCGACGCCGGCGAGGATAACGGCGACGACGCTCGAGACGTTGCCCGTAACGATGTGCTGACCCATGGTCGCAATGTCCGTGGAGCCGCACACGATGGCGACGGTGAACAGCGCGATGAGCATGGACGGCTCGATGAGCACGCTCATGAGGAGCTCGCGGATACCGCCGAAGCCCGCGTAGGCGTTGGAGGAATCCACGCCGGACAGCGCGAAGAAGAAGCGGGACAGCGCGAGCGCGTACATGATGGTGATGGCGTCACCAAAGACGGGCATGGGGCTCTGGAGCGTGAACATGGGCAGGCCCATGGCGAGCATAAACGACACCGCGAGGAACAGCGGCGGCATGATGCGCAGCACGAAGCTCGAGTCGGAACTCACGGACTCGGGACGCGCCATGAGCTTCGCGAGGTCCCGGTAATCCTGAAGGATGGACGGACCGCGGCGATTGTGCATCTTCGCGCGAATCACACGGGCGAGGCCGGAGAAGAAGGGCGCGACCAGCATGACCACGAGGCCCTGCGCCATCGCAAGAACGATGTTCATAATATCCTCTCCCCTCTCTAGACCATGACCACGGCGAGCACGAGGAAGACCACGAGCGCCGCGACGATGTAGCAGATGTATACGGAGTAGTTGCCGCCCTCGATCTTGGAGGCGAAGCCGGCCAGCTTGTCGGCACCCTCGCTCGGTGCATCGACCAGGAAACGGTCGGGCAGGGGCTCGACGCCCTGGGCGACACCGGTGAGCTTCTGGAACACGTGCGCGATGGACCAGCAGATCTTGGTGCATACCTCGCGCAGGGTGTAGAGCGGGCCCATGAAGAGTTCGACGTCGGACGCGAAGCTCGTGGCGACGACGGGCATGTGCTCGTTGGGCTCGTAGCCGCACGCCCAAGGGTCGGTCTTCTTAGCGGGGGCCTTGGCGCCGAGGCAGGACCTCAACGCGAACGCGAGGCCGGTGAGGACCACGAGCGCGATGGCGATCGCGGGGGTGGAGGTGGCGGCACCGGAAATCTCGTTCACGAGAGACACGCCCGAGGTGGCTGTGACGGCGGAGCCGGCAAGCACGCTCTGGGCGACGTCGCCCAGAACCGGGGCGATGACCGGGGAGCCGATTCCCAGTACCACGCAGATGGCCGCGAGGAGCATCTGCGAGAACAACATCGGAGCCGGGGACTCCTTGGCGTTCGCGGCCTCCTGGGAACGAGGGCTGCTCGCGAACGAGACGCCGTAGGCCTTCACGAAGCACGTGACGGCCAGGGCACCGGTGATGGCGAGGGCGGCCGCGGAGGCGACGGCGAACACCATGACGACCGGGTCGGAGAGCGTCGAGATGTTGAACAGGGACTGGTAGGTGAACCACTCGGAAACGAAGCCGTTGAGCGGCGGGATGGCCGAGATGGCAAGGGCACCGATGAGGAAGCAGACGGCCGTGACCGGCATGCGGCGGAACAGACCGCCCATCTTCTCCATGTTGCGCGTACCCGTGGCATAGAGCAGGGAGCCCGCGCCGAGGAACAGCTCGCCCTTGAACATGGCGTGGTTGAGCGTGTGGTAGAGGGCGGCCATGAGCGCGATCGTCGCGATGACGTCGTTGCCCAGGGCGTGCGCCGTCATGGACGCGCCGACACCGAGCAAGATGATGCCGATGTTCTCGACGGAGTGATAGGCAAGCAGGCGCTTGATGTCGTGCTCGTGGAGGGCGTAGACGACACCCAGGACCGACGAGATGGATCCGAAGACCAGGACCATGAGGCCCCACCAGAGCTGGACGCCCGAACCCGCGAGCAGGTCGTGACCGACCTTGAGGATTCCCAGGATGCCGATCTTGATCATGCCGCCGGACATGAGGGCGGACACGTTGGACGGCGCCTCGGGGTGCGCCTGGGGCAGCCAGGAGTGCAGCGGAATGATACCGGCCTTCGCGCCAAATCCGAAGAACGCGAGGACGAAGCACGCGGAGGAGACGGCGGGTCCAAAGTCATGCGTACGGAAATCACTGAAGCTGAAGGAACCGCCCACGCCGTTGGTCATGAGCAGGAAGCTCGCCATGATGAGAACGAAGCCCACGTGCGCGATGACGAAGTAGAGCCAACCGCCCCTAATGGAGTTCTTGTTCTCCTCGATAACGACAAGGAAGTAGCTCGTAAGGGACATGAGCTCAAAGGCGACCAGGAACCAGAACACGTTGTCGGCGGTGATGACGAGCATCATCGAGGCGACGAAGGTGTTCATAAAGAAGCCGGCGCGCCCGACCTTGCCCGGGTACTCGTCGAAGTAGGACAGACCGTAGATGAAGCCCGCAAAGGCGAGAATCGAGATGAGGACCACGATCAGGCCCGCAAGGCCGTTGAGCAAGAGCTCGAGACGGGCGAACGGGAAGAAGAAGACCGTGTTGAGGGACGAAACGTCGCCAAGCACGGCCTCGAGGCCCGCGATGAACGACAGCACGGCCGCGACGGCGCCGATCAGGCAGCCGGCGGTCTTGGCGGCGTTGTCGGCCTTAATCAGCAGAACCGAGGCGAGCGCACCGATGCACGAGACGGCAAGCGATGCGATAAACAGCGTCATGCTATCCATTGTTTACGCTCCCTTCTGCTTTCTCGGACAGACCCTGGGCCACAGCGGTAACGTCGACGACCGGACCGTTTTCGATCGAGCGCAGGCGCTTGGCCTCGTCGAGCTCGCGATCGGCCGCGCCGCCCATGACGGTCAGCGCCTTGGTGGGGCACGCCGCCACACAATGCGGACCGTCCGGATCGAAGGCGCACAGGTCGCACTTAACAGCGCAGGTGTACTGGCCGGGAGCCCACGTAAGCAGGCTGCTCAGGGACTTAGGATACGAAGGCGTCGAGTCGCACATGCCTGCGACACCGGCGATAGACGTGCCATCGGGATGGATGGCTCCGAAGGGGCACGCGATGGCGCACAGCCTGCACCCGATGCACTCCTGCTCCTTGACGTGGATGCGATCGCCATCGTGCTCGATGGCATTCACCGGGCAGACCTCGGCGCAGGGGGCACCCTCGCAATGGTGGCAGGCAAGGGCGGCCGAAATACCGCCGGTCTTCACGAGCGCCAGGCGCGGCGTATCCTGAAGACCCTGCATCCGGTGGGCGTCGGCACAGGCGGACTGGCATGTTCCGCAGCCGATGCACCTCTCCGGGTTGATGTCGATGAAGCGGTTCATCCCCACTTCCTTTCAAAATAACGGGCCGGGCTCCCGAACGTACGGGACGCCCGGCCCAAAAAGCCAACGAGAACGGGACTACACGATTTGATTCACGTGCGTCTCGTCGTCGAACTTGGCGGCGCCAGGCTCAACGTCCTGGGGAGCGGCGGCGTCCACCAGAGCCTGCTTGAGCTCGGTGTACTGACGCTCGACCTCGCCCTCGGCCCAGACCTGGTCGGCGATAGCGTCGACCTGGCAGGCGGAGAACTTGTCCTCGGGCGTATGCGAGACCGGGTCGACCTTGTGCATGGTCAGCTCGTTGCACTTGCCGATCCACCACTGGTAGGTCATGTAGACCGTGCCCTTGTTGATGCGATCGCTCACGTCGGCGCGGCTGTATACCTGGCCGCGGCGGCTGTGAATCGAGACGATGTCGCCGTTCTTGATGCCGCGCGCATCGGCGTCCGCGGGATTCATGCGGACAAAGCCGGGCTCGTCGGCGAGCAGCGCCAGCGTCTTGCAGTTGCCGGTCATCGAACGGCAGCTGTAGTGGCCGACCTCGCGGACGGTGCACAGGATGAGCGGGTACTCATCGTCGGGAAGCTCGGAGGGCGCCTCCCAGTCGTGCGCCATCAGGTTGGCGCGGCCGTCCTTGGTGGTGAACTTGCCACCAGCGAACATGTCGGGCGTACCGTGGTCGTTCACATCGGTGCTCTTGACGGGCCACTGGGCGTAGCCGCCCTCGGGAGCCATCTTCTCGTAGGTCGCGCCCACAAAGTTGGGGCACAGGCTAATGCATTCGTTCCAGATCTGCTCGGTGTTGTCGTAGTGCATGGGATAGCCCATACGCGTGGACAGGTCCGCGAAGATCTCCCAGTCGTGACGGCACTCGCCCTTGGGCGGAACGGCCGCGTCAAAGTGCTGGAAGCTACGGTCGGATGCAGTAAAGACACCCTCGTGCTCGCCCCAAGAGGTAGCGGGCAGGATGACGTCGGCGAGCATGGTCGTCTGCGTCATAAAGATGTCCTGGCAAATGAACAGATCCAGCTCGGAGAGCGTCTTGCGCATACCGGCCGAATCGGGCTCGGTCTGCACCGGGTCCTCGCCGTAGTTGTAGAAGCAGTGCACCTTGCCCTCGTCGACCAGGTGGCCCAGGTCGGTGAGCTTGTAGCCCTCCTCGAGCGGGAGCTTTTCCTCGGGCACGCCCCAAGCCTTGGCAAACTTGGCACGCACTGCCGGGTCGGTGACCTTTTGGTAGCCAGGGTACAGGTTGGGCAGCATGCCCATATCGCAGGAGCCCTGGACGTTATTCTGGCCACGCACGGGCGCGAGACCGGAATTGGGTTTGCCGATCTGGCCGGCAACGCAGGCGATGGAGGCGATGGTGTGCACCGTCTTCAGGTTCTGCTTCTGCTGGCATACGCCCATGCCCCAGCCAATGATGGCAGAGGGCTTCGCCGTGGCGTACATCTCGGCAGCTTGGTGGATCAACGCGGGCTCGACACCCGTGATGTCCTGTACGGATTCGGGAGTGTAGTTCTTGATGGTCTCCCACCACTCGTCAAAGCCGTTCGTGTGCTCGGCGACGAATTCCTTGTCGTAGAGGCCATCGTTGACCAGACAGTTGGCAAAGGCGTTGAGGAACGCAACATTGCAACCGTTCTTGATCGGAAGGTAGAGATCGGCGATACGCGCGGTTTCGATATGGCGCGGGTCGGCGACGATGATCTTGCAACCCTTTTCTTTGGCTCGCACGATACGCCTTGCGACGATGGGGTGCGAATCGGCAGGGTTATAGCCGAAGAGGAAAATGCAGCCCGCATCCTCCATACCGGGGATGGAGCATGACATGCAACCTGAACCAACCGTGTCCATCAGACCGAGGACAGTAGGGCCGTGTCAAGTACGGGCGCAGTTGTCCACGCTGTGGGTGCCGATGCACGCACGCGTAAACTTCTGCATGACGTAGTTCGCCTCATTGCCGCCGCCTCGCGAAGAGCCGGTGGTCATGACAGCGTTAGGACCATATTCGTCAATTATGGCCTGCATCTTAGATGCGGTGAAATCCAGTGCCTCGTCCCAGCTTACGCGCTCAAGATCCGCGCCCTTAGTGCGGCGGATCATCGGGTGCAGTACGCGAGGAGTCAAGATCTTGGTGTCGTTGATGAAGTCGTAGCCGCTCATGCCCTTAAGGCACAGCTCGCTCTGGTTGGTGATGCCGTTGAGCGGTTCGGTACCCACGACCTGGCCGTTTTGGACCAAGAGGTTAAACTGGCAACCGGCGCCGCAGTACGGGCAAATCACTTTATGCTTCTCCATGACACCCTCCTTCCTTTCTCTGCTACCGAATACTCGGTACTTATTTGACAATCATTGGGCCTGTCGCCCCGACGCTTACGCCTCGTTTTCGATGGTGGCGCGGGCACGCTCGGCAGTCAGTTCTGCCAGGCGCTCATCGTCTACCAGGGTGAGACCCTTGGTCGGGCACGCCTCGGCACACGCCGGACCGCCGGGACGGTCCACGCACAGGTCGCACTTAAGCACGAAGCTCTTAGTCTGCGAACCCACGCGAACGTCGCCCATCAAGACGGGGACCTGCGTGGTCGCCACGCTCACGGCGCCAAAGGGGCATGCCATGACGCAGCTCTTGCAGCCGATGCAGTTGTCCTCGTTGACGCCGATGCGATGGTTCTTTGGATCAAAGAACAAGGCGCCCGTAGGACAGGCCTTCGCGCACGGGGCATCCTCGCAATGATGGCAAGCCACCGGTGCGGAGATCTCGTACGTACGCGTCACGCGCAGGCGCGGCGCGGCGATGTTGCCGGGAATATCGTGTGCCTCGATGCACGCCGCCATACAGGTTTGGCACCCAATGCAGCGTGAGGAATCAGCCACGACTCGTTTATTGCCCATGTTGTTCACTCCCTCCTGAATCCCATGCCGGAGAGACCCTGCCGACGTTGCCCCGGACCGCCCGTGGTCCGGCATCGGCGTATCGAGCGCATGCGGCGAAACAGGCACTTCGATAGAATTCCTCCAACGATATACAGGTTAAATATACGCAGTTGCAGGGGGCAAACTTGAGCATAGGCCCTGCAATACGGGTGTATTGCAGGGGTTTTGGCAGGTTGGAATTATTCTCTAAAAGCTATAAAGGTGAGTGTATTACATGCGTACATCCAGGGGAGATTTCACGCTCGTTTATAAAGGATGTAATACGTTTGATATATATTTCGCGCTCATTTACTTGAGTGCAATAAAGCAGTGGTTACAACATTGGCTATTATTAGCCAATGTTGTAATTGACCATTCATATTGCACGCTCATTAAGGGGGCCAGTGATGTCATCGACGCAAAAACGAGCCATCCTGCAGGTGCGCATTCGCGAAGAGGACAAACAGCATGCCGAGCGCCTTTACGACGCCATGGGCACATCGCTCGCCGAGGCTGTCCGCCTTTTTGTCGCGCAGAGCATTTTGATGCGCAAGCTTCCCTTTCAGCCGGTCGCCGTGCGCTCAAAGGACGGCACCGCCGCCTATGGATCGCTCAAAGCATATGGAGACCCCAATCGCCGCTCCGAGGAGCGCAATGCCTGGATTGAGTACCTTGCTACAGAATGCGACGATTCGATTTTGGGTCCCGAGGAAGTAGATATCCATGAGTAGCACCATCATCGACGAGACCGTCATCCTGCGCTACCTGCTTAATGACGACGAAGTTCTATCACCGCGCGCCGCCAAGGTCATCGCCACGCGCACCGCTCGTGTCTATCCCGAAATCATCACGCGCGTCGTGGTCACGCTGCGCGACGTCTATAAGGTTCCCCGCGTTGAGATTGCTGCGGCAATGAAGAAGCTGCTCGATGACGTCATGGTCGACGAGCCCACCGTTGTCGCCCTTGCTATCAAACTCTTTGGCAAGACCCATATGGACTTTACCGACCGCCTCCTCGCAGCCCGAACCGCCATCTACAACGATGATGTCGTGAGCTTTGGCAAGCCCATCATCCAAGGCATGATCGATTACCGCCGCCAGCGCCAAACCGCTGCCGACGCCCGCGACCGCGCCGCCGACGCCCGCGGCCACAGTACCGACGCCGCCATCGACAAGCTCCGCCACCACCCCCGCAGCTAACCCCATCCCCTCCTAAGTTGCGGTGAAATACGGACTGTTTTTGCTGGTCAAACCGCAAAACAGTCCGTATTTCACCGCAACTTATTGAAGGTGGACCGCGAACGATTTCGCTATCGGGATTCGGCGTAGGGTTTTGTTGTCGGAATGCCGTAACCGCGCATCATGGCACCGAACGATTCTACGTCGTAGGTGTCCGAGAGTTTGAAATGAATGATGTTGTGGCCCATGGCGCGAAGGTTCGCGTCGCGCATGAGGGCCGCTCGATACGTTTTTGGCGCCGCCCGCTCTGGATCATTTTGAGCCTCGTCTTCAAACTTGCCTAGCCCATGCAGCTCTGCCAGCGTCCATGAGCCGTCTGGCATCTGCCAGCCATAATCTGCTAGATAATAGCCAGCGTTTCCCGGTCGCGTTATCTCAACTTGAAGCTCAGGCGCGGCAACCCCAGCGAGAATCATCGCTGCTCTCGCCTCAGACTCGCCGCCGTTGTCTGACCTGCCATCCATATAATCAAAAACGTCAAAAGCACGCGCGATGCCATGCAGCCCTCGACAATTTGCCTGCGCATATGCTCGCAGCTCTTCGCGTTCGACATCGTACTCACGGGCCAAGCCATCGACATAACCCAGCGCATAGCGAAAGGCGCTCGATCGCGCGATATCAACAACCGTTCGACACGGATCCGTCAGTGTAAACAGACCAAGCCGCCACACTTCGCCCGGGCGCCAGCGCTTGTATTCAACGAACTCATACGTATCACGCCTTGTAGACCGTGGCAGCAACACTTGCACTTTATCCAGAAGCGTATACGCCGAGCCGATGCCGTAGAGCAGCGCTGCTGTCGATCCGCAAAACACAGCATCCGGTTCAACGACCGCAATAGCGGATGCCAGCTGAAAGATGCGATCTTCAACCCCAAGATTATTCCAATAGACCGGATCCGCATACACGTGGTTGTAAAGACGAAGCATGAGCTCTTCCTGCATAAGCTCACGCGCACGACGTTCATCCCAAGAATCAATTGTTATAAGCAGCTGTCCATCTTGATGAATTCCAACGGCCGAGAATAGCATCCTTGCATATGACTGCGGAAAATGTTTGCCTTTATCGAGCATGGCCAACCCCATAACCACCACGGCGGAGAGAATACCATTACGCTATCGCATGCTTCCGTCCGCAGGCCTTGCCAAAAGCTGACCAAAAGCTTGACGCCGCAGGTCAGAGCTTCAAAAAATATTTCCACTCTCGGTAGACGGTCGCTACGACCCTCCCAACGGCATCAAAATCCAACCTTACAAATAGTTGCGGTGAAATACGGACTACATGGGCCATAAAAGCCGAAAAACAGTCCGTATTTCACCGCAACTTAGGAGGGGATGTGGGGTCCCGGCATGCATATGAAAACAGCTCTGGCACCAAATGGAGCCAGAGCCGTTCGTCTATCTTATGGAGCGGGCGACGGGAATCGAACCCGCGTCATCAGCTTGGAAGGCTGGGGTTCTACCATTGAACTACGCCCGCAAGATATGGTCGGGACGACAGGATTTGAACCTGCGACATCCTGCTCCCAAAGCAGGCGCGCTACCAAACTGCGCCACGTCCCGAAGGTGTTGAGCAGCTAAGGTCTAAACCTTGCGTGTCCCAAAGCGAAGGAAATTATAGGGGAGACTCCCCGCCTGTGCAAGCATTGATGCCTTAGCTCCTCGAATGTGCAACAAAACGACTATGGAGCAGGCCGATCACAAAGGCAACCACGGCAACCAGCGCCCACGCGGCACCGATATCCGCCAGCGGCAGCACATCAAACGGCAGCCACGCGCCCGCAAAGAACGCATCGCGGACCGAGGTGATCACACTCTGCACGGCGACCACGCCGCCGACCCACACCCACACCTGCGGATGCGCGTCGCAAAAACCGTGTACCAAACCCATCAGCACCAGCACGATGGCGACGGGATACAAGGCGTTGAGCATGGGCACCGAGAACATAAGGATCACGTCGAGGCCCACGTTGGAGAGCACGCACGAAAACGCCGCGAACACAAAGGCGAGAATCGCAAAGGGACGGCGCATGGCCTCCTCGGAGGCCTCCGCTCCCCCTTCGACCACATACGTCTCGCAGAAGTAACGCGAGCAGCAGCTGATGAGGCCGATGCACACGTTCATGCAGGCGAGGAAGAAAATCGCAAATACCACAACCGTGCCGGCAAGGCCAAAGTGCATGGAGGCCGAGCGAGCAAGGATTGCAGCGCCGTTGGTGGCGTCGGGCATCACGGTGCCGAGCTGCATACCGGCAAGGGCCAAGCCGCAATAGATGATGGCCATGAGCACGCCGGCGATCACACCGGAGCGCGAAATTTCAAAAGCGACGCGCTTGTCGTCGGTCACGCCCAGCTCGTGAATGGTCTCGGCGATGATGATGCCGAAGGCGAGCGACGCAAGCAGGTCCATGGTCTGGTAGCCGGTCAAGAAGCCTTGGACCGCAGCGCCGGCATCATAGGGAGCTTGCGGGGCAGCAGCCGGTCCCAGCGGCGAGATCACGGCAGCACCCACGACCAGCACGATAAGCGCAATGAGCGCAGGGCCCGTAATGCGACCGAGCACGCGCGTGATGACGCCGGGGCGCAGCGTGAGCACAAACGCGACTACGAAGAACCCGATGGCAAACACCAGACGTGCCGTACCGAGCGAAACGCCCTCGGGCAGCAGCGGCACCAGCATTTCGAACGCCGTAGAGCTTGTGCGCGGAATGGCCAGGCACGGGCCGATGGCCAGATAGACCGCCGCAACGAAGAATTCGCCAAACTTGGGATGCACGCGCCCAGCCAGCTCGCGGGCCGTGCCGGCGAGTGCGACGGCGATAAATCCCATAACGGGCAAACCGATAGCGGCAATCAAAAAGCCGATCATGGCAAGCGGCGTAGCCGTGCCGGCCTGAAGTGCCAGCAACGGTGGAATGATGAGGTTACCGGCGCCAAAGAGCATCGAGAACAGCGCAATGCCGACGGTGACGACATGGTCGGAGCGCAGACCGCGCGGGGCGGATGAAGCCATGAGAGCACCTTTCGAATCGAAACAAAAACGGGACGGGCAAAAGACCCGTCCCGCAAGTATATACGCTCTAGCAGCTTTAGCAGGCTAAATCGCGCAGAGCATCGATAGCCGTGTCGACTTCTTCGGTCGTGTTGAAATACCCAAACGAGAAGCGAACGACACCCTGACGCTCGGTCCCCAGCGCACGGTGCATGAGCGGGGCGCAATGGGCACCGGAGCGCGTCGCAATCCCCCACCCTTGCATGAGCGCGTCCGAGATCTCGGCAGAGTCGATATCGGCTACGTTGAGCGAGACGATCGCCGAGCGCACGGGCTGGTCAAACGCACCGTAGAGCACAATGCCGGGGATTTCGCGAACACCGGCGAGGAAACGCTCTGCAAGTGAGCGCTCATGCGCCGCAATCGCCTCGACCCCGCCCTGGGCCTCGATAAAGTCGAGACCTGCGGAAAGTCCTGCGATGCCGTGACCGTTGAGCGTGCCCGCCTCAAGACGCGTGGGCCACTCAAGCGGCTGCAGTGAATCGAAGCTGTGCACGCCCGTGCCGCCCATGGCCCAAGGGGCCACGTCAATACCCTCTGCCACGGCCAGGCCACCGGTGCCCTGCGGGCCCATCAGCCCCTTGTGGCCGGTAAAGCACACGACGTCAAGCCCCATGGCGCGCATATCGATATGCGCCGTGCCGGCAGACTGCGAGGCATCGACGATCGCAAGCGCGCCGACCGCATGGGCCATGGCGGCCACGCGTGCAATGTCGACCGCGTTGCCGGTCACGTTGGAGGCGTGCGTCACCACCACAGCACGCGTACCGGGCGTGACCAGCCGCTCGAGCTCGTCGTAGTCGAGCACGCCGTTGGTATCACAGCCCGCATGCTCAACCGTCACACCCTGCTCTGCCGCCAGGCGGTTAAGCGGACGCAGCACGGAGTTGTGCTCGAGCACCGTTGTGACCACATGGTCGCCGGGGCGCACCACCCCGTTGATGGCGGTGTTGAGCGCCGCCGTGGAGTTGGGCGTAAAGCACACATGGTCCGCCCTCGGGCAGCCCAAAAGGCGCGCGAGCTTGGCACGGCAAGCGTGAATCGTACGAGCGGCATCGAGGGCACCCGACGTGGCGCCGCGCCCGGCATTGCCGAGCGAGCACATCGCCTGTGTCACGGCATCGATGACCGTCTGCGGCTTGTGCATGGTCGTAGCCGCGTTATCCAGATAGATCATCGCACGACCTCCCACATATCGATCACGGTATAGCCCTCGGTGGGAACACCTGCTGCGGCAAGCTCGGCGCGCAGCAGACCCTCATCCGAAGGCAGCGCCTTCCACGCCAAGCCGCAGCCGGCAGCGACCTCCCCGGGCACGGGAATCGTTCGCCCGGGAAGGCCGCGCTCGACGCACAGGGACTCGCAGCCCATGGCGGCCGCCGTGGTGGGAAACGTGATGACAAGCGCCGGGCGCTTCTCCCTCATGGCAACTCCAACCAATACGCTACGGGCGCACGACGCGCACGGCCTGCTCCATCTTCTCCACGATCACGTACATGTTGGTGACCTCGCCCACCGCAAGCTGGTCTTTAATGCCATAGTGATCAAGGCAGGTGCCGCAGGTAAGGATCTCGACGCCCTGCTCGGCCAGACCCTTCAGGTCGTCGAGCACCGGTGAGCCCTCGACGGTGAGCTTGGCGCCACCGTTGTAGAACAGCATGGTCGCGGGCAACTCCTCCTGCTGCGTCACGGCAAAGATAAACGCCTTCATGAGCTTGTGACCCAGCTCGTCGTCGCCGCGGCCCATGCAGTCGGTGTAGACGGAAATGACGAGCTTGCCCTTGCCGGCGCTGGCATCACAGAAGGCAGCGCCATCCTGCTCGGGATCGGCCACGGCAACAGCGCCAGAGGTCGCCACGGTCACGTGCCACTCGGCGTCAGAAACCTTCTCGACCGAGGCCGTGCAGCCTTTCTCCTGCGCCATCTTGGAAATGTTCTTGACGGCGGTCTCGTTGTCGACCGAGGTCACCACGGCACCCTCGCCATCAAGCTGTTTGAGCGCCTTAAGCGTCTTGACGACGGGCAGCGGGCAGGCATCGCCCATGGCATTGACTTCAATTTTGGTAGACATAGTTTTTCCTTTCGAATAAATCGTTTTAGAACGGTACATAGCTCAATTAACGTGTCGTTAATGCACAACGCGGACGGCAGGGCCGCCCGGCACCGGCTCGCACACGCGGCCGATTGTGGCGGCAACGCGCCCCTCGGCATGTAAACGACGCGCAAGCTCATCCACATCCGCCGCGGGCGCCGCAATAAGCAAACCACCCGAAGTCTGCGGATCGTACAGCGCATCCAACATGCCCGGCTCCAGGTCATCGTCAGCCACCACGCGTGGACCAAAGAAGTCCTGGTTGCGGTAGGAGCCCGCGGGGATAATGCCCAGACGCGCCATGTCGAGCACCTGGTCAAAGAGCGGCACCGCCCCCGACGCAAGCTCAACCTGCACGCCCGAGCCCTCGGCCATCTCGCACGCATGCCCGATCAGACCAAAGCCCGTGACATCGGTGCAGCCGTGAAGCTCAAGTCCCTCGGCCAGACGAATCGGAGCCTCGTTGAGGGTGCGCATCGAGTCAAACATGGCTGCGGCCTCGTCCTGCTCGATGAGCTCGCCCTTAATGGCCGTAGTAATGATGCCCGAGCCGATCGCCTTGGTCAGCAGCAGGACATCGCCCACGCGCGCACCGCTGTTGGCGAGCATGTGGTCGAGTGGTACAAAACCGCTCACGGACAGACCGTACTTGGGCTCGTCGTCGTTGATGGTGTGGCCGCCCGCGATGGAGCAACCCGCCTCGACGCACTTGTCGGCGCCGCCCGCCAGAATCTGACCGGCAACCTCAACGCCCAGACAGCTCGGGATGCACAGCAAGTTCATGGCATGGCTCGGCCGCCCGCCCATGGCGTAGATGTCCGACAGTGAGTTTGCCGCGGCAATCTGGCCAAACAGAAACGGATCGTCGACCATCGGCGGGAAGAAGTCGATGGACTGCACGAGACCAAGGTTCTCCCCTACGCGGAAGACGCTCGCATCGTCGGAGGTATCGAACCCCACGAGCAAGTTGTCGTTATGCACATTGGGTAAGTCGCCCAGGACCTGGGCGAGGGCTCCGGGAGCCAACTTAGCGGCTCAACCGCTCGCGGCCGTCATGGACGTGAGCTTCATGGTGTCCTTAGCCATACGAACCCCCTTCCAACAAATCAACGACTTTAAGTATACGCGCCAGGCACGCTTCCCAAGAGACCGCCGACGGCTCGAACGTCGAACGCGGCGCCGCAAGCGCCTGCGCGATAGCGTCTGCCAGCGCGCGCTCAAACAACGGAAGGTCGGCCGCCACGGGCGTGTCGACATCCGTCATACGCGGCGATGCCACCCACGTCACGGGAGCACCGGGAAACATCGCCTCCATCCAGGGACGAACGCCGGGCAAATCGGTCGCCACAACTTTGCAACCGCACGCGAGGGCCTCGATCGTCACGAGCGGCAGACCCTCGTAAAACGAAGGCAGCACAAAGACGTCGGAACTGCGGTAGGCACGCACGAGCTCATCGCTATCCAAGCGCCCCGCCAGCGTCACCGGCACATCCGAGGCCGCGGTCAAGCGCTCGATACGCGCGTACTCGGCATCGTCCCCGCGGCCGCCCACAAGTACCAAGCCAGATGGGCGGACGTCATCGTCAATCGGCAATGACACGGCTCGAACCAGCGACTCGACGCCCTTTTTAAAGCAAATCTTGCCCACGTACACAAGCGATCCCGGCTGCCTCGCCACGCTCGCGTCGCGGCAGAAGACGCGATGGTCGTAGCCCGTCCCAATCACGTGGATGCGATCGGCATCGACGCCGCACACCAGGCCAATCTGCTCAGCCTGCTCAGCATGGAGCGCAAAGACGACATCGAGCCGACGGACCGCGCTTACGATGCGATCGCGTTCGAGCGCATGCGAACGCAGCTGGCGCAGGTCGGTCGAATGGCACACGGCAACAACCGGCACGCCCCGGACGCACTCGCGCGCCAATGCGGTCACCAGATACAGGTGGTGGCAGAGCACCAGATCGGGCCGAAACTCAGCCACCGCCCGATCGATTGCAGCAGCAAATGCGCGCTCAAACGCCTTGATCATCGAAGGCGTCAGGTCACGATAGCGCGTGGAGGGATATGGCATGACATCGGACATACCGCAGATGGGAAACGGCAGCTCGGGCGACTCGAACGGTACGGCAAACACGGCAGCACGCCGGTCCAGCTCGCCTTGGGTATCACCCGGTGCCGCGCCGCAAAGCACGGCGGCGCAATGCCCCGTCTCGATCTGTTCGCGCACGAGCGCGGCAAGGTAGGTGCCGCTGCCGGTGCTATCTGGTTTTTGTGCCGAGATATTGAGGATGCGCATGTCGCGGTACACCCCTAGGCCAAGGCGGCGGCGCGAATCGCCGCGCCGATGGCACCTGCAAAGCGGGCCTGGGGCGAGGTGGTCACCGGCGACCCCAGTAGCTCGCCCAACCGCTCCACCACGAAGGCGTTCTCGCACAGGCCACCGGTCAGGTAGTACGGGGCGCCCGCGGCCTGTCCGGCCATGGTAGCCACGCGCGAGACCACGCTGTCGATCACGCCACGGGCGATGTTCTCGCGCGGCTCACCGCGACCGATCAGGCTGATAACCTCGCTTTCGGCAAACACCGTGCACATGCTGCTGATCTTGGTGGGCTCGCCGGAACGCGCCAGGTCGGCCATCTGCTGCTGGGAAATACCTAGGCGGTCGGCCATGATCTCCAAAAAGCGCCCCGTGCCGGCGGCGCACTTGTCGTTCATGGCAAACTTGGCCACGCGGCCACTTTTAAGCTGAATGACCTTGGTGTCCTGGCCGCCTACGTCAATCACCGTGCCGTGATCGCCAAACAGGCGCACGGCACCGGTGCCGTGGCAGGTGATCTCGGTTACGACCTTGTGCGCATAGGGCACGGCGACACGGCCGTAGCCAGTCGCGATCACGCGCACGTCGTCGGCTGTCACGCCATAGCCGGCCGCTGCCAGTGCCTCGCGCAGCCGTTCGGAAGCATCGACCGAGGAGAACCCGGTTGGCTGCACGCACGTCCACGCCACCGAACCCTCCCCGTCGACCACAGCGGCCTTAGCCGCCGTAGACCCGATATCGATCCCGATCCCTATCATGGCTCTCTCCCAATCTAAACATCAAAGGTAGTGGCGCGTTCAGGCGCCTTAGCTCTAGGTTTCTCAGGTGCCGGAGATTGCCCCGAAAGAGGAGCGCAGCGTACTTTGGGTACGCAAGCGACGGTTTGAGGAGCAAGATCCGGTGCCTGAGGAAGCTAGAGGGTTTCGATGAAGGCGGCGATGCGCGTCTCGATCTGGCCCATGTCACCGTTGCTGTAGTCGGTCTCGATCTTCATATACGGAATACCCGCACCCTCGACGGCCTCCTGCATGCGCGCGCTCTCAACGTTGAAGGTGTGGCAGGCCTGTAGCACGCTCTCTACCACGCCATCGACATGGTACTTCTCGCACATGGTCAGCGTGTTCTCCATGCGGCCGTCGTTAGGCGTAATGACCGAGCAGTTGATATCCAGGTAGCGGTCGGCGATGGCGCGCAGGATATCGGGCGCGTCCGGGTCGATCATCATGGCCGCCGTGCGCTCGCCCGAACAGTCGTCCATGCACACGACCACACCGCCGTTGGACTCGATGGTGCGACCGATCTTGTTGATCACGCCGCCCACCGGGCAGCCGGTGATCAGGATGCGCTTGGCGTCTGCCGCGACCGGGCGCTCTCCAGCCTCGTAGGTCTCACGCAGCTTGGCGACCTTTTGCTCAAGCTGCTGCGTATAGGCCTCGATATCAAAGCTGAACGTGCCGGCAAACATGGTGCTCATCAGGTCGACGCCGCTCATGGCCGCCGGCTGGTTGGCCTGCAGCGCAAACATGTCAAGCTGGGCCGCACGCAAGCGGTTGCGACGACGGACGGCAGCGCGCAGGTCGTCGTCGGTAATCGTGATGCCGTAGAAGTTCTCGAGCTCCTCCTTGAGCAGACGACACTCCTCGTACCAGCCTTCACGCTCGTAGGCGCGATCGCGACCCTGCGGAAGATGCAGAATGTGCGTGCGCTTGAGCTCGTTGAGCAGCTCGTACATCTTCTTCTTGCCGTCGCAGGTGGTCTCACCGATGATCATGTCGCTAAAGTACGTAAACGGGCATTTTTGCGAGTAGGCAAAGCCGTACGTCGATTTGATGAGCGGACACAGATTTGCCGGCAGCACCTTCTCGGCCTCAGGAATCACCTCGTCGGACGTACCACACAGAGCCACACTTGCAGCGCCCGCGGCATCGATGATCTCGAGCGGCGTATAACTGCACAAAAAGCCGACCAGGCGATTGCCGGCCTGTTTGTAATCCTTGACGCGAATAAACGCCGCCTTGCGTTGCTCGTTGAACTCCTCAAACGTGGACGGCAACGGCTGCTCAATATTTTCCGACATACAACTCCTTAACAAACCTTTTAACCGACCAAGGAAACGGCTTTCCCAGGTGCCCGAGGTTGCCGTGAAAGAGAAGCGCCGCGTACTTTGGTACGTAAGCGACGGTTTGAACGGCAAGATCGGGTGCCCGGGGAAGCCGCCGAGACGGATAGCCCTAAATGGTTTCCAAGAAAGCCTCTATCCTGGTTTGCAGTTGGCCTGCATCCTCGCCGGCGTAGTCGGTCGTGATGTGCATAAACGGAATGCCGGCCTCCTCGGCGGCCTTCTCCACGGCAAACGACTCCATCTCGTAGAGCGTGCAGAACTGCAGAGCCACGTCGACGATGCCGTCGGCATGCAGGTCCTTGGCCATCTGGACAATGTCCTTCATACGCTGATCGTTGGGCGTAAAGACGGCGCAGTTGATCTTAAAGTAGCGCTCGGCGATGGCGTCGAGCATCTCGTCAACCGTCTCGCCGGACTCGTCGACCAGGTCCTTGTAGTAGCGCGAGCCCGTGCAGGACTCCTCGCCTACCACAACACCGCCGGCCTTCTCGATGAGGTTGAACAGCTTCCAGTTGGGCACGGCCATGGGCGTACCGGTGTACAGGATGCGCTTGGTCCCCTTGGGCGCCACGCCCTCGCCGGCCGCGACACGCTGCTCGCACTCAGCCGCCATATCGTTGATGGCTCCGGTCAGACGCGGCGTGTCGTCCATAAAGGCGGCCTGAACGGTCAGCAGGCTATCGAGACCGCTGATGGGCGCCGGGTCGGCAGCGCGCGTGGCTGCAAGGCGCTGCAGGGCGCGACGCTTCTCATTGACGGCGTGGATGGCGGCCTTCAGACGCTCGGGCGTAATCTTGACGCCGCACTCTTCCTCGATCTTGGCGGCGAGCTTCTTGACCTCGGCCTTCCAGGTCACGAGCGTCGACTCGTCGTGTACGTTGGGAATATCCATGACGTACATGTTCTTTTGCGTGGCAAAGAACTCGTAGGCCTTTTTCTTGCCGTCGCAGGTGTTCTCACCCACCACCAGGTCGCTCGACTCGATGTAGGGGCAGACCTCGCCCAGCTTAAAGCCGGCAAAGCTCTTGATAAGCGGACAGGTGTTGCGCGGCAGGTGCTCCTCGACCTTATCGGTTGCCCAATCGGCACCCGAGCACAGGCCCACGGGGATGCCGTCACAGGCAAGTACGATCTCCTCGGGCACGTACACGCAGAACGAACCGACGATCTTGGTGGCCTCGCCGGCCTCCTTCTTGTCGAGCATCTCCTTAATACGGCCGCTGTGAATGTTGGTGGCCACAAAGTCCAGGTAGGACGTGGACTTGGGGCGATTGTTCTGCGTAAGGAACATATCGCCGTACATCTGGCCCACGGCGCCCAGCAGCATGTCGTGGTCGGCAAGATTCATGCCGAGGCTCTCCCACATCGGATGGAAATCGAATTCTTCAGCCATAACGGTTCCCCTCTCGAACCAAAAACGGATAACAGCGGTATCGATGCACGACGAGCGGCGATTGCCCGGCCGTGCTCAAACCCGGAATTTTAGGGAACCTGCTTTGCGGTCGATTATTTAGTTGTACGTCGTCTCTCCCGGAGCCGTGAACATACCTGCTCATATGCGACTCCGAGCCATATACAGGGCGCGCGCGGCAACGCGGCGAATGTATGTCGTCTGCGGCATGTGCGCACCCTCCTTTACAAGTTGAGGTCAACTATATCAACGGTCGTCGACCATGCGAACACCGTTGACATTCGTACGACAGCGTCGCGTGCCGTAGTTTAATAAATTATTATCTTTATTGATAAGAGTTTGTCATCCTTCATTCGGCGAACGGCAAGACAAAGCCGCCGAGGCCTATATCCCCGACGGCATTACCCGGCGCTATCGACAAACCAAATAGATCCTACTCGCATCGAAGTGCATGCGCAGGTTCTCGCCTGCTTGCGGCAGCTCGTCGACAGGCACGCCCACTTTGTTGACCTTCCACTGCAGACGCGTGGGCGCATCGACGCGCGGCACGTCCAGCAACACCAGCCGCTCAAAGCGCGAATCGCTCACACGGGCCACATGCAAGTCGTAACTGTTGCGACCCCGCTCCGCGCGATTGTCAACATGGAAGTAGCTTGCGCGAATGCCCAGGTACGCCACATTATCGGAAACCTCGCGACCCACGTTAAAGCTCATGCCCCAGTCGAGGGCCTCAACTTCTTCGTCGCCGATCTTGCGCGCCCGGCTTGTGTTCTTGCAGCCCGTCAGGCGAAGCGCCGCCAGCGTCTGCGGGCGGCGGACCACGTCCTCGACGGAGCCGATCTCCTCAACATGCCCGTCGTGCATCACGCAGATACGCTGGCACAGGCGGCACGCTTCGTCGATGTCGTGGCTCACGTAGAGGACGGTGCGGTTGCACACATCGAACAGGTCGAGCATGTTCTGCTCGAGCGCGCTCTTAAGATAGGAATCGAGCGCGCTCATGGGCTCGTCGAACATAAAGATGCCCGGATGCGCCGCCACCATACGCGCAAGCGCCACACGTTGCTGCTGACCGCCCGAGAGTCGCGCGGGGTAGCGGTCGGCAAAATCGGCCAGGCCGAAAATGCCCAGATAGCGCTCGGCAAGTTTTTTTCGCGCTGCGGCGTCTCCCGCATCCTTTACACCGGCACATACGTTATCGGCCACCGTCATGTTGGGAAACAGCTGATAGTTTTGGAACAGCAGAGCGCATTTTCGCTCCTGGGGCGACAGGTTGATGCCCGCCGCCGAGTCAAAAAAGGTCACGCCGTTGACGACGATCTTGCCCTCGTCGGGCGTCTCCACACCGGCAATGCAGCGCAGCGTGCAACTCTTGCCGCAACCCGAGGCACCCAGCAGCGCCACACGCTCCTCGCCGGCCTCAAGCTGCATGTCGAGCATAAACCCGGGGTAGTGCTTTTTGATATCCAGAACGAGCGACATGGCCTATCGACCTCCCTGCGGCGCCGTATCATCGCGCATGAGCTCGGCCAGCGCCTCGCGATCGATACGCAAGGCATCGCCGCCCGCCGGGTCGAGCGAATCGCCCTGTCCGGCGAGATCTTTGGCCTGTTTGCGCTCCGCACGGGAGAGACCACGCTCGCTATACTTTTGCGAATGAGCGGTGTACATGTTGATGAACAGGATGACTAGGAAGCTGAACGCTATTACGACCACGACCCAAAAGAGGGCCACCGACGTATTGCCGCCCATCCACTCAAAGTAGATGGCGATGGGGATGGTCTGCGTAATACCGGCGTAGTTGCCCGCAAAGAACAGGGTGCAGCCGAACTCACCCATCGCGCGGGCAAAGGCGAGCACCGTGCCGGCGGCAATCGAGGGCCAGCCAAGCGGCATCATAAGCTTGGTAAAGATGCGACGCTCGGACCAGCCAAGCGTGCGCGCCGCATCGAGCATCTGCGTGTCGAGGCTCTCAAAGGCACCGAGTGCCGTACGGTAGACGAGCGGGAACGACACCACCACGGCAGAGACCACCGCCGCCGGCCACGTAAAGACAATCGAGACGCCGTGCGCGATGAGCCACTGGCCCACCCCGGTCGAGCGGCCAAACAGCATGAGGAGCAGAAAGCCGCAGACCGTGGGCGGCAGCACCATAGGGATGGTAAAGACCGAGTCGAGCAGACCCTTGATGCGACTCGAGGTACCCATAGTCTTCCACGCGGCGAACAGGCCCAGCGCAAAGGAGATCAACAGGGCAAGGCCGCTCGTTTTTATGGACACCCAAAACGGTCGATAGTCGATGTCGCCTAAAAAGGAGGCCAGTGAGATCAAGGGCCCCTGCTCATTCCGCAACACGACAGACGATGCTTCTACCATTTGAGCGCTATCAAGCCAACGCGCGCCGCCCTTGGCATCACCCGAGGCTGATGCAATCACCACATAGCGGTCCCCATCCGCACCGCGCTCGTCAAAGCCATAGGTATACCCACCGGCATCAAACGTTGTTTCCGCCGTGACATACCAAGGAAGATCCACGTCCCCTAACTGCGCACCCCCCATGCAGTTTGCGCCGTCGAGCTTACAGACGAGGGCCTTGAGACCCGATACGCACTCGTTGTCCTGCGGATCCAATCCATACTTCTCGACCGCCTTGGGCGATATCCACACCACAACGCGATCGGCAGCAGGCGCCACTACAAGGTCCACGTCCTCGTCAACGGGAAACCGGTAGCCTTCAGGCTGGCCCTCCATGGTACGGGCGGTCCCCTTGGCCAACCGCTCAAAACCCTCGATCCCATAGGAAAGCCCATGAGCGGTCGCAGCAACCTGGGCCCCGTCCTCAGTGTCCCCAGCAAACGCAAACCCCGGCACCCAGCAAAGCGCGAAGATCAAAGCACAGTCGACAAGCATGCGGAATCTATTAAGCACGAAAAGCTCCAAGCGAATACGAGGACGGAGTGAACCACAAAACGATGGAATTATCGCGCCAAGCCGCACTACGCGGAAAGCTCAAAGCCGTACTTAGCCCAAATCTTCTGAGCCTTCTTGTTGGTCAGACAGAAGTCGATGAACGCCTTGGCTTCGTCGGCATGCTCGGAGCTCTCGGCGACAGCGCCCGGATACACGATGGGCTTGTGCGAGTCCTCGGGACACACGAAGGCCTCCTCGATGCCGTCGTAGCGGAAGATATCGGAGCTGTAGACAAATCCAGCCACGCAGTCGCCTGTGGACACATAGGCGGCGGCGGTACCAACTTTATCGGCCAGTGCGACCTTGTCGGCAATCTCGGGAGCATACTCACCGTCGTCGCCCTCGGTGCCGGTGTAGAGGCCCACGGAGGCCAGAGCCTGGTTGGCGTACTTTCCGGCGGGAACGGTCTTGGCGTCGCCGATGGCGATCTTGCCGTCCAGATTCGCGACGCCGGCGATGGCCTCGACCTTGGTATCGGAGCCCTCGGCGCGAATGATCACAAGGTCGTTGACGAACATGTCCTCACGCGTGTCGGCGTCGACGAGCTCGGCGGCCTCGGCGTCGTCCATGGTGCCCTTGGAAGCCGTGATGAGCACGTCGACGGCGGCACCGGCGCGCATCTGCTCGACAAGGTCGCCAGACGCCTTAAACTGCGTGTCGGCAAAGGTGGTGCCGGTCTGCTCGGTGTAGAGCTCCTGAACCTCGGGCAGGGCCTTCTCGAGCGAGTTGGCGGCAAAGACCTGCAGCTCGACAGCTTTCTTGGAAGATGCCTTAGCAGAACCGGCATCGGATCCGGCCGGCTCGGACGTCTTGCTGCCCGAACAGCCGGCAAGACCAAGGCCGGCAGCGGCGACAGCAGAAAGCGAAACGAATCCGCGTCGAGAAACCATATCGAACATGTTCAACCCTTTCGAACGCTATGCCCGGGCACCCCGCCGCGGGCTTTAATCTGCAATCAGATTATACTTCTGCGCGAATAATGATAGTGAGATATTATTCTCGTCAGAGAATATAGTTTCAAGTTACCGTGCACCTCGGCGTCGATTCGGCGGAAAACAAAGGCGGAGCAGCCGTTCAGGTCGCCCCGCCGCAGGTAAACCGCTTAGTTGGTATGTCCGCCGCCCGCCGTCATCTGAGCCGCATGCTCCAGCTGGTCTGCTATGGCCTCCCAGCTTTCGCGGGCGGCCTTCGTAGAACCGGGAAAGTTTACGACAAGTGTATGACCTCGTTGCATGCAAATAGCGCGCGAGAGCATGGCGCGGCGCGTCTTGGTCATGGAGTAGGCACGAATTGCCTCGGCAATACCCGGCACATCGCGGTCGCAGACGGAACGCGTCGCCTCGGGCGTTACATCGCGCATCGAAAGCCCCGTGCCGCCGCAGGTGAGCACGACATTGGCGTGGCACTCATCGGCGGCTTCCACAATGGCATCACCGATCTCGCTGACGTCGTCGCGCACGACCACATGTGAGGCGACCGTCCAGCCCTGTGCCTCGATAAGTTCCCCGAGTGCGGCTCCGGCCTCATCCTGCAAAAGATCGCGTGTGTCCGAGCACGTCACGATCGATATCTTCAGCTCCATAGCATTCCCCCTACAACACGGCGCCCTCGGGCAGGTCGACGCGAACAACGTCCACGGCATCTCCCGCCTTGAGCTCGCACGGTCCTTCGTCAATACGCAACAGGCAGTTCGCACGCTGCATAGTTCCAAGCAGCGCCGAATTCTGTGTCTTAGCCTCGGTCACCAACAACTCACCGGTCTCGGGGTCGCGCAAAACCGTGGCGCGATCGAAGAAGCGGCGATGCTGTCGCTTTTTCACGCCGTGCGTGAGCGTCGCCTGCTGCACGGGACGCGCAACCTCGGGAAAACCGCGCATCTTGCGAATCGCCGGACGGGCAAGCATCTCAAAGCCCACATACGCCGCGGCCGGGTTGCCCGAAAGCCCCAGGTAGGGCTTACCCCCGAGCAAGCCAAACGTGATGGCCTTGCCCGGACGCATCGAGATGCGGTCAAACAGCACCTCGCCCTCGCGCCGGACGAGCGCCGTCACATAGTCGTAATCGCCCGCCGAGGCGCCACCGCTCGTAATGACAAAATCGCACTCTCGCGTGGCGCGATGTACCAGCTCGGCAATCGCCTGCTCATCATCGGGCGCGATGCCGTAGAACACGGGCTCGGCGCCGGCATCGAGTGCCTCGGCCATCAGCGCCGAGGAGTTGGAATCGCGAATCTGACCACGCGCCGGTACCTTACTCGGTGCGACCAGTTCCGTGCCCAGCGAGATGATGCCCACACGCGGGGCAGCGTGCACCTTCACGCTCGCGTATCCGGCGCTCGCCAGCAGACCCGCGCCCGCCGGAGCCACGACCTCGCCGGCGTGCATCACAACATCGCCGGCATGGGCCTCCTCGGCAGCAGAGCGAACGTTCTCCCCTACCTTGGCCGGCGCCGAAAAGCGAACGTGCGAGCCCTCGTTGCCGTCACCGTCGAGCACATCGACGATCTCGTACTTCACCACGGCATCGGCACCCTCGGGCACCGGCGCGCCTGTCATGATGCGGACCGCCTCGCCCGCACCGATTGCGCCCTCAAACACATGGCCCGCGGCCTCGTGTCCGATAACGTCGAGCGTCACCGGCGCCTCGCCAGATGCCTGCACCAAGTCCGCCGAGCGCACGGCATATCCGTCCATAGCGCTGTTGGCAAACGGCGAGATATCGATATCGGCCACCGCGTCCTCGGCCAAGGGAAAACCAGCCGCCTGCCACACGGGAATCTCGACGAGATCGGTCGGAGCAACGTGCGACAGGACAATCGACTGTGCGTCCTCCAGTGGAATGAGTTTCTCTGCCATATGCACCTCTTAATGCCACGGCGCACAACAGGGGCGCCAATTCTTTATGCTTGTCTCAGTATAATCCCCCAACGCACGACCGCGACTCGGCCTGTACCCGCAAATACACCTGTCGGTTGCAGGCCGCGAAACAGAATGGAAACCAACCCACCGGCTCGTCGCGTTTACCGCGTTTTATAATGCTTGCGTTGCAACCTAAAAGAGGAACGTATGGCTCATAACGACAAACCCGAAAGCGCAAACAAAGCGCAGGATCATTCCCAGCCGCTCGACGACGGCGGCTTTTTCTCCCTTAATGACGTCATCACGGCAGGCAGGCATCAACTTACCCGCTCCGAGCATCTCTTGGCTGCCGACACGCGCCGCAACGCCCGCAACCTACTTGCGAGCGCTAAGTTGCTCGTACTCGTCGTCATCGTCTCGCTCGCCATGGGCGTTGCCGCTTGGGCGTTTTTGGCCTCGTTGAATATCGCGACCGACTATCGCGAGCACCATGTGTGGGTCTACGCCTTGCTTCCCGTTGTGGGCGTTGCCACCGCATGGGTGTACAAAAACCACGGTCTTGCCGCCAAGCGTGGCAACAACCTGGTCATCGACTCCGCTCTGGGCACACGCCTCATCCATATGCGCATGGCCGTCCTCACCTTCGTCTGCTCCACGCTCACGCACCTAACGGGCGGATCGGCCGGTCGCGAGGGAGCCGCGGTACAGATTGGCGGCACCATCGCCAGCAACATCTCGAGCCTCGCCCACCTCAAAAAGCATGACCACCACGACCTCATGCTCGCCGGCATCTCGTCGGCCTTTGGCGCCGTATTCGGTTCGCCCCTTGCCGGAGCTTTCTTTGGCATGGAGATGTGCTTTATCGGCAAGATCGACTACACCGCGGGCATCTACTGCCTGGTCGCCTCGTTTACCGGCTACTTTACATCACTCGCCCTGGGTACCGAGTACGAAGCGAATGTCATCGCCAGCGTTCCCGCTATGACGCCCAAAACGGTCGTCATCGTTGTTATCAGCGCCATTATCTTCGGTCTTACGGCGCGCCTCTTTGCCTGGTCGGTTCGAACCGTCAAGAGCCTGTACGGTCGCTTTATCACCAACTACCTTGCTCGCGCACTCATAGGCGCACTCGTGGTGCTCGCGGCCTACGCGATGCTCGACGCCTGGAAGTATGCCGGCCTTGCCACCTGGCTCTCGGGCGCCGGGTTCTCCGGTAACACGACCCTTGCCGACGCAGCCATCAAGCTCGTGGTGACGGCGCTCACCCTGGGCGCCGGCTTCCAAGGCGGCGAGGTCACGCCCCTGTTTGGTATCGGTGCGGCGCTCGGCGGCTGGATAGGTTGCCTCGTCGGAATCGACCCCAGCTTTCTGGCGGCGCTGGGCATGCTCGGCGTGTTCTGTGCCGGCCTCAACGTGCCCATCACCACCTGCATGATGGCCATCGACCTGTTCCACGGCACGGCAGCCGGGTTCTTTGTCATCGTGGCCTTTATCAGCTACCTAACTGCCGGACACCGCGGCGTGTACCCCGCCCAGCGCATCATCTCGCCCAAGCGCCGTTCGCTTATTGTGGATGAGGGCGGTACAGTAGCGGATGCTATCGAGCGCCACAACGACCTGATAGAGTAGACGTAAGTATTCGCCGTGCAGCCACAATCGGGGGCAATTCGACCTGAGCGCGACCGCACCGTCACGTCATACGCCGGGAGTCGCCCCATGCACGCAACTGATTTTGGTCGCACGCTCATCATCGCCAACCCAGCCGCCCAGTCGGGTGCTGCGCGCGAAGTTGCCGAGCGCCTGCAGCGCTTTTTGGATATGACCGCGCGCGCATCCCAGTTTGACTTGGTGCTGACCGAACGCGCGGGGCATGCCAAGGAGCTTGCCGCACAGGCCCAGGGCTACCGCACGGTTATCGCACTCGGCGGCGACGGCGTGATCCACGAGGTCGTCAACGGGCTTATGACGCAAGAAGAGGCGGTTCGACCGGCGCTTGCCGTCCTGCCCGTAGGCTCCGGCAATGATTTTGCCCAAACACTCGGCATCGACGATTTCTCCGGCAAGGATTTTGGCGCGCTGCTCACCTGCGAGCTGCAGCATCAGGACATCGGGCGCATTCGCTCGTGGAGCCCTGCGAGCGGCAGCGGCGAGGCTGCCGTTGAGTACTACGACCAGACGCTTTCGGTCGGCATCGATGCCGCCATCGGCCTTGGCACCACCGAGCTGCGCAAAAAGACGGGCCTCACCGGCGCTCCGCTCTACACCCTCTCGGGACTTGAGCAGTTTGGCCTGCGCTATCGCAACTACCCCATGACAGTCAGCTTTGACGGCGCGCCCGCCGAGCGCGTGAGGGCGATCATCATGGCGATTCAGCTGGGGCCCACCTATGGCTCGGGCTATCGCATCTGTCCCGACGCCGACCCGTGCGACGGCATGCTCGACGTCTGCTACGCCTGCGGCCCCGTCCCCCGTGCAGTTGCCCTGCCCATGTTCCTTTCGGCCAAGGACGGCCACCATACCAAGTTGCCACCGGTTCGCATGCGCCGCTGCCGCCATGCCGAGCTTACCTTTGAGGAGCCCGACTACCCCATTCAGGCCGATGGCGAGCCCATCGTCGCCTCGCGCATCGAGGTCGACGTCCTCGGCGGAGCCCTCCAAGTCTGGCACCCCACCCGCTAACCCCACCTAAGTTGCGGTGAAATAGGGACTGTTTATGCATCTAAAGCCGCAAAACAGTCCCTATTTCACCGCAACTTATGAGGAGGCTATTCGTCGCTGCCCGGCTTGCGACGGTTGGCCTTTTTAATGGCGTTGAAGTGTTTGTCGTTGAGCCTGCGCTGGCGAGAGCGCTGAGGCACCTTGGTCTTTACGCGTCGACGCGGTGGACGCCCGCGACGCTCAAGCTCAGCGCGCAGCTTAAGCAGGCAGCTCGCGCGATTCTGAAACTGGCTGCGGCTCTCACGCGCCGTCACGACAATCCCCGAAGGGATATGTTTCATGCGCACCGCCGAGTCCGTCGTGTTCACGCCCTGTCCGCCCGGACCCGTCGCGCGAAACACCTGCACCTCGCAATCGCGCGCCAACTCCTCGGCCGACATCTCGGCATAGCGTGCATACTCGCGCCATCCCATCTTGTTCTCGTCCATATCAACACCTCCCCTCATAACAAAAAATGTGACAAAGGGACAGTCCCTTTGTCACATCGCATACCAATCGCTTGTGTTGCGCGCTTAGGCGAAGGTGATCTCGCCGGTCTCGCAGTCCATATCGGCGATACGGGCCAGGCTCTCAACGCGGAAGCCGCGCTCGCGGAGCTTATCGCCACCGCCCTGAAAGCCCTTCTCCACCGCAATGCCAATACCGGACACCTCGGCACCCGCAGCCTCGCAGATCTTGATAAGACCCTCGAGCGCGCAGCCGTTGGCCAGGAAGTCGTCGATGATCAGGACCTTGTCGCCCTCGGACAGGAAACGCTTGCCAACAATGACCGGGTACTCCTTCTGCTTGGTAAAGGAGTAGATGGTCGTGGCATACTGCTCGCCGTCGAGGTTGATGGACTGCGCCTTCTTGGCAAAGACCACCGGCACGCCGCCAAAATGCTGGGCTGCAATACAAGCCATGCCAATGCCCGAAGCCTCGATCGTCAGGATCTTGTTGATCTCGACGCCCTCGAACAGACGGGCCCACTCGGCGCCCATGTGGTCGAACAGCTCAACGTCGCATTGGTGGTTGAGGAAGGCATCAACCTTAAGGACGTTACCGGCCTTTACGATGCCGTCATGGCGAATACGATCCTCAAGCTCCTGCATGGCGCAACCCCTTCTCGCGGCAACGATACCGCGCGATTAATAAACGTTGTTCGATAGTCTACCACGGACCGACCCCCGCCCGCCCCACAAGCCGCATCGCACCACAAACGAGTCTTTTTGAGACGGCGCGAATCGTGGCAGACAGCCTCCCAACACGCTAATGGCGGGCGCGCATCCTCACCAAACGCACCATGGCGAACGCAAAGCCCACAGCGGCCACAGCCATCAACACATAGAACACCGAACGAAAACCAAACAGGAACACATCCGGACGGCCTGCAACAATACTGGTCACGGCCTCACCCATCGCCACGCTCATCTGCCCATACAGGATATGCGACGCCGCTGTAATGCCCACTGCCATACCCGCATAGCGCGCCAGACTACCCAGGCTGCCCGCAAAACCGAGCGCCTCGCGCGGGGCCGAACCCATGTACAGCGAGTTGTTGGGACTCTGGAAAATCGACGTGCCACACGACATAAACGCGACGCAACACACGATCACAGGGATGGAAGAGTGCTCGTCGAGCGTGCTTACCGCAAAGAGACCGCATACGTACACGCCTAGGCCGACCGCCGTAGGGCCCTCGCAGCCAACACGGTCCGAAACCGTACCCGAAAGCGGGCCGATAAAGGCATTCACCATCGGCAACGCCAAAAAGAGTAGTCCAGAGATGTCGGAACCAAAGCCGTGGGCGTCCTGAAAATAGAACGGCAGGATAAACTCTGATGCGCCAATACCAACGAACACGATGAGCATGCAGGCGAGGTTGATGGTGAAGGCCGAATTTGCAAAGCAGCGACGAGCAGCCTCGATCAGGGACATGGGGCGCTCGCCAGCCTCCGGCTTAACATGCGGCAGCGTATAGAGCCCCACGATAAACGAGATGACGCCAATGGGCAGGTTGATGAGGAAGATGCTCTCCCAGGGAAAGCTTGCCACCAGCATGCCGCCCAGCACGGGGCCACACATCATGCCGAGGGCCACGAAGGTCGCGAGAATACCCATGGCACGACCGCGCTCGCGCGCCGGAAACGACTCGGTGATGATACCCATGTTGTTAGCCATGGCCGCCGCGCAGCCGACGCCCTGCACAATGCGTGCCAGAATAAGAACTTCGAGCGAACTCGAAAGGCCGCAAAGCAGCGAGCCGGCCGTAAAAACGATTACGCCCAGCTGGAATACGCCCACCTTGCCGCGCACGTCGCCCAAGCGGCCAAACGGCAGCATAGACACGCATGTCGCAAGCAGGTACACCGAGCTCACCAGCTGGATGCGGTCGAGGCCCACGCCCAGCTCCTTTTGCATCACGGGCAACGCCACGGTCACGACGGTCGAATCCAGACACGACATAAACGTCATGATGAGCACGGTAAACAGAATCGCCCATTTGTTCTTGCCATGGGTTTCGCCCTCAAGGGCAATGTGCTCGCGGCGCAGCTGCTCTGCGGTTTTCTCCATATCCATCCTTTCGAGTGGCGCAACGCAAAAACGGGGCCCCAATCGCCTACAAACAGTCGCGATTGGGGTCCCGCCTACGGAATCGGAACGAAAGGTCGCCGAAGCTTTCTGCCAGCATCGGCGCCTTATGCGAACGTTAGCCTAGCACTGCTCGAGTGCCTGCTCAAGGTCGGCAATCAGATCGGCCGTATCCTCGAGGCCGCACGACAGGCGCACCATGTCGGCGGAGATGCCACAGGCGATGAGCTCCTCATCGTTCATCTGGCGATGCGTGGCATTAGCGGGATGCAGGCAGCAAGTGCGAGCATCGGCCACATGCGTGGCGATCTGGGCGAGTTTAAGGCTCTTCATAAAGGTCTCGGCCGCCGCGCGACCACCGTTAAAGCCAAAGCTCACGACGCCGCAGGTACCGTTGGGCATGTACTTCTGAGCCAGGTCATAGTACTTATCGCCCTCCAGGCCCGGATAGCTCACAAAGCGCACCTTGGGATGGCTCTGCAGGAACTTAGCAACGGCCAGGCCGTTCTCACAATGACGCGGCATACGCACATGCAGGCTCTCGAGCGAGCTATTCAGGAAAAACGCCGCCTGCGGGTTCTGCATGGGGCCGAGGTCGCGCATGAGCTGAGCGGTTGCCTTGGTAATGAAGGCACCCTCGCGACCGAACTTCTCGGCATAGGTCACGCCGTGATAGCTCTCGTCGGGCGTGGTGAGACCCGGGAACTTGTCTGCATGGGCCATCCAGTCAAACTGGCCGTGGTCGACGATCACGCCACCCAGGTAGGCCGCATGCCCATCCATGTACTTGGTGGTGGAGTGCGTGACGATGTCGGCGCCCCACTCAAAGGGACGGCACATCACGGGCGTCGGGAAGGTGTTGTCGACCATCAGCGGCACGCCGTGGTCATGCGCGGCCTTGGCAAAGCGCTCAATATCGAGCACGGCAAGGGCGGGGTTGGCAATCGTCTCGCCAAAGACGAGCTTGGTATTGGGCTCAAAGGCTGCCTCCAGCTCCTCATCGGTGCAGTCGGGGGCGACAAACGTGCAAGCCACGCCCATGCGGCCCATGGTGTGGGCGAGCAGGTTATACGTACCGCCGTAGATAGCTGAGCTCGCGACCACGTGATCACCGGCACCGGCCACGTTAAAGATCGCGAGGAAGTTCGCGGCCATGCCCGAACTCGTGAGCATCGCAGCGGTGCCGCCCTCCATCTCGCAGATCTTGGCGGCAACCAGATCGCACGTGGGATTCTGCAGACGGCTGTAGAAGTAGCCCGACTCCTCCAGGTCAAACAGCTTGCCCATGTGCTCGGACGTGTCGTATTTCCACGTGGTGGACTGGTAGATGGGCACCTGGCGCGGCTCCGCATCGCCCGGATGATAGCCGCCCTGAACGCACGTGGTACCGATAGTCTGCTCGCTCATATCCAACTCCCTTACTTGGGTTTTGTTTTTATTCGGTTCACGATACCGCTACCCCGCACCCCTCTCAACCCATCCCGCCGATAGGTTATGGGACAAATTAATCAGGTTTATTTGTCCTAAATCTTAAGAAAGTGTTCGATGGCGAAAAACAATGAGATATGCACTGCGGTCTCGATAAGCGAATGCGCCGGCAAGGGTACCATAGGCGGGTACACCATGAACAAGGAGACAACGATGAAGCAGATCAATACCACCCAGCTCAACACTGCCGCCTGCCAGGCTCAGGCTGCCGAGTACCACGCCCGCGGCTTTAACTGCGCCCAGGCTGTCGCTTGCACGCTCGCGCCCGCTGTGGGGCTCGACCCCCAGATCGCCTTTACCCTCACCGAGGGCTTTGGCGCCGGCATGGGCGGCATGACCGAGACCTGCGGCGCCATCTCGGGCGCCGTGGCCATCATGGGCTTTGTGATGAGCGACGGTATGGAGAACCCCAAGACCAAGGGCCAGACCTACAAGCTGTCGCGCGAGATTGCCAAGCGCTTTGGCGAGAAGAACACCACGACCGTCTGCGGCACGCTCAAAGGCGTCGGATCGGACCAGGGTCCGCTCCGCAGCTGCCCCGGCTGCATCGACGACGCCGTCGACATCGCCTGCGATGTGCTAAAGCAGCTCGCCGAGTAAACGGCGACAACATAAAACGACGGCCGGCGCGCTTGGGATTCATCCAAAAGCACGCCGGCCGTCGTCGTTAGAACTCGGCAAATTCGGGAGCGCCGACCTCAATCTCCTCGCGCCCCGCCATAAGCTCGCGCATCTTAACGCAAAACGGCTCCTGCTCCCCCGCCTTAAACACCAAATGAATCGTCACGGCATCCGCGTACTCGGTATCCGAAACCTTGGCACCGGAATCCTGGGCCAAGCGAAGCACCTGCTCATACTGCGGATAGGCCACATGCACGTCAACAGGCACGACACTCGTCATCTCGACGATCTGCCCGGCCTCCTGAGCCGCGGCCACCGCCGCCTGCGTCGCCGCGGTATAGGCGCGTACCAAGCCACCGGGCCCCAACAACGTACCACCAAAATAGCGTGTCACTACGCAGCAAACATTTTTGAGCTCCGCACCGCGCAACACCTCGAGTGTCGGCATACCGCTCGTGCGGCTCGGCTCACCATCATCGCTCTGGCGCTCGCGTCCATCGACCAAAATCCACGCGGGAACATTGTGTCGAGCGTCGTAATGACGCTTGCGAACCATCTCGATAAAGGCATTCGCCTCGTCCTCGGACTCAATATGGACCAGCTGGGCAATAAACCGACTCTTGCGGTCCACAAACTCGCCCGAAACCTCAATATTCGATTGCAGAGTAAAATAGCTGTCCAACAAAGCCCCTCAACAAAACTAAGCGCGGCAACAAACAGCCTCAATAATACGATAACCCTAGTAAAAAGAATGACAACGCCGATGATTCCGTCAACGAAAGCGAGAACCCGTCAGCGCGAGCAAGGTGCCTTGAAAGACGAGGGCATTGACCTTATGGTCATGCCCGAAGGCTTGAAAGGCAGATTGCCGCGCTGACGGGTTCGCAGCGTCAACAAAGTGCCGAGTGGGCCGATAAGCCGGGTTCTGTCGTGAACGGTCATTTATCTTGTCTGCACGTTACCATGCAGCTCCACGCACGCTACCCGAACGCGGACCGGGCCGGCCCATAGCGTTCCTATTCGCGCTTGCTCCGGATGGGGCTTGCCAAGCCGCCGTGTTGCCACGACGCTGGTGGTCTCTTACACCACCGTTTCAGCTTTTCCCTTTACGCCTTGCGGCGCAGGTGGGAGTCTTCTTTTCTGCGGCGCTTTCCGTCGGATCACTCCGCCCGGCCGTTAGCCGGCATCCCGCCCTCTGGAGCCCGGACTTTCCTCACGCGTACCGCAAGCAGCACATCGCGCGACCGTCTGGCCCACTCAGCAGTGCAAGAGTGTAGCACACCGTTACCGCAGGCAATGGCACAACGCAAACGCTCGACACGATAAACCAAGAACCGCCATGCGCTACAATGGTCCTGTCGATGGGCAACGTCGTCAGTCGAGACGCGACCGCGCTCCGCACCCCTCCGTCTACTCGGTGCGTTCCCGCCTCCTCCCCGAGGCGGGATATCGGCTTTTTTCATGTACCGACAACTCAATAGCCTGTGGACAGCCCGGGTTGTATCGCGCACATCAGCAGCAAATGCAAAAAGGGACCCGTCCATTGCGGACGGATCCCTTAAAAGAAGTGATCGTCAAACCGATTTACTCGGCGTCGGTCTCCTCGTCCTTCTTCTCGGAAGGCAGCGGGGTAACCTCGATCTCGACGCCCAGAGTCTCAGCAGCAGACTTCATGGACAGGGAGATACGACGACGGTCGAGGTCGATCTCCATGACCTTGACCTGAACCTTGTCGCCCACGTGGGTGACCTGAGAAGGCTGATCGACGTGCTTGTTGGCCATCTCGGAGATGTGCACCAGGCCCTCGATGCCCTCGCCCAGGTCGACGAAAGCGCCGAACGGGACAAGCTTGGTCACAGTGCCCTCGACGATAGCGCCGACGGGGTACTTCTTGACCAGTGCGCGCCACGGATCCTCGGTGGTCTGCTTGAGACCCAGGGAGATGCGCTCGCGGTTGAGATCGACGTCGAGAACCTCGACCTCGACCTCCTGGCCGACCTTGACAACCTCGGAAGGATGGTTGACGTGGTTCCAGGAGAGCTCGGAGATGTGGATGAGGCCGTCGATACCGCCGAGGTCGACGAAGGCGCCGAAGTCGACGATGGAGGAAACGGTGCCCTGGAGACGCATGCCAGACTTGAGCTTGGACAGGATCTCGGAGCGCTCGGCCTTACGGGACTCCTCGAGCACGACGCGACGGGAGAGGACGACGTTGTTGCGGTTGCGGTCCATCTCGATGACGCGGGCCTCGATGCGGGTGCCCATGTAGGAGGTGAGGTCCTTGACGCGACGGAGGTCGACGAGGGAAGCGGGCAGGAAGCCACGCAGGCCGATGTCGAGGATCAGGCCGCCCTTGACAACCTCGATAACCTCGCCCTCGACGTTCTCGCCGGAGTTGAACTTCTCCTCGATGCGGTTCCAAGCACGCTCGTACTCGGCACGCTTCTTGGACAGGACCAGACGACCGTCCTTGTCCTCCTTCTGGAGAACCAGAGCCTCGATGGGATCACCGAGTGCAACGATGTCTGCAGGGTTAGCGTCCTTGCGGATGGACAGCTCGCGGACCGGGATAACGCCCTCGGACTTGAATCCGATGTCAACGAGCACCTCGTCATGCTCGATCTTAACGACAGTGCCGTTAACGAGATCGCCCTCATCAAAGTCGGTAATCGTACCGTCGATGAGGTTGTTCATCTCCTCCTCGTTGACATCGTCAAGAGAGAAAATGGACGAGTTCTGAATCTCACTCAAAGGTGGACCCCTTTCGAACTACGGGGCCCCGATTGCTAGGACCTACAGAAGGGTGCGACAAGCACACAACGTTTAGGAACACTCGGGAGCCGACAGATACTAATGTGACGCTTATGCAATCACGTTCGTATAGGTTACGGGGAAATGAGTTCGATTTCAAGCGTGAACTGCGATTTTTTACTCGTGTGGAGACTTTTTCGTAATCTTATGAACACACGTCTCCGCAACTTGACGATAACCAGCCGGGCATTTGGCTTTGGGGTAAAGTATCCGGAGCCAACGACTCTAGATCAAATTTACGAGAAAGGTGCCCGCGTGCTCAAAGCAGTCGTTTTCGATATGGACGAAACGCTTCTTAGCATCAACCTCAACGCATTCATCCTTCGCTATTTTAAGGATGTCTCGTCGATGCTCTCGGATATCGGGCGACGCAGCCGCGGTGGCACGATGGCACGCCTTGGCACCATCCTGGTCGACCTCAACGCCAATCGCCGCAGCGGCACGGACAACCGCACCAATCTTGAGTTTTACCAAGAAGAGGTCGAGCGCCGATGCGGCATCTGCCTCTCCGATCCCCTCATCTACGAGGCGTTTACCTTCTACGACCGCGAAGTTCTTCCGTACAAGAACGACAATGTCATTAACGCCCACGCCATGCCGGGCGCGCACGCCGCGCTCCAGGCCGTACAGGACGCAGGGCTGCGCTGCGCGCTCTTTACCAACCCCAGCTTTCCGCAGGGGGCCATCGAGTGCCGCATGGGCTGGGGCGACCTGGCCGACGCCCCCTTTGAGCTCGTCACGCACATGGGTAACACCACCCGCTGCAAGCCCGATGCCACCTACTATCTAGAGCAACTTCAGGTGATGGGGCTCGAGCCGCACGAGGTCCTTATGGTGGGCAACGATCCCAAACGCGACTTCCCTAGTCCCGCCTGCGGCATTCAGACTGCCTATGTAGGCCAGGGCAAGCCCAACCGAGTCACCTGGCGCGGAACCATGGAAGGCTTCGCCCGCGACTTTAACGCCGTAGTAGAAGCCTTCTACGAACACCAAGTAGCCGACGAACTGTCATAGGACCCCTCCCTCGCTCCAAATAAAACAACGCCGCAGGTTGAGCATAAGTCAGCGAAAACGCCCCTAAGCGAGCAATGTGCCTTGAAAGAGGAGGGCATAGGCCTTCTGGCCATGCCCGACGATTGAAAGGCAGATTGCCGCTTAGGGACGTTTGCAGCGTCGGCTAGCTACGCGGTTTGGTAAAACCGCGTAGCTAGCAAACCCGTGTTTTGCCGATCATAATGTTGAGGATCTCGACGTCGGTATCTTTCATGCCCACACGGCCTACGTAGCCCATACTGGCGATTGTCTGCTCAACGGTATCTTGGATCAGGCCCTCGCCGGCGCGGAAGCCGCGACCCTGCATGGCCATATCATGGCCCAGAATCGCTGCATCGACGGCAGCCGAGATCTTGGCGGCACAGCTCGCCTTGGCGCCGTCGCACACGATGCCGCCCACGTTACCGAGCGTATTCGAGACCGTCGCGCCAATCTGCTCGCGCGTGCCACCGCACAGCCAGGTAATCGCAGCGCCGGCGCCGCACGCGGCGCAAATAGCACCGCAAAACGCCGAAAGCGCACCAATATAGCTCTTGATATGCACGGCGATAAGATCGGACAGCATCACGGCGCGCACCAGACGCTCGTGGTCGCAGCGCAGGTACTCGGCATACTCCATGACGGGCAGTGCGCAGGTAATGCCCTGATTGCCCGAGCCGCACACAATGGCGACCGGCAGCGCGCAACCGTTCATGCGGGCGTCGGACCCGGCGGCCGCACGGGCACGGGCACGGCAGGCGACGTCATCGGCACGAGCACCCAGCAGCGTACGACCCACCTCGGCGCCCCAAGCGTGCGCAAGGCCCTCGGCACTGATTGCGCCATTCAGCTCAATCTGACGCTCAACGGCAGCGCGGGCGCCCTCAATGTCACCGTCCTCGATAAAGTCGATGATGGAATCAATGGACATGGGCGTATCGGCGTTATCTGCCGCACGCTCGGCCACCACGCGCTCGGCGCAGGCGGCGCACTCCCCCGCCGACTTGCCGCATACCGGAATACCATCGAGCGTATGGCACGTGACATTAGTGTGGTGATCGGTAATCTCGACGACCGCGGTATGGCCCCCGGCCGTCGCAGTCACCTTGATGTAGAGGTTGGGCACACCCTCGACAAGCGACACATCGCAGTAGCCAGCGTCGGCGAGGAGCTCGGCCACGCGAGCGCGGTCTTCATCGTTAACGCTCTCGAGCACCTCGAGCGCGCTCTTAGCGTCGCCGCCCACGGCACCCAGCACGGCCGCGGCTTCAATACCGTGCATACCGCCCGAGTTGGGCACGGTCACGCTCTTAACGTTCTTGATAATGTTGCCCGAGCAGGCAACATCCATATGATCGGGTTCGCAACCGAGCGTCTGGCTCGCCAGCGCCGCTGCATAGGCAACGGCAATGGGCTCGGTGCAGCCGAGTGCACAGACAAGCTCGCGGTTCAAAACATCGCAAAACGCGGCATCACGGATGGAATCGGTAGGCATAGGTATCTCCTGCTTGCATAACGGGCTGGACTCTCAAAAAAGTTGGCTCCTTTATTTGATAACAATGCATCAAAAACCGCAACCACGGTTCCGGCGGACGGCGTTCAAGCGCAATCTGACGGCATTCATTCATGAAAAGCTAGTCTTGTTGCCTGCTAAAGCGTTTGACCAAAAAACGCCCGAGCGTTTACGCAAAAGTCGCGCTATCATGCAGTCGAACGCGGTAAACACCTTTAGCATTTGCGCCGCACAGACCAGAGAGGAACCATCCATGAAGATCGGTATCGGTAACGACCACGCCGCCGTCGAGCTCAAGAACATCATTTCCGAGCACCTGAAGGAGCGCGGCTGCGAGGTCGTGAACTATGGCACCGACACCTCCGAGAGCTTCGACTACCCCATCGCCGGTTACAAAGTGGGCAAGGCCGTTGCCAACGGCGACGTTGACCTGGGTATCCTGATCTGCGGCACCGGCGTCGGGATCAGCCTGGCTGCCAACAAGGTCGAGGGCGTACGCGCCGTCGTGTGCTCCGAGCCCTTCAGCGCCAAGCTCTCGCGCATGCACAACAACACCAACGTGCTCGCCTTTGGCGCCCGCGTCGTTGGCTCCGAGCTCGCCAAGATGATCGTCGACGAGTGGCTCGACGCCGAGTTTGAGGGCGGCCGTCACGAGCGTCGCGTTAACCTCCTCAACGAGATCGACCACACGCGCGGCCTTAAGATCGTCGACGAGGCCTAAAGACTTACAAAGCCATACGCTAGCGCCAGCCCCCGCCCGGAAGAAACATCCGGACGGGGGCTCTTTAGTAGTTTTCTATGCGTTTACCAAAAATCTACCGGAATAAAAGGGCGCCGCGGTTGGAATTCCGCGGCGCCCAAGCCACACGCTAACAGCTTTAAGGAGTCAAAGCTGGTTTAGCCAAAGAAGCGCTTGATCTCGATCTCGGCGTTCTCCAGGCAGTCGGAGCCGTGGATCACGTTGGCGTTGACATCGACAGCGAAGTCGCCGCGAATGGTGCCGGGCGCAGCATCAAGCGGGTTGGTAGCGCCCATAAGGGTGCGCATCTTGGAAACAGCGGAGAGACCGGAAACGACCATCTTGACGACCGGACCGCTCGTCATAAAGTCGCAGAGACCGCCAAAGAAGGGCTTGTCGGCCAGATGGGCGTAGTGCTCCTCGACGGTAGCGCGCTCGAGCGTGGTCATCTCCATGCGCTCGATGACAAGGCCGCTACGCTCAATACGAGCAACGATCTCGCCGATCTTGCGATCGCGCACCGCGTCGGGCTTAATCATGATGAAGGTCTTCTCGATAGCCATAAGGTAGCCTTTCAAGTAGGTTCGCGCGTGCCCAAGTCCCATTCCGGCACCCGCCTGGACTGCATCGTAACAGAGTTTTAGCTGCAGTTAAACAAAAAGCTGTTTATTGAAACGCTGCAATTTATTAAAGCGCTCCATATGTGTCACTTCTGTTTCGAAGCCCGATTAGAGTACCATCCGACCGCTCATCAACCACATGGAACAGAGCGGGCGGTCGGTTGCCACCCGCGAACGTACCCCCTTCACAACCTGCCCAAAGGTCCTACAGAAGTTCTCGACAAGCCCCTCCCCCATAGCAGCAAAATAGGGGCGCCCGCATCAGCAGACGCCCTTAAAGCTAAAACGATTTATCAATAAATGGACAATACGTCTTCAGCCAAACCTCTACTTTGCCCCGTGACCCATCTCGACAACCTTGGTTAGCGATCCAAACACGCCTTCGTCGGCCACGAGCTGCGCCTCGGCACGCTGCAGCTGCACGGCAACGGCGGCAGGGGCGGTACCGCCCTCGGTCGTGCGCGCGGCGACAATCGACGGGATATCGAGCGCCTCGGTAATATCGCGCTCAAAGAGCGGGCTTGCCTCCTGGAACACCTCAAACGGCAGGTCCTCAAGATTGCAGCCGCGCTTCTCACACATCAGGACCAGGTGCCCCACCACGGCATGTGCCTCGCGGAACGGTAGACCGCGCTTTGCCAGGTAATCGGCAACATCGGTGGCGGCAAGGTGCCCCACGCCGCACTCGCGCGCCATGGCATCCTCGTTGACGGTCCAGGTCGAAATCATTCCGGCCATAACGGACAGGCACTGCATGAGCGTGTGAGCGGTATCGAGCGCGCCCTCCTTGTCCTCCTGCAAGTCCTTGTTATAAGCGAGCGGCAGGCCCTTCATGGTTACCAGCAGCTGCACCAGGTTGCCGTACACGCGACCGCTCTTACCGCGGATAAGCTCGGCAAAGTCGGGATTCTTCTTCTGCGGCATGATAGACGAGCCGGTGGAGTAGGAGTCTGAAAGCGTGATAAAGCCAAATTCGGAGCTCGACCACAGCACGATCTCCTCGGAAAGACGCGACAGGTGCATCGCCATGACGGATCCGGCGTAATGCAGATCGAGCAGGAAATCACGGTCGGAAACCGCATCGAGCGAGTTGGGAATCACGCCCGCAAAGCCAAGTTCGGCAGCCGTCATCTGGCGATCGAGCGGATAGCTCGTACCGGCAAGCGCGGCAGCACCCAGCGGGCAGTTGTCAGCGGCATCAAAGGCGGCCTTCAGGCGCGTAAAGTCGCGCGCGAACATCCAGGAATACGCCAGCAGATGATGCGAGAGCAGCACGGGCTGAGCGTGCTGCATATGCGTGTAGCCCGGAAGAATCACCTTGTCGTACTTCTTGGCCGCATCCACCAGCACATGGCGCAGCTCAAGATTGGCCTCCATGAGCTCCTTGGCCAGCGCCTTGACGCCCAGGCGCGTATCGGTCGCCACCTGGTCGTTGCGCGAACGCCCAGTATGCAAGCGCTTGCCAGCCTCGCCGATACGACGCGTCAGCTCGCTTTCGATGGACATATGAATGTCCTCGTCGTTGATATCAAAGGTGAAGTTGCCGGCATCGATATCCTGTTCGATTCCGGTCAGGCCCTCGGCAATCGCCTGCTCGTCCTCGGCGCTGATAATGCCCTGGGCCGCCAGCATCTTGGCATGTGCCTTAGATCCGGCGATATCCTGCTTATAGAGATGTTTGTCAACCGGCAACGACGCGCCAAACTCCTGCGTGACCTCGGCCACGCCTGCCTCAAAACGACCGCCCCAAAGAGCCATGGAACCGTCCCCTTTCATCAAATCCCAAAACAAGCGCCCAAAGCAATGCGCCCTGTCGCTAAAGCGATTTCTCAACCGCTAGTTTTGCATATTCCCCACCATGTGCGAGGCCATATAGCTAATTTGCAAAGAAGTGACGCGCCATGCACTTGGCGCCCAACGTCTCCCTCCGAATGTTGCCCTGCGAACAATCGATCCAGGCCTTTAGGCTCATAGGAACGTCCTCGACCTTTGCAGCATCGAACTCGGGCGCGAGGGCAAGTAAAGCATGCGCGATAGCATTGAACATAATGGATACTCCCCATATATATAGGCGCAGGGCCGTCAAATTGATAGGAGGAGCCCCGCCGGACAACCCCGGCGGGGCTCGGACTCAGCCGCAGACGCGGCATCATATATGCGGGCGGAACGTAGGGGCCACCGATGTTAAGAAGTGTCAGCAAGCATAACGAAAGGTAGGGACCCCATGCGCCCGTTATGTATCACGCGGATGGGCCGCGCGGATACCAAAGGAAGGAGGCGCTAGGCCTGGGCGGCAGCAGAGCTGGGGCCCTGGACCTTAGCCCACGTCTTGAGCGACAGCGTATCGATCTCGATAAAGCCGGCGCTGGCCTTCTCGTCAAACGTAGTGTCGCGGTCGTAGGTAGCCAGACCGTAGTCATACAGGCTAAACGGGCTCTTGCGGCCGACGACATGGCAGTTGCCCTTAAAGAACTTCAGACGGACGGTGCCGGTCACGAACTTCTGGGTGTCGGCCATAAAGGCATCGAGCGCGTTTTTGAGCGGGCTGTACCACTGGCCGTTGTACACGGCGGTGGCCCAATCCTGCTCGAGCTTAATCTTGGTCTTGAGCAGGTCACCCTCGACGCAGATGTCCTCGAGCGCCTTGTGGGCGGTGATGAGCGTCAGGGCGCCAGGAACCTCGTAGCACTCGCGACTCTTGAGGCCCACCAGACGATCCTCGACCAGGTCGAGACGGCCAAAGCCGTTGTCACCCGAAATCTTGTTGAGGGCGATGACGATCTCGGAGAGTTTCATCTTCTTGCCATCGACGGCGACGGGCTTGCCCGCCTCAAACTCAATCTCGGTGTAGGTCGGGGTGTCCGGCGTGTCCTCGGGGTTCTTGGTCATAACCCAGGCGTCGTCGAGCGGCTCGTTCCAGGGATCCTCCAGGTGACCGCACTCGATGGCGCGACCCCACAGGTTGTCGTCGATGGAATAGGGGTTGTCGTTGGCGCCCTCGGGAACCGGCACGTTGTGGGCGTGAGCATAGGCAACCTCATCGGGACGGCACTTCAGATCCCACTCGCGAACCGGGGCGATAACCTTAAGCTCGGGGTCGAGGGCCTTGACGGCAGCCTCAAAACGAACCTGGTCGTTACCCTTGCCGGTGCAGCCGTGGGCGACGTAGGTCGCGCCAAACTCGTGAGCGACCTCGACAAGCTTCTTGGCGAGCAGCGGGCGAGACAGCGCGGAGAGCAGCGGGTACTTGTTCTCGTACATGGAGTTTGCGGCGATGGCCTTAGTCAGGAACTCATCGGAGAACTCGTCGCGCAGGTCGAGCACCTGGCAATCGAGAACGCCCAGGTCAAGCGCCTTCTGCTTCTTGGCATCCAAGCCGGTCTCCTCCTGGCCCACGTTGCCGCAGACGCAAACGACATCGAGATTCTTCTCGTCCTGGAGCCACTTGACACATACGGATGTATCAAGACCACCGGAATATGCGAGAACGACTTTTTCCTTGCTCATGGCTGTTTCCTTTCGCCCTTGGTAGCTAGTTAGAACATCGGTCAGTTGCAAGTCATTTCGAGGTCAAAAAACCGTGCAATATCAGGTTAAATAGCAAAAAGCAGCACAGCATGCTCTAGAAACATGCGTTTATATCGTGCTAAAACCCAACGACCTCAAAATGACTCTGTTGGGGCATTTCACCCCATACGAACAGAGACGATTGTTATCGTCGTCGGGAAATTGCGCGCTGGCGTCGGATGGCATTATCTGCAGTGGTGATGATCTTTACGAACTGCATCTGCCTCTCCTTTCACCTATCGCCGGGCGCAATTCTAATATCGTAAACGGTACCTTTTCTTCGGTAAGCGGTTGTATTTCCGTCTCCGTTTTCGATGGTCGCTATATTACGCTAAAGTGCCCGCAGCACAAGCGACAAATTCAAATTTCTGAAAAGTTTTTTCATTACTTTGTGAAGCGTGGTGCAAATACGCTCCGTTCCTGCGACAATACGCTCGGTTACTGGTTGATGATTATAACGTCTGAAACAATTTCGAAACGAAAGGCGCGCTTTTATGCAAACTTACGAATCGGACACCAATATTGGAAGCATTAAGATTCTCGCCGTTGATATGGACAAGACGCTTCTCACCGACGAGCGCGTGTTGCCGCAGGGTCTTGATGAGCGCCTAGACAAGCTCGCCGAGGCTGGCATCGTGTTCTGCCCCGCCAGCGGACGCCCCGCCCCAAAACTCGAAGAAATGTTCGAGAGCATTAAGAACCGCCTTGCTTTTTGCCCCGACAATGGAGCCTGCGTTATCTACCGCGGCAACTATATCTATAAGAGCAACATCGATGTGGCGCTGTATCAGCAGGTGCTCGCTCGTGCCTCGGAGGACCCGCGCGCCGTTCCCGTCCTGTGCTGCTACGACGAGTTCTATGTGCTCGCCCGCGACCATCAGTACCACGACGAGATCAGCGTCTACTACAACACGATCAACTACGTCGACACCTTTGAGGGCCTTGATATCGAGTCCAATAAGATCTCGATCTTTTTCCCCGGCTACGACGCCGAGCCCGCGTTTCGCGAGACCTATAACCCCGCGTTCTCGGATCAGCTCTATGTCACCAATGCCGGCCGCGAGTGGATCGACTTTATGAACCTGGGCGTCGACAAGGGTTCGGGCGTCGCGCACCTGTGCGAGCAGCTCGGCATCGATATCGCCGATGCCGCCGCCGTGGGCGATACCTACAACGACATCCCCATGCTTGAGCGCGTCGGTCACAGCTTTATCGTGGACAATGCCGAGGAGCATATGAATGCGCACGCCAAGTGGCGCATTCCGAGCAACAACGACGGGGGCGTACTGACGCTCATCGACGCCATCTTGGCGGCTCGGTAGCCATCCCATCGGGCCTGGCCGGGCGGCACGGGATAACTTTTCGCTCGGTCAGGTCCTGCGCAAGACGAAAGCCACATTAAGTGGCTTTCTTTGCGTGCGGAATCTACGAAAAGTTAACCCGTGCCGCCCGGCCAGGCCCTAGGTTTACTTTCCTGCCGCCAAGATGGCGTCTTGAGTGTCTAGATACTTAGCTGAAATGATTTGAGCAGAGGGGAGCTCCTTGTTGGAAGGGGCTCCCCTCTGTTTTGGTTACTGTGGGACAAATTAATCAGTAGTGTTTGTCCCAAATCTTAAGTATGTGGGGGCTTGCGTCTTGGGCGAGCTTGCCTTACGGAGCGCTTTCCTATTTGGCGTCGGCCCAGGTTATGCCGGTACTGGCTTCGGCGATTAACGGTACGCGGAGGTCTACTACGTGCTCCATGACGTCGCGGACCATCGCGGTGAGCGCCTCGACCTCATCCACTGGGCACTCAAAGTCCAGTTCGTCGTGCACCTGCAAGATCATGTGGGCGGCAAAGCCCTCTTCTTCCAGGCGGCGGCTTACGCGGGCCATGGCAATCTTGATGATGTCCGCCGCGGTACCCTGCATGGGATGGTTCATAGCCGTGCGCTCGCCAAAGCCGCGGAGCTGCGGGTTTTTGGCCTTGAGCTGCGGAATATGACGACGGCGTCCGTACATGGTCTCGGCATAGCCCGTCTGCTTGGCGCGCGCCACCACGTTGTCGAGGAACGTGCGCACGCCCGGGTAGGCCTCGTAGTAGCGGTCGATCATGTCGCGCGCCTCGACCATCGAGATGTGCAGCGACTGCGACAGGCCGTACGCCTGCTGACCGTACACGATGCCAAAGTTCACGGCCTTGGCGCGGCTGCGCAGATCGGGCGTTACCTCGGACACGGGAACGCCAAACACGCGCGCGGCCGTCTCGGCATGGAAGTCCTCACCCTCGTTAAAGGCACGTACCAGATGTTCATCACCCGAAAGATGCGCGAGTAGGCGCAACTCGATCTGCGAGTAGTCCACCGCCAAAAAGACGCTGCCCTCGCCCGCCGAAAACGCCGTCTTGACGGTACGACCAAGCTCAGAGCGCGTCGGGATGTTCTGTAGGTTCGGGTCGCTCGAGGACAGGCGGCCCGTCGCCGTGATGGTCTGGTTGTAGGTGGTGTGCACGCGGCCATCGCCACGACGCAGCGGGCCCAGCGTATCCAGGTATGTGGACTTGATCTTGGACTTCTCACGCCAATCCAAGATCAGACGCACGATCTCGTGGTCACGGGCAAGGTCGCTCAGCACCTTGGCGTTGGTCGAATAGTAGCCGCGCTTGGTCTTCTTGAGGCCCTTGGTCGGAAGCCCCATAACGTCAAACAGCACATGCGAGAGCTGCATGGGGCTGCCGATGTTAAAGGTCTCGTCACCCGCCAGGTCTCGAATGTTTCGCTCAACCTCGGCAATCTGGGTAGCAAGCCCCTCGGACAGACTATGCAGACGGTCGGGGTCCACGAGCATGCCCGCGCGCTCCATCTTGGCAAGCACCGGCACGAGTGGCATCTCGATGCCATCGAACACGTTGACGGCGTTCTCGCGGGTCATGCGGTCGCGCAGCGGTACGACCAGCGCCAGCGTCAAGGCCGCCGTGCGAGCGGCGGGCGCAGGAGCGTCCTCACCGGCACCCTCTGCACCGCGCGCCGCAGGCAGCGCCATCTGCAGATAGGTATCGGCCATATACGCCTCGTCAAACTCGGAGCGGTCGGAATCCAACAAGTAGGCGGCAACCACGGTATCGAAGATGCGCGTGGAATCGACTGCCAGCGGATCCATGAGCTCGGGCTCGGAGGAATCGATGGGCGAAAGCACATGCAGCAGCGCTTTCATATCCGGGTTCGCCACGCGGCCCTCCATAAACAGGCGCGCAAGCACGCCGGCAATCACGCCGTGGGCGAAGTTGAAGCCATCGACCACGGCAGGCGCACCGCCATCGCCCTCCTCAAGTGCAAGCAGTCCTTTGGGCGTCGCCAGCCACAGCGTGCGCGTCAGGCCAAAAAGTGCGCCTTCCTCCTTGTCATCGTCCACCACAGCGGCAATCCACTCGCCCGCATCAATCGCGCGAGCGACCTCGGCGGCGGCGGCAGCAAGCGCCTCGGCATCGCCGGCGGCGGCACGCAAAACAGCAGGCATCTCGAACGTGCTGGCAGCGGCCGCAGCCCCGCCCTCGCCGCCAATCAGCGCCAAAAAACGGTTCTGCATGGCCGTAATGCCGAGCGTGCCCAGCGTAGCGGACACCTCGTCGGCAGAAAACGCCGGGAAGGACGTCGCATCAAAGTCGAGCTCGACAGGCGCATCGGTACGAATGGTTGCGACCTTGCGGCTCAGCAGCGCGTCGTCGATATGCGCGCGCAAGTTCTCGCCCATCTTGCCCTTGACCTCGTCGGCATGTGCGATGACCTCGTCCAGGCTGCCGTACTGCGCGATGAGCGCGCTCGCCTTTTTGGGGCCGATGCCCGGCACGCCGGGAATGTTGTCGGAAGTATCGCCCTTCAGGCCGTAAAAATCGGGCACGAGCGCCGGTGTAATGCCGTGATACAGGTCGTCCACGCTCTCGGGCGTCATAATCGCCACGTCGGACAGGCCTTTGCGGGTCGAGACCACGTTGACGTGCTCGGTCACGAGCTGATACATGTCGCGGTCGCCGGTCACCAGCAGCATGTCGCAGCCGGCTTCCTCGCCCAGGCGCGCCATGGTGCCCAGGATATCGTCACCTTCCCAGCCCTCGGACTGCAAAATCGGCACGTTGAGCGCAGCGAGCAGCTCCTTAATCATGGGGAACTGCGCGTGCAGGTCGGGGTCCATGGGCGGGCGCTGCGCCTTATACTGCGGCAGCATCTCCATGCGCACGCGCGGCTTGCCCTTATCAAACGCCACGACCACACCATCGGGGTTAAAGGCGTCGATCATCTTGAGAAACATGTTCAGAAAGCCAAAGATCGCATTGGTGGGGCGACCGTCCGGCGCGTTCATGGTCGGCGGCACGGCGTGGAAGGCGCGATGCATGAGCGAGTTGCCGTCGATAACGGCAAAGGTACGGCGTTTGTCAGACATATTGAATACCTCGCTTTGGGCTGGGCACGATTTGCTCCCACCAGTTTACACGCTCCCCGCCTCGCGGCCACCGCACATCAGGCTTCCCTGCCGCCGCGGGCCCGCGCGTGATACGATGGCTCACGGTACATCAACCAGCACGATCGATCCGAAAGGAGCCTGCGTCATGGAGCGTCCCTGCGCATGGAAAAAGTACACGCCACAGCAAGTCGAGGAGCTCGAGGAGCTTTGCCGCGGCTATAAGCAGTTTTTGAGCGAGAACAAGACCGAGCGCCTGTGCGTCAAGACCGGCATCAAGATGGCCGAGGAGGCGGGATACGTCGACCTGGAGACCGTGATCGCCGAAGGCCGCGAGCTCAAGGCAGGCGACAAGGTGTACGCCGCCAACCACGGCAAGGACCTTATGCTCGTCAACCTGGGCACCGCCCCGCTCGAGCAGGGCTTTAACATCCTGGGCGCCCACGTGGACTCGCCGCGCCTGGACCTTAAGCAGAATCCCGCCTTCGAGGCCGGCGACATGGCCTACCTCGACACACACTATTACGGCGGCGTCAAGAGCTACCACTGGGTAGCCTCCCCGCTCGCACTCGTGGGCGTCATCTGCAAAAAGGACGGCACCACCGTCGACATCAACATCGGCGACAAGGCAGACGATCCGGTCTTTACCATCTCCGACCTGCTGATCCACCTCTCGAGCGAGCAGATGTCCAAGCCCGCCAAGGACGCCGTCGACGCCGAGATCCTCGACGTGATCGTGGGCGGCCGTCCCGTCAAGTTCGATGAAGACGACAAGGACGCTCCCAAGGAGCCCGTCAAGCAGATGTTCCTGAACATCCTCAAGGAGCAGTACGACGTCGAGGAGGAGGACTTCCTCTCCGCCGAGATCGAGGTCGTGCCCGCCGGTCCCGCCCGCGACATGGGCCTCGACCGCTCCATGATTTTGGGCTATGGCCACGACGATCGTGTCTGCGCCTATCCGTCCATGCTCGCCCAGATCGACGTCGCCAACGTGGAGCGCACGAGCATCACGCTCATCGTCGATAAGGAGGAGATCGGCTCCGTGGGTGCCACCGGTATGACGAGCCGCTTCTTCGAGAACACCGTCGCCGAGATCATGACGCTCGCCGGCGAGGATAGCCCGCTGGCCCTGCGCCGCGCGCTCGCCCGCAGCCGCATGCTCTCCTCCGACGTGTCCGCCGGTTTCGACCCGGGCTATGCCGGCAAGTTCGAGACGAAGAACGCCGCCTTTATGGGTCGTGGCCTGTGCTTTAACAAGTACACGGGCAGCCGCGGCAAGGGCGGTTCCAACGACGCCGATGCCGAGTACGTGGCCCTCGTCCGCGACATCATGGACGAGGCCGGCGTGGACTTCCAGACCTGTGAGCTCGGTCGCGTCAACGCGGGCGGTGGCGGCACCATTGCCTACATCATGGCCAAGTATGGCATGAACGTCATCGACTCCGGCGTTGCCGTCCTGTCCATGCACGCCCTGTGGGAGGTCGCCAACAAGGCCGATATCTACGAGGCCTACCGCGGCTACAAAGCCTTCCTCGAGCGCGCCTAACAAACCCTCGTAAGGCGCACCAAACCAGCCCTTTATAACTTGCGGTGGAATACGGACTAACCTGGCCTTCAACCGGCCCGCGCAGACCGCATTCCACCGCAACTTCTTTTTGGCAGAGGAGAGTTCATGCTCCAGGTCATCGTTTCACCCGCCAAGCAAATGCGCGCGGCACAAGATGCTTTTGAAGTTCAGGGGATTCCGCCCTTTCCGCGCAAGACCGCCCAGCTGCACCATGCGCTCTTGGACATCGAACGAACCGAAGGCGACAGCGGTCTACAAGCTCTGTGGAACGTCAGCGACAAGCTGCTGGCCCCTTGTCTCGACATTTTGCATGAGTTCGAGCCCATCTTGGGAAACGGCGATCTTGCCGATCCCGATATCGCGCGCCGCATCTCCCCTGCCATCATGTCCTATCACGGCATTCAGTACCAAAGCATGGCACCCGAGGCAATGGATGCCGAACAGCTCGCCTGGCTGCAAAGCCACATGTGGATCCTCTCGGGCCTCTACGGGTGCGTTCGTCCCTTTCATGCCATCGAACCGTATCGGCTGGAGATGGGCGCGAAGCTCGCCGTTGACGATGCCCAAGACCTCTACGCGTTTTGGAGCGACAAGCTCGCGCGGGCTATCGCCCCGGCAGGCTCAAACACCACGATCGTCAATCTCGCCAGCGTAGAGTATGCCAAAGCCGTTCTGCCCCACCTCGCGGGCGACGCCACGGCCGTCACATGCCTCTTTGGCGAGGGTATCCGCAACGGCAAGCCCATCCAACGGTCGACCGCCAGCAAAAAGGCGCGCGGCTCCATGGTGCGGTGGATGGCAGAAAACAAGCTCGAGGATGCAAGCGAACTTACCGCATTCAACATCGGCTATCGGCACATCCCCGAGCTTTCAGACAAAAACACCCTGGTTTTCATGAACGCGCAGGCACAATAGGCCCGCCGTTTCCAAACACCCCATTACTCCGCCAAGCCATCGGCCTTTGCAATCTCGCTCGTCGAGCCATCTTGGTAGGTAATCTTAACGTGCCCTACGTCGGATACCGCAACGCCCGACGGAGGTTCCAGACGCCACTCCGTCAGAGCGATATCCATGGTCGTGGGCACATCGCCCTGATCTTTGAGCTTCACCGTGAGTGTTTTGAGTGCCTCATCAAACGTCACGCGTTCGATTTCTTCACCCGGAATAGACCCGCCGCTCAACTGCAGCTGCACAAACTCGTCGCGCGGATACCAGTAGTCGCCCGGTGCGGCAACGGTATTGCCGCCCGCGACCTTCACCGTCATTATCGGCAGGGCATCATCAGTCTCGAACTCCCAGGCAGCGCCGCCGCGACCGCCAAACGTCCAAATACAAAAGGCAATCACCAGCACGGCAAGCACCGCAAAACCAATCGCGACAAGGCCATGGTGCGCACGGCTTTCCTCGGCCGATACATCCCATTGCGTCTCTCGATATAGATGCTTGTCTTCCATGTTCGCCTCCCCACAGGCACGCTCGTTGGCCCAATCGTACCCATTCAGGCTATACTTGAGCCCACCACATAAACGGGGAGCTTGCAGGACAAGACGGCAGGCTGAGACTGGGCGCGCCCGCCCTGACCCGCAAACCTGATATGGGTAATGCCAACGAAGGGAGCCGTGCCAATGAGCACACAGACCGAGCCCAAGCTCGTCACGCAAATCGACTTCGCCCGCGCCGGGCAGATCACACCGCAGATGAAGGAGGTCGCCGAGCGCGAGCATCGCGACCCCGAGTACATCCGCGAGCGCGTGGCCGACGGCCGCATCGCCATTCCCGCCAACATCGTGCACATCAAAAAGGGCATGCGCGCCTTTGGCGTCGGTGAGGGCTTGTCCACCAAGGTCAACGTGAACCTGGGCATCTCGGGCGACAAGGCCGATGCCGCCGAGGAATGGAAGAAGGTCAAGATCGCCGAGGACTTTGGCGCCGACGCCATCATGGACCTCTCCAACTCGGGCAAGACACGTCAGTTCCGCCAGCAGCTCATCGACGAGACGCCGCTCATGGTAGGCACCGTCCCCATGTACGACGCCATCGGCTACATGGAAAAGCCGCTGGTCAAGCTCACCAAGGACGACCTGTTCGAAGTCGTGCGCGCGCATGCCGAGGACGGCGTGGACTTTATGACCATCCACTGCGGCATAAACAAGTCGGTCACCAAGACCTTTAAGGAGACCGGCCGCCTCATGAACATCGTGAGCCGTGGCGGCTCACTGCTGTTTGGCTGGATGGAGGTCACCGGTAACGAGAACCCATTCTATGAGTTCTACGACGAGTTGCTCGAGATTTGCCACGAGTACGACGTGACGATTTCGCTCGGCGACTCCTGCCGCCCGGGCTGCCTCTACGACTCCAACGACGCCACCGAGACCGCTGAGATGATCGAGCTGGGCAAGCTGTGCAAGCGCGCTTGGGCCGCCGGCGTCCAGGTCATGGTCGAGGGCCCGGGTCACATGGCGCTCGACGAGATCGCCGCCAACATGAAACTGCAGAAGCGCCTGTGCCACAATGCTCCGTTCTATGTGCTCGGGCCGCTGGTGACCGATATCGGCGTGGGTTACGACCACATCACCGCCGCCATCGGCGGCGCCATCTCCGCCAGTTCCGGTGCCGACTTCCTGTGCTACGTGACACCGGCAGAGCACCTATGCCTGCCCAACGCCCAGGATGTGCTCGACGGCCTCATGGCCACCAAGATCGCCGCACACGCCGCCGACATCGCCAAAAAGGTGCCCCACGCCCGCGACATGGACGACAAGATGGGCCAGGCACGCCGCAAGCTTGACTGGGACGCCATGTGGGAGTGCGCGCTCGACCCGGTTACGGGCAAGAAGCGCTACGAGGAGTCCCCCGCCGCCACCGAGGGCACTTGCACCATGTGTGGCAAGATGTGCGCCGTCCGCACCGTCAACAAGATCTTCGAGGGCACCACGATCGACCTCGGCATGGAGGACTAGCCTGTCGCCGCGGCCGCTTCTGTCGGCGAGCTGGTGCCTGTCAATTGTTGACGTGTGAACATTTGCTTGCATTTGCGTAAAGATTGCATCGCCCGCCCGGGTTCGACATAGAGTCGGCCCGGGCATCTTTATAATGCTGGCTTAAAGACCCATTTGATTCCGACCGAACAAGGGAGCGAACATGGATCGTAGTAAGGTACCTGCCGTCCTGTCCATCGCGGGATCCGATTCCAGCGGCGGCGCCGGCATTCAGGCCGACATCAAGACCATCACGGCGCACCGTCTGTATGCCCAGACGGCCATCACCGCCATCACAGCGCAAAACACACTGGGCGTTACCGCCGTGCAGGATATCTCGCCAGATATCGTAGCCGCGCAAATTGACGCCGTTTTTGACGATATCCGCCCGAGCGCCGTCAAGATCGGCATGGTTTCTTCTGTCGAGATTATCGATGTTATCGCCGACCGCCTGAGCGCCTGGAAGGCGACAAACGTGGTAGTCGACCCCGTCATGGTAGCCACCTCGGGCGCACGGCTGATTGCCGAAGATGCCGCAGAGGCGCTCACTCGCCGCCTGTTCCCGCTAGCGACGGTTATCACGCCCAATATTCCCGAGGCCATGGCCCTGCTCGACTACGAGGTCGACTCCGAGCGCACGCAGCAAAATGCTGCCATGCTCCTCACCCGCCGCTTTGGTTGTGCATCCCTCGTTAAGGGTGGGCATCTTGTCAACGAGGCCAACGATGTACTGGCCGAACCCGCGCCACTCGATGACGAGGGCAACCATCTGGGAGATCCACTCACCACGTGGTTCCGCCACAAGCGCATCGAGACCGACAACACGCACGGCACCGGATGCACGCTCTCGTCCGCCATCGCCTGCGCGCTGGCTCAGGGCATGGATCTTGCCGACGCCGTCAACGCCGGCAAGGCATACCTGACAGGCGCTCTGGCCGCCGGCCTGAACATGGGCAAAGGCTCCGGCCCTGTCAACCACATGTGGCAGTATTAAGATTCGCAGCCCAAGCCACCGCAAAGGGGACAGGCACCTTTGCGGTGGTTTGGGGTCGCGCTACTCACCGAGCATCTCTTGGAGCTTGGCTGCCACGGCGTGACCCAGGCTCTCATGGCTTTCGGGCATCATATGCAGATAGTCGATATCGCCCGGCTCGGCAAAGTCGGCGGCATTCAAAAAGTCGCAGCCAAACTGCTCAGCCACATGTGCGTAGTACTCACCAAAATGCTCCGAGGCCTCGACGGAACGCTCGTCAAAATCGGTCATATATACATCGGCGATTTGCGGCTTGATCTTGATAGGTGCCATCAGCAGAATACGCGGGCAGGGTGCGGCATTGGTCCAGGGAAATGCACGCACCGCGCGAATCAGCGCCATGGCGCCACGGGCGATATCGGAAGCTGTCACGTTAAAGACCGTCTTACAGTCGTTGGTGCCCAGCATGATCACAATGGCGTCCAGCGGCTTATGGGCCTCGAGCAGCATCGGAAGTGCGCGAATGCCGTTAAGATTGGTGTCCAGATGGCACATGTCGTCGCGTACCGTCGTGCGGCCGTTGAGGCCTTCTTCAATTACATGCCAGCCCTCGCCTAAGTCACGTTGGGCCACGCCACACCAGCGCACATCCCGCGCATAGCGCACCGCGGTGCCGTCGCGCATGCCCGCCGGATCGTAACCATAGGTGTTGCTGTCGCCAAAACATAGAACGTTTTTCATCGTAAGCCCTTCCTTTAGTAAAAAGCCGACGGGAGCAGCCTCTCCCGCCGGCTCGACCTATCTGTCAGCACGTACCGATTACAGGTACTTGCGCCAGTCATCGTCATCCTCGTCGTCCTCGGCAGCAGCCTGGGCCTGCTCGGCGGCACGGGCTGCTGCGGCGCGGGCAGCAACCTGAGCATAGGACTCCTCGTTGCGCTCGGGGAAGTTTGCCAGCACGTGCTCGAACTTGGCAAAATCCTCGTCCCAGCGCGTAGAGGGCACAGCAAAAAAGACCTGCTTGACCTTAAAGTCGCCCGACGCGAGCTCCTTGCGGAAGAGCTCGGCCACGGCCTCTGCGTCAAAGCCGTTGTTGTCGCAGCCCCATGCGCCCAACACGAGCTTCTCGCGACCCAGCTCGTCGCAGATGGCAAGCACAAAGCGAATGCGGTCGCGCAGGGCATCCAGCAGAGCATCGTCGCTCACGCGATACTCCTGGCGGGCGCGCTTAACGTTGGGCGCGGCGGCCACGATCACGTCGGCGTATGCATGCACGTGGTTGCGGTCGAAGCGCACCGCAGGCACCACTAGGGCGCGGTTGCGATAGAGCTCGCAGTTGATGTTGCGGCGACGGTTCTCGCCGTACCACTTACGCTGCATATCGAGAACGTTGTACAGATACGAATCGGCGCACAGCGTGGCCTCCTGGCCCAGATAACCCTGAATATAGCCACCGCCCGGGTTGGTGAACGAGGCAAAGGCGAGCACGGCCATGTCGCAGAACTGCGCATAGCCACGACCGTTGTCCAGGATGGCCTGCGTGGCGGAGGCATCGAGCACGGTGACCTCGGGCAGAACCGGAGCGGGCTCCTCAGCAGGCGCGGACTCAGCTTCAGCGATTTCCTCGGCAGGCTCCTCGACGGGCTCGAGCGCTGCCTCGACCTCGGCAGCCTCCGCGCCCTCGACGTCCTCGGCAACCTGTTCTTCGGCGGCCACAGCACTCTGAACCTTGGCCTTCATCGCCGCGACAAAGCCGGCAGGCATACCGTCAAACTCGCGAACACCGGCAAGCGAACGCTCGATATCCTTGGCGCACGCTTCGGACACAGTTGCCACGTGACGCTCGGCGGCCTTGGCACGGGCCTCGCGCTTGGGATTGGGCTGACCCGCTCGGTTGGACCTGCGGTTACGGTTCCTGTTGTCGACGTCTGCCATAAGTGGTCACCTTTCTCGGTCTCTGCCGCTATCGGCTTTTCCCATCCATGATACCCCGCCGCATACAAAAAAGACGGCCCCGAAGGACCGCCTTTCGCATCGATTTACACGCACGGCAAACACCGCCGCAATTCGCCACTAGTCGCGACGGCCGAGGATGTTCAGAATGCGCAGGAACACGTTGATGATGTCCACGAACAAGTTGGATGCCATAAGCACGGCGTTGGGCAGCGTAGGCGGCACCGTCGTGGCAACATAGGTGTCGTAGCCGATAAAGCCGGCGAACACCACGATCACGATCAGATCGGTGATGGTCTGCGAGACGCCCATGAACATCAGCACAATCTCAACCAGAATAGTGGCGAGCAGAATGCCAAAGCCGATGCCATATACGCGCTGGAAAAACTTGGGGAACGTCACGCCCAAGGCGCCATAGACAAAGGTGATGGCGGCCGTGGCGATAAAGGCAGTGTTGATGGTGGGCAGGTCGTAGTTGGCAAGGCCAAACGACGCGGTCAGGCCAAAGGTACTCGCAAAGATTATGTAGCCCACAAGGGACAGGCCCACGGACTGCTTGCTGGCGGCGGCCGACATCATGACCATGCCGACGATGGTCAAAATAAACGAGCCAAAGACCAGCGGCAAGGCGGCGCCGCTCATCATCATGCGCGCAAACGACATGGTGCTCGTAAAGTAGGCGCCGGCGCCCATGGCGCAAAAGCCCAAGAAGATCAGGGCAGACATGGCGAGATTGTACGCGCGCGGCGACATCTCCTTGGCGCGGCTTGCGCCGCTCTCGACGGGGCCGTTCTGATAGCCCTGGATATCGTTCATAGGTTCGTCCTTTCAAAAAGCGCCACAAATAACGGCGCAGTAGCTGACAAGATTCCTGTCATTGTACCCGAACGCCGTGCGTCCTTACCTACGGCGCTCGCCCTCGAGCGTACGGTCGAATGCCCACACCCACCAACGCATCAGATGGGCCTGCGAGCCATCTGGTCGTTCACGCGTCTGGTCCTCCAGATACAACTCGGTCGCGTGCCCGCCAAAACGCACCTTATAGGTTGCCGTACGAATGCCGTGAACCGTCAGGCCAAACCCAGTGGTCGAGACAATCTCGTCAATCGTAAAGCAACGACCGTCGACCCAGCAGACGGCGACTGGCACGACTTGTCCGCCCGCGAGGATGCGAGCCACGACGTCCACATACTGCTTGTGTACGCGCCGAGTTTTGCCGTCTGTCTGTCGATATTCCATGCCTCCTATTATCGAACGCATGTTTGCATGTTGTAAAGCGAACAGACTGTGGTTTTGGAGTGTCGTAGCAATCGCACGTGTCCGCATGGCGTGTTAGCAAAAAGAATACCCGCGGTCAACAGGACTAATATTCAATTTTAGTGCCAAAAAATCCACTTCTCACGTCAGAACTCCGTTAAGAAACCCACAGGAGGTGATACGATTTATCATGTTTTTGTAACGTGCCTGCAAACTTCGAGAAAGCCCATATATGGACGTAACGTTCTCAACCTTCCTCGGCCAAATTGTGTCGAACCCAGTCCTTGCCGTCACCGTGATCCTCGCGCTCGGCGCCATCTTCGTCAACGGATGGACCGACGCGCCCAACGCCATCGCGACCTGCGTCACTACGCGTTGCATGCCCGCCCGCGCCGCCATTCTCATGAGCGCCGCATTCAACTTCCTCGGCGTGCTCATCATGACGCACTTTAATGCGAGCGTCGCCAACACCATCTCACATATCGTCGACTTTGGCGGAAACAGCACCATGGCGCTCGCGTGCCTCTGCGCAGCGCTGTTCTCCATCGTCGTCTACGGCGCCACAGCATCGCGTTTTGGCATCCCCACTTCGCAAAGCCACAGCCTTATCGCCGGCCTGACCGGTGCCGCTATCGCCCTCGGCGGCGCGAGCAGCGTCAACGTCCACGAGTGGATGAAGGTCATCTACGGCCTGGCGCTCTCCATCGGCCTGGGCTTTGTCATGGGCTGGGTCCTGTGCAAACTCGTCTCGGTTCTTTTCGCCGCCGCCAACAGGCGACGTGCCAATGTCTTCTTTAAATACGCTCAGATCGCGAGCGCTGCGGCCATGAGCTTTATGCACGGCGCGCAGGATGGACAGAAGTTCATCGGCGTGCTCTTTTTAGGCGTGGCCTTCGCAAACGGCCAGACCAGCGTCGGCGATGCCGGCATCCCCATCTGGATTATGCTGCTGTGCTCGGCCACCATGGGTATCGGCACCAGCGTCGGCGGCGAGCGCATCATAAAGTCCGTCGGCCAGAGCATGGTTAAGCTCGAGAAGTATCAGGGCTTCTCCGCCGACCTCGCGGGCGCCGCGAACCTGCTGCTTGCCACCCTTACCGGCATCCCCGTGTCCTCCACACACATCAAGACCTGCGCCATCATGGGCGTCGGTGCCGTCAAGCGCCTCTCGGCCATCAACTTCGGCGTCGTTAAGGACATGATGTTCACCTGGTTCTTCACCTTCCCCGCCTGCGGACTCATCAGCTTTGTCATGGCCAAGCTGTTCATGATGTTCCTCTAGTCAAACCGAACGTCCATCTGGACCGCAACACTTCGCCCACCCGTCTTCGCCTCGAAAGGACCCACCCATGGCTAAGAAACCCGATTCGTTCTACTTTGACAACTACGTCGCCTGCGCCGACCTCGCCGTCCAGGCCGCCGAGCTGCTTACCCAGATTTTTGAGAACTTCGATCCCGCGCAGATTCACGACATGCTCAATAAGATGCATGCGATTGAGCATGCGGCAGACAAGAAGCACCACGAGCTCGAAGACGCCCTGCTCACCGCCTTTATCACCCCGCTCGAGCGCGAGGATCTGGATCTGATGAGCTGCGCGCTCGACACCGTGCTCGACCGTATTGAGGGCGTCGTGCAGCGCGTCTACTTCACCAACATTCAGAGCATCCATCCCGACGCCATCGTCATCGCCCACAAGGTGACTGACGCCTGCCGCGCCATGAAAGACCTGATGGTCGAGCTTCCCAACTACCGCAAGTCCAAAACGCTGCGCGAGCTGGTCATCCAGATCAACACCATCGAGTCCGAGGCCGACGAGCTCTACATCAACGCCATGCGCAACCTGCACGTTAACGGCAAGGATCCGCTCGAGGTCATCGCTTGGCGTGACGTCTACGCCTTCCTGGAGTACTGCGCCGACTGCTGCGAGAATGTGGCCGATGTTGTGGATTCGATTGTCATGAAGAACAGTTAATTGGGGGTACATGTCCCACCGGTCGCGGGCCCGGCCACTAATAACCTTTTTCACTCCGGCTGCAAGCAGAGTCGTTCAAAAGGTTATTAGTGGCCGGGCCCGCTCCCTTATGCACCACCATTGGGAACTTTGGCTGATAGGTTTAGCGCAATGGGGGTTTGGCTGAAGGGACCTTTGGTATCCGTTCGGACACTTTGGCCCTTGATGAGCGTTTGGCTGATTGCTGCTTTGGGTACTGTTTGGGTTACTTTGGGTTTGTTTGATTTTTAATTATTGGAGGGCTTGTATGTCTTATTTGGATCTGGCTCAGGGTCGGTATTCTTGTCGTGAGTTTGAAGATCGGGCTGTGGAGCAGGCTGTGGTGGATGCCATTGTTGAGACTGGGCGTATTGCTCCTTCTGCTTGCAATAATCATCCAACCCGTGTGATGGTGTTGGATACGCCTGAGCTTCTGGAGAAGGCTGCTGCTTGTCAGCCTCGGTTTGCTCGTGATGGATCTATCTTTGGCGCTCCGCTCATCTTCCTTATTTGCAGCGTTACCGATGATGCTTGGGTGCGCCCGTATGATCAGATGAATTCCAGCGAAATCGATACGTCCATCGTGTGTGATCAGATGATGATGGAGGCCACCGAGCAGGGCCTGGGAACGTGCTGGGTATGCCATTTTAAGCCTGAGGTGGCACAGGAGCAGTTCAATCTGCCCAAGGGCGTCTATCCCTATCACATGCTCGTCTGTGGATATCCTGCCGACCACATCGCCGATCCCGAGCATCGCGAGGCCCGTACCATTCCCCTCTCCGACTTCCTCCTCAAGTAGGTTTTGGGACATGCCCTAAAACCTACCTTTTACCGCTCACCCATTCGCCGAGTTCTGCGCCACAATGTGCAGGGCTCGGTTTTTTATGTTGCGCGCCCCTGCACAGTCATAAAAAAGGACCCGCAAGCTGCGGGTCCTTTCTAGGCACTAAATTGTAGGCCGAATGTTAGTCCAGGTCGTCGGCAGCAAAGTTGTCGATCGGGGCGAAGGGATCGGCCACGGGGACAACCGGGTCAGCGACGGGCAGCGGCTCGGCGGGAACAGTCACTGCAGGAGAAGCGGCAGAACCGACCGGCGTGGAGGCCATCAGATCGGCCGGGAAGGAATTCTGGGCATCGTCCATGAAGTGCTGGATGAGCTTGAGGTACTCGGCCTTGAACTCCTCACGAGAAGCCTTGAGACGATCGATCTCCTCGAGCTCGGCCTGCTTCTCGGTCAGAGCCTGGCGGATAACCTCGCGGGCCTTGGCGTCAGCCTCGTTGCGGATACGCTCAGCGTTCTCGTTGGCATCGTTGACGATGGTCTCAGCGGTCTGCTGGGCAGCGATCAGGGCAGCGGAAATCTGGCGCTCCTGAGCGGAGAAGTCAGGGGCGGGAACAGTCACGGGGGCGGCAGGAACGGCCTGGGCGGTGGCATCCTGAGCTTGGGCAAGCTGAGCCTGCGCATCGGCAAGCTGCTGCTCGGTAGCAGTCAGACGACCCTTAAGGTCGACGATCTTAGCGAGCATAGCGTCAACCTCGGAGGACAGCGTCTCCAAGAAGACGTCGACCTCAGCAGGATCGTAGCCACGCTTGGCCTCAGAGAAAGTCTGAGCCTGGATGTCTGCAGGGGTAATAGCCATAACAAGTCTCCTTTTTCATCGCCTCGGCGCTACACGCCCGACGTAAGTTACTAAGTCAGTTCTACACGAGTATACCTATAAGAAGCTGCAGAACCAGCCTCTGCACCAACTGCAACGCAATAATCGCAACGACCGGCGAAAAATCGATACCGCCCATCGGCGGGATGAAACGACGGAACAGGTTGAGCCACGGACCGCACACGCTATCAAGCACCGCGGCAATATCCTGAAGCAAACCACCCTGCTTCATGGGAATCCACGTCATAAAGCAGTAGACGACAATGAGCGTGGAATAGAAGTTGAACAGCGTGTTGACCAGCTGGACGATAGTGTAGATGTTGATGGGAATCTCCTCGTCTTGTCTTTACTTAAGGTAGCCGTCGGCACGAAGCTTCTTGAGATCGGAATCTTTGACCTCGCAACCGGCGGGCAGCACCATGAACACGCGGTCGCCCACCTCCTTGACCGTGGCACCCAGACCGCAGGCAAAGCCGTAAGAGAAGTCCAAGACGCGCTTGGCAACTTCGGTGCGTACGCCCACAAAAATCAGTGCGACAGGCTGCTTGGTGCGAACGCGGCGCACCACGGTCTCCACGTCGTCATAGCTCTCGGGGCGCAGGACATAGGCCGGCAGCTGCGGCGTGGCGTTGATGATATTGCTCGCATAGGCCGAGGCATCGCTCGGTGCAGGCGCGGGTGCAGCGGCGGCACGGGCGCGGGTATTCTCGGCGTAGCTCGACGGCGTGTCATAGGCACCAGGACGATAACCGCTCGCAACACTGTCCTGCGAGCGCGAAGGCGGGTTATACGTCGTGGCATGGCGGGAGTCATCGCCGACCAGCTGACCGGAGCGCGTATACACGGCAACCGACTCAGCTTCACCGCGGCGCGTCTGGCCAAGCAGGCCGTTGCTCGGCTCGTCTTGGGTGTAGAAGCCCTCGCCCGAAGCACCACTGTAGCCGTTGTTCTGATAGCCATCGTCGTAGCCGTCATCGTAGCCGTAGTCGTCGTCCTGGCCATAACCCTGGTCGTAACCCTGCTGGCCGCCCAGGTGCATCTTATTTTTAATCTCGTCAAGGAAGCCCATGGTTGTGTCCTCTCGCGGTTTAGTGCAGGCGCCCCGATAATCAGTGCGCACTTCAGAGCCTTATTTTACTGCAAACTCCGGGCTAAATACTACCCTGCCCAGGCGAACGAGCGTAGAGCCCTCCTCAAGGGCAGACTCAAAGTCCTCGCTCATACCGCAGGAAAGCTCAGGCAGGTTCAAATCGGGATGCGCCGCCTCCAGCTCATCCCTCAGCTCACGAAGCCCCGCAAAGGTGCGGCGTGCCACATCCTTATTCCCCCGGGGCGCCATAGTCATAAGCCCCTGTACGCAAATTCCCTCAAGTTCTGCAAGCTCACCCGCGGCGGCGCGAATCTCATCGGGTGAAAAGCCTCCCTTCGACTCCTCACCACTCACATTGACCTCAATGAGCACACGCTGGGGGCCGACGAGCTCGCCTGCCTCAATCTTGCGAACAGCACGGCTCGAGATCGCCTGCGCCAGATGCAGCGAACCCACCGAGTGAATCAGCTCGGCTGAGCCCAGCACCGCATTGATCTTATTGGTCTGCAGGTTGCCGATCATATCGAAGCGCACCTCGGGCAGCACCGGATGCTCCGCCAGACCCGTGAGCTTGCGAACCAGCTCCTGCGGGCGGTTCTCGGCAAAATGGCGATACCCCGCCTGGATGGCGGCAACGGTCTCATCGACACCAACGGTCTTGGACACGGCAATGAGGCTCGCGGCGTCGTGGGGACGGCCCGCGCGATCGAGCGCCGCATAAAAACGTTCCAGAATCTGCTCGCGGCGAGCGCGCATCAAGTCCAAATAGTTATCCATTGCCAATCGCCTCCGCTGACAGCCAAACAAGTAGTCCCATGCTAACGCAAGAGCGCGGCCCCGCATGTGCAAGGCCGCGCTCACTTAGGTATTTACAATCTTTCGACGAACGGGGTTACTTACTCCTCGTCGTCCTCGCCATCGTCCTCATCCTCAAGATGATCGAGCAGGTAGCGAAGACCCTCGCTGACCTCGTTAACGGGCACCTTGGCAACGTAGCGTGCATCGACGGCGGGCCTCATGATAACACCCTCGCCCGAAGGCACGCGCATGCTCTCGAGCTCATCCTCATCAGTGCAGGCGATATCACCGGCAGTCATACGCTGTCCGGTCAACAGGAAGGTCAGACGGCAGGCGGCATCGATGGAAATCGAGGCGATGCGATCGAGATAGCGCGATACCATGATGGCGCGGCGCAGGTCGTCATAGTTGCTGTCGTCGTCCATAAAATCGCCCGTGTCCATGCGGTTAAAGGTGCGGAAGAACTTCTCGTAGGCGGCGTGCACTGGCTCGTCCTCGACGGCCAAGTTGCAGATGATGGACATGTCGTTGGTGACGAGCGCGGAAAGCGAAGAGCCCAGCACCTGGTAGACGGCCTCAGCCTCGGCCTCGACCGTGCCGACAAGCTCCTTGGGCAGCGAGATGTCGGCCTTGATCATATGACGCGTGGCGCGGCAAATCTGGCGAACCTTATCGGTCATGCGCTGCAGGTTAAAGTCGACGTAGATGATCGTCTGCAGCAAGCGGAAGTCGGAGGCGACCGGTGACTGCGTGGCAATCAGGTTGTAGCAGACGGCCTCCAGGTTGGCGCAGCGTGCGTCAATCGAAAGCGTGCGCTTCTTGGTCTTGGTGGCGAGCTTGCGGTCGTCGGTAACATAGGCCCTCACGGCATCGTGGAGGGCCAGATCGACGGCCTCGTAGATGCTCAGCATCTCGTGGCGGGCCTCGATGAGCTGACGGGAAAACAGTTTGCGCATGGTTCACTCCAATCAGTTGGGTGCGGTCATGCCGCCCGCACAGTGAATACGCACCGGACCAGGTCCGATCGGCTTGGGACTAGTCGCACCGATCAGCCAAAGCGGCCGGTGATATAGTCTTCCGTCCGCGAGTCCACCGGGCTGGTGAAGATCGCGTCGGTTTGACCATACTCGATGAGCGTAGCGGGCTCGCCGGCAACTTCCTGCAAGAAGAATGCGGTGTAGTCGCTAATGCGAGCTGCCTGCTGCATTGAATGCGTGACGATGATGATCGTCATCTCGGGCGCCAGCTCGGCCATCAAATCCTCGACCTTAGAGACGGACGTGGGGTCGATGGCGGAGCAGGGCTCGTCCATCAGAAGGACATCGGGTTGCACCGCAAGCACGCGCGCGATGCACAGACGCTGCTGCTGACCGCCCGAGAGCGCCAAACCATCCTTGTTGAGCTGATTGGATACCTCTTTCCAGAGGTTGGCGCGCTTGAGCGATTCTTCCACGATGTCATCGAGGTCACTTTTGCTAGTCACGCCCTGCAGACGAGGGCCAAAGGCGACATTCTCGTAGATGGATTTGGGAAACGGATTGGGCTGCTGAAAGATCATGCCCACGCGGCGACGGAGGTCGACCGGGTCGACACCCTCGGCATAGATATCGTTGCCGTCGAGCGTCATGGTGCCCTCGACGCGCGTACCCTCGATCAGGTCATTCATGCGGTTGATGCAGCGCAAAAACGTCGACTTGCCGCAGCCCGAAGGGCCAATGAAGGAGGTGATGGCGTTTTTGGCGATGTTGAGGTCAAGCCCCGTCAGCGCATGAAAGTCACCGTACCAAAAGTTGAAATCCTTGGCCGTAATGGCCGCTTGCTCCAACGCGGGAGCGGACTGATAAACGGACATGGGACTCCTTAACTAGCGACGCTTACGCGACAGGAAGCGCGCAAACAGGTTGAAGGCCAAAATGATCACCATCAGCAAGAGCGCAGTGCCGTAGGCTGCGTTCATGTTGATGCCGTCGTTGGCAAGCAGGTACAGGTGAACGGTCATGGGACGACCGGAATCGAGCGGCGAAATAGGTAGATTGATGGCCTGGCCCATGGTGTAGAGCACCACGGCGGTCTCGCCGATGGCACGGCCGATGGCAAGGACGATGCCCGTGGCAATGCGGCCAAAGGCCGAAGGAAGCACGATCTTGGAGACGACCTGCCACTTGGTAGCGCCCAGGCCGTACGCGCCCCAACGGATATAGCGCGGAACGGCGCGAATGGCTTCTTCGGTGGTGCGCATGACGATGGGAAGCATCAAGAGCGCGAGCGCCAGAGCGGCCGAGACCATCGAAAGGCCCAGGCCCATAGCCTCGACAAACAAGGCGTAGCCAAACAGGCCCATAACGATGGAGGGCACCGAGGCCAAAGCGTCAGCAGCGTAGCGAATGAGCTCGACGACCTTGCCCTGCTTGGCGTACTCGGCCAGATAGACGGCTGCCAGCACAGCGATCGGCGTGCAGATAAGCATGGCGAGCGCCGTCACGTAGACGGTCGAGACGATCGTGGGCCAAATTCCGCCCTCGGCGTTGACGCCCTGGGGCCAACCGAAGATAAAGTCGAGCGAGATGTGTGGCAGGCCGTTGATGACCACGTAGGCGATGATAGCGACCAGCACCAGCGTGGTGATGTAGGCAGCGGCACGAAACACGCCAAGCATGATCTTGTTGGACAGGTCCTTGTTGATGCGGCCCTTCTTGCCGTGGGAAAGGGCACGCTTGATGCGCTCGCGCGACGAGGTCGTATCGACCGTCGTGTCAACGGAATCGGACATAGCCTACCCCCTCTTCTTCTTGGAAATCAGACGGACGATACCCACCAGCGTGGCGGAGATGATAAACAGGACCACACCCATGCCGAACAGCGCCGAGCGGTGCAGACCCGAGGAATAGCTCATGTCGAGCGCAATCTGGCTCGTGAGCGTCGAGATGGGGCTCGCAATGCTGTCGGGAATAACCGGGGCGTTACCTACGACCATGAGCACGGCCATGGTCTCGCCGATGGCACGGCCCATACCCAGCACGATGGCATCAACGATACCCAGCTTCGCGGCAGGTAGCACGACCTTATAGATGGTCTGCCACTTTGTGGCGCCCATGGCATACGATGCCTCGCGAATGCCCATGGGAATGGAATTGAGAGCATCGATGGTGAGCGTGGTGATGGTAGGGACGATCATGATGGCGAGCACAAACCACGCCGTCAGCGCACCAAAACCAAGGCCGCCGGTCAGTTGTGCGATAAACGGGCGGATGATGATCATGCCAAAGAAGCCGTAGATGATGGAGGGTATGCCCGCCAGCAGGTCAACGGCGGGGCTGATGAGCTTGCGCACGCGCTTGCTGGCAATCTCGACCAGGTAAACGGCCGTACCCACGCCCAGCGGCACGCCCATGGCGAGCGCACCGACGGTCACCAGACCCGAGCCGGCAAGCAGCGACAAGATGCCGTAGTGGCCCTCGGAAGGCGCCCACGTAAAGCTAAAGAAGTCAGCCAGACCGATGTCAGTAAAGACGGGCAGCGCCGAGTACGTGGTAAAGACAAAAATCAGGATGACGGTAACGACCGCCAAGAACGCGCAGGCAAAGAAGATCCACTGCAGCGCCTTCTCCTTGATATAGGTACTGCGCGATACGAGCGCCAGCTCGCGCTTCTTGGGCGTCTGAACATTCTGCTCAGTCTGGGAGTTTTCCTGTGCTTCCATGCTACTCACTCCCCTTCTCGTCGTTGGTGACGGGAATAAAGCCCGCCTCGCGAATCTGCTTGTCCATCTTTTCGGACGTCACATAGTCGATGTAATCCTGCGCCTGCTGCGAAGGCACACCCTTCACAAAGAAGTAAAGGTCGCGCGAGATGGGATAGCCGCCACTCGCGACCGTCTTCTCGGACGCCTCAACATGATTGACCGAGACGGCCTTGACCGAGGTCTTGGCGTTGAGGCTATCGACGAAGCCCAGCGAAATGTAGCCGATGGCCCCACGCGAACGAGATACCACGTCGCGCACCTGGCCCGTACCCGAAAGAACAGCCGAGCGGCGATCGAACGGCGTGCCATCCATCACGATGGTACGGAAGGCCTCGCGCGTACCGGACGCCTCGTCTCGGTTGATGACCTGAATCCTCAGGTCCTCGCCACCGACCTCTTTCCAATTGGTAATCTTGCCGGCGTAGATATCGCGGAGCTGCTCGGTCGAGAGGTTATCGACGGGGTTGTCGTCGTTCACGATGACCGCGATACCGTCGTGGGCAATGACGATGGGAGTCAGGCCCAGATCCTGTTCGTCGGCATTGAGTCCACGGGAGGAGCTGGCGATATCGGCCGTGCCGGCGCTGACGGCCTCGATCCCAGCGGAAGAACCCAAACCGGAAACGAGCACGTCGATGCCGGTCTCCTCCTTAAAGCCCTCGGCCGCAATCTCGGCGATAGGAAGGCAGGTCGTGGAGCCGGCCACGGTAATGGAAGAGGTCGAAGATCCCGAAGAACAGGCGCACAGCGTAAGCGTAAGCACAGCGGCGCTCAGAACCGATACGATCTTTCTCATAGCATCACGCCGATCGCAGCATGGCGCCCACAGGTGCCGTCCTCGTTACGGTAGGAATAAAAGCGGTCGTTCTGACGCACGGTCGAAAGCTGGGTATCCACGATATTATCCGCGTCGACACCGACATCTACCAGCGCCTCGCGAATGGCAGCGGAAAGATCAAGCATGCGAGAGGTATTCGCATCGATGCAAGAGAACTCGGCGGCAAAGCGATCCATGAGTTCCTGGGATACCTCATATTCGTCACCCAAGATATGGGGGCCAATATAGGCGGAAACGTCGCTCGCATCGCAGCCGGCAGCATCGCAAAGCGCCTGGCACGCCTTGGCAGAAATACGTGCAATCGTGCCCTTCCAACCGGAGTGCACCACGGCAAATCCGCCAGGGGCCACCAGCACCACGGGAACGCAGTCGGCAAAGCAGAGCAGCACGGGCACGTTACGCGCCGTACAGACGATGGCATCGCAGCCCTCAGCAATCTGCTCGCGGACGTCCTCAAGGTCATCGGCGCCGTTCGAGGCCACCGCAACGATATGGTCACCATGGACCTGATTGGGAATGAGCAGGTTGTGCTCGCACTCGGCGGCACCCATAGCCTCGAGCGCGCGACGACGATTTTCTTGAACAGCAAAGGGGTCATCGCCAACATGCGAGCCCAAGTTGAGTGAGGAGTACGCATCTTCGGAAACGCCACCGGCGCGCTCGGTGAAGGCAAAGCGAACATCGGATGTCGCGCCCTCCACCAACGTAACTCCATCATGGTCGACACGCGAAACTTTGTCCGCACGTGCTGCCATACTAAAGCCTCCTAATAACACAAGTACCGCGGCATCGCCGCTACAGCCCGCGTTTATACGGCTGTCATACTTCTCTAAAAGGATACCTGCTGCGCTGGAGGCAATCGTAAAGGGAACGTAAAGAGATTGGAGGTTCTAGTTTACAAAGTCGAAATAAAAAGGGCGCGTCCATACGGACACGCCCCTGCGCACAACAATGCAAAGAACGACTTAGAAGCTACCGCGCTTCAGGAAGTCGGGAAGCTCGAACTGATCGTTGCCGAAGTTAGGAAGCTCGGTGCCACCGACGTTGCGGGTCGGAGCGGCCTGAGCCGGGCTCGTGGCAGGAGCGGTGCGCTGCGGCTCAGCGGAGGCAGCGGCCTTGCTCTGAGACTGCTGAGCAGCAAAGAGCTCGTCCTGACGGTTGACGTTGGAGTCGGAGAAGCCCGTAGCGATGACGGTGATACGCACCTGATCGCCCAGGGACTCGTCGACAACGGTACCGAAGATGATGTTGGCCTCGGGGTCGACGGCGTTGGCGACAACGTCGGCGGCGTCGCTGATCTCCTGGATGCCCAGGTCCTTGGAACCGGCGATGGAGAGCAGCACGCGCGTGGCACCATCGATGGAGCTCTCGAGCAGCGGGCTGGAGATGGCCTGCTGGGCAGCGTCGACGGCACGGGTGTCCCCAGAAGAGGTACCGATACCCATCATGGCGGTACCGGCCTGCTTCATGATGGTCTTAACATCGGCGAAGTCCAGGTTGATGATACCGGGGACGGTGATGAGGTCGGTGATGCCCTGGGTGCCCTGGGAAAGGACGCCATCGGCAATCGCGAAGGCCTCGAGCATGGTGGTCTTCTTCTCGGCGATGTCGAGCAGCTTATCGTTAGGGATGACGATCATGGTGTCGACGCAATCGGAGAGGGTCTTAATGCCCTCCTCGGCGCTCTTCTTGCGCTTGCGGCCCTCGAAGGTGAAGGGCTTGGTCACGACGGCGACGGTCAGCGCACCGACCTCGTTCATCGCGATATCGGCAACGATGGGAGCAGCGCCGGTACCGGTGCCACCGCCCTCGCCGCAGGTGATGAACACCATGTCGGCACCAGCGAGCGCCTCGGCAATGTCGTCGCGGGACTCATCGGCAGCCTTGCGGCCAACCTCGGGGTTGGCGCCGGCGCCCAGGCCGCGGGTAAGGTCGGTGCCGATGTGCACCTTGATATCGGCATCAGAGATCGCGAGTGCCTGAGCATCGGTGTTGATGGCAACAAACTCGACGCCGCGGATGCCCTCTTCGATCATTCGATTGACCGCGTTGGTACCGCCGCCGCCGACGCCGACCACCTTAATGACGGCAAGGTAGTTGTTGATCTCTGTCTCGTGCATGTCGGTCCTCCGAACAAAGGTTATAGCCATAGCATGGGTCGACCCCTGCGCACATTAACCTTCAGGTTGAAAGTAAATGCAAAGGTAAACCGTATTATGTTTGCACATTATGAACGTATCAGTCAAATAATTGACCGTGAAAACCAAACAAACCAGATAAACGGCGTGGTATGGCCCCTCAACAAAGCATCAACCAGCGCTACGAGGTCGGAGCGTTCCTAAATGTATAGTTACCCGGAGAGCGCACATTGATATACGTTACGCCCTCTACCTGCGAAAGCAGCTTGGTGACTACGCGCTCCTTCTTGACGATATCGTTCGAATCGCCCAGCGACACCTCAATGCCGTTATTGAGGTTTGCCGAGATGGCTTCGACCGAAGGCGTGGAAATATCCTTGACTTGTCCCAAGAACTCGCTCGAAAAACCACGCACATAATCCAAGCCAGCCTTAACGGCCTTGGAGCTCACTGCCTGGCCGGAAACCGGAGCGACATCCGCCGAGACATCAGTCAACAACACCGCGCCATAGTGCTTAGCGAGCGCCAGCGCGGCATCAATGCCGGTCAGGGTATTTGAGCCCTGCCCCGTCGTGATGACGTTGCCCTGGTCATCCACTTCGACCGACGTCGACAGCGGGGCGATCCAGGTGTCATCATCCCCGATGGCCCAGGCAAGGTCATCGGAGCTGATATAGGCAATTGCAATGACCTTGCGCTCCATCGGCGTAATGATGAGCGTATGTGGGAACTGGCGCTGGACATCCACGCCCGAGACCCACGGGTTCTGCTTGAGGTCCTCGGTAATCTGGTCGGGATCGACGTTAAAAAGCGACGTTCCCTCGGGCAAATCGATCAGCTGGATAGCATCGTGCTTCGTCACATGCTCGCTGCCTTGAATCTGAATATCAGTGGCGGTAAACAATCCAGAGTTGATCACCACGACAGCAACGACGACGAGCACGGCCAAGACGGCCAGAACGCCGCCCACGATTTTGCCTTTGCCTGTAACGAGAGAAGCGGCGTCTGACGTTTTATTTGCCATCGCCCCAAGTGAAGACAACGGGTTGACGCCTTTTTTACCCGAAGGCTTCTTGGCGGTAGCCGGCACCGATGTCAGCGAGCGCGGTTTCGATGCGCCAAGCGTGCGACCCGGACGCGCCGCCTTAGTTCCCGTCGAGGGCTTAGGAGTTGCCATGGGACGGGCAGGCTTGGCGCCCATAACAGGCTTTGACGTCAGCGAGGGACGCGAGGACTTTTTTGCGGCCGGACGATTGCCGAGCTGCGAGCCGACAACCGGACGACTGGTCTGTCGAGCATGCCCGACAAGCTTAGAGTGCGCGACGGTATTGCGTTGAGGTTTGGCAGGCGCGCCGGAACGCCCTCCGGCGCGGCGGAAGGTGGGTTTCGATGCTCTAGAAGCCGAGGAATTTAACTTCCGGTCTGAGCTCGATGCCATACGCCTCCCTCACCTTTCCGTGCACATGTCTGATAACCGCGGCAACGTCATCGGCCGAGGCAGTTCCGTTATTAACGATAAAATTAGCGTGAACGGGCGAAACTTCCGCGCCGCCAATCGAAAAACCCTTTAATCCACAATCCTCGATAAGCTTGCCCACACTCGCATCGGGCGGGTTGCGAAAGACCGACCCGCAGGATGCGCGACCCATGGGCTGCGTACGCTTGCGCCTCGTCAGGTACCGCTCCATGCGCTCGCGAATGTCGGCCTTGGGCGCCGGTTTAAGTTTGAGCACGCACTCGAGGATGATCTCATTGCGGGGAAGGCTACATTCGCGGTAGCCCCAAGTGATCTCGGACCCCGCATAATGCTTGATACCGGATGCCGGGTCAAACGTTACGACATCCTCAACCAGCAAGCCAATCCACTCGGTCCGTGTGCCGGCATTCATAGATATCGCACCGCCGACCGACCCAGGGATGCCAACGGCAAACTCAAGGCCCGAGAGGCTACGCGACAGGGCATCGTTGACCAGGCGCGCAAACATCACGCCCGCACCGACCGTCAGCGTACAACCGTCATCGGCAACAACCGTGCGCTGAAACTCACGTCCGAGCGAAATGACGGCACCGCGATAACCGCCATCGGCAACCAGCAGATTGGAGCCCTTGCCGATGATGACCCACGGCACCTGCTCGCGATCGAGCACCGCCACGGCGCGGCGAAGGGCATGATAGCTATGGCACGTCACAAAGAGGTCGGCCTTGCCGCCGATACGATAGCTCGTATGACGCGCAAGGCGCTCGTCCTCGATCACATCCGTGTCGATCATGCCCGAGAGCGCCATGACGGCGTTAAACAGACCCATTAGACTTAAGCGTCTTTCTTGGCAGTCAGATACTCAATGAACTCGGGGCCGACGGTCGTAACGTCACCGGCACCCATGGTGAGCAGCAGGTCGCCCTCGCCCACCATCTGCTCGAGCTCCTGATTGAGCTCAAGACGGCTGGAGCAATACACGACCTCCTTGCCAGGATGCTTGGCGCGCACGGTATCGGCGAGCATCTTAGAGGTGACACCCGGAATGGGCATCTCGCCAGCCGAGAACACATCAATCAGCAGCAGTTTATCGGCATTGGCAAATGCATCGGCAAAGTCGTCGCACAGGGCCTGCAGGCGCGAATAGCGGTGCGGCTGGAACACGACGTCGACGTGCTTGTAGCCCAGCGACGAAGCAGCAGCAAGCGTCGCCTTGATCTCGGTGGGGTGATGGCCGTAATCATCGACCACGGTGATGCCATCGATATCGCCCACGTGGGTAAAGCGACGGCGGACGCCCTCAAAGCTCGAGAGCGCCTTGGCGGCGGCGTCGATGTCAAGGCCCAGGACATGGGCGACGGTGAGCACCGCCGTGGCGTTGAGCATGTTGTGGCGACCGGGATTGCTCTTGATCTCCACAGCGTGCTCAGTGCCGTCCTCAAAGCGAACGATAAAGTCGCTCTGGATGCCCTTGACATCCGGGTGCATGCAGACGATGTCGTTGCTCTCGGCAAAGCCGTAGGAAAGCACGTGACGGCCCGTCGACTTGGCGAGCTCGACCAGATGCGGGTCCTCACCGCAGACGATGACGGTGCCGTCCTCGCCCACCAAGCTCATGAATTTGGCGAAAGTTGCCTCGATCTCCTCGATACCCGAGTAGTGATCGAGGTGGTCGGCCTCGACGTTGGTCACAATGACCACGTTGGGGTTTAGGAACAGGAAGGAGCTGTCGGACTCGTCGGCCTCGGCGACAAAGTAGTCGCCCGAGCCGTTCTTGCCGTTCGTGTCATAGCCCTCGACGATGCCGCCGATCAAGAAGCTCGGATCCAGGCCCATGCGGTCGAGCATGGTGGCGCACATCGAAGACGTGGTGGTCTTGCCATGCGTGCCGGCAACAGCGACGGTGGTGTAGCCGTGGCCCAAAGCAGAGAGCATCTTGGCACGGGGCCACACGGGAATACCAAGCTCGCGAGCGCGCACGAGTTCAGGGTTGGACTCCGGAATAGCGGTGGAGACAACAACCACGTCGGGCTTGACCTCGTCGATCGTGGCGGCCTCATGGCCCACATGCACCTTCACACCAGCGCGGGTAAGCTGGCGGATATAACGTGACGTCTTAAGGTCGGAGCCGGTAACGGCATAACCGCGCTCGTGCAGAACGAGGGCGATGCCGCTCATGCCGGCGCCGCCGATACCGATAAAGTGGGCGCTCTTAAACTCGGGCGCGGAGGTTGCAGTCTGGGAATCAGCCATGTGCTCGTGTACTCCTTGCGTAAACACTGCCTGTAACCCGTTAACTGTACCGCACCTACCGCATCAGCGCGAGGGCGACCGACGATATCCCGTCTAACTAACGCAAACCCTCTACCGCATCCGCCAGAAGAGCGGCGGCCCTATCCTGAGCCAGACCACGCGCCGCCTGACGCATGGCGTCGCGCGCCGCCGCGTCATCGACCAGGTGCAGCAGTTCATCGGCAAAGGCAGAACCGTCGATATCGGCATCGGCGCAGAGCACGCCGGCCCCAGCGTCGACCAGATAACGGGCATTGGTGGTTTGGTGGTCGGCCGTCGCATGCGGGTACGGCACGAGCACCGAAGGCACGGCGAGTGCAGCGATCTCGGCCACGCTCGATGCGCCCGAACGCGAGAGCACCAAATCGGCAGCAGCCAGCATATCGCCCATGTTGTCGATGTAAGGCTGGACGCGGTAACGCTTCGCCTCCTCGGGCGTCAGCGCCAAAGCGCGCTCGGTCTCCTCAAAGCCGTCGGCACCCGTCGAATGCAACACATAGAGGTTCTTGCGCGAAAGCAGCTCGTTTTTGAGCGAAGCCACACGCTCGTTGAGGTGCTGGGCGCCAAGTGAACCGCCAAAGACGAGCAGCAGCGTAGCGTCCTCGGGAACGCCAAGTGCCTTGCGGCCGCGAGCGCGATCGCCCTCGATCACCGAGCGACGTACGGGGTTGCCGGTCATGAGCACGTGGTCAGGGTCACCTTCGCGCTCAAAGACCGAACGCGCTGCCGGCACCGAGATGCACACGCGGGCGGCGTGGGAGTTCATCATCTTGTTGGCCAGGCCCGGAACAGAGTTCTGCTCATGCAGCAGATACGGAACGCCCGCGCCCTTGCACCACCCCAGCAGCGGAACCTCGACATAGGCACCAAAACCAATGGCGGCATCGGGCTTGCCGACCTTTGAGAAATGACTGGCGAGCGCACGCTTGGCTTTGTTGACACGCCACAGCGAGGTCAGCGCCGTCCAAGGACGGGAGCGGTCGAAGCCCGTGACCGTAATGGGCACAAAATCAAACCCAGCCTCGGGGACCAGACGACCCTCGAGCTTGCGCGACTGGCCCACGAACACAACGTGGTGGCCACGGTCACGCAGCTCTTCGGCCAAGGCGAGCGCGGGGTTGATGTGCCCGGCCGTGCCGCCGGCTGCAATAGCAACGGTCATTTTATCGGTCATGGTAGTCCCTTCGTACACGCGGTCCCTGGTCGTCGGTACGCAGACGCGCCGACGGGTCCGAGTTCAAATCGATTCGATTATATCCGCCGCCCGCGTTGCGAGGGCTGGGGCGCTGAGGACGACCTTGCGGCGCCGTTCGCTGACGCGGGCGGGCTGCCGGCTCGGTCGCAGAGCCATCCAGGACGGTAAAACCGTTACGCGAAGATCGCTCGCCGCGCACGTGGGGCACGCCGGCGGTACTCTCATCCATAACGGCAAAGCTCTCGCGGCGGCGGTCATACTCATCGCGGCGGGCGCTCTCGTACGAAACGCGCAGGATCAACCCGGCAAGCATGAGCGACACAATAATCGACGAACCGCCGTAGCTAATAAACGGCAACGGTTTGCCCGTCATGGGAAACACGTTGAGGATGCCCAGCGCGTTAATCAAAAACTGCACTGCGAGAATGACCGCGGAGCCAGACGCCATAAGCGCGCCCCGGCGATCGGTCGCCTGCTCGGCAATGCGAAACGCCGAGTAGATCAGCATCGCAAACACCAAGAAGAACAGCACGGTTCCGACAAAACCGACTTCCTCGCCAATGATGGCCAGGATGTAGTCATTGTGCGCCTCGGGCAGATACGAGTACTTCATGGTTGAGTTGCCGATGCCACGGCCGAACAGACCGCCCGAGGCAAAGGCCATAATGGCAAGCGTGGCCTGATAGCCGTCACCATACTCGTCGGCCCAAGGGTTCAAGGCAACCTGAATACGCACCATACGGTACGGCTCTGCGACAAGCGCAATCACGATCACGAGAATGCCGAAGATTAGCACGCCGATGATAAATCTGGGGTCGAGACCCGCAAACAACGCCATGCACATGAGGGTCAACAGGATGATCAGGACAGTACCGAAATCGGGCTGGATAAAGATCAGAAAGAGCGAAATGCCCAGGTAGATGCCCATCTTGCGAAGGAATTCGTTGATGTTGCCACCGGGCGAAAAGAAGCGATCAAGCATGATGGCCGAATACGCAATGGCAAATGGCTTTAAAAACTCGGAAGGCTGGAACTGAATACCGGCGATGTTAAGCCAGCGCGTGGCGCCACGGCTGCCGCTGCCCACCAAGAACACCAGAAACAGTAGCCCTATCATGCCTATGAGGAAGATCCTGAGCACATCCTCCCCAAACCAGCTGTCCGGCAAAACGCGCACGATGGCAATCAGCGCCAGAACACCGACCACGGCAAACGCGGCCTGTCGACCCAGAAAAAACGTCGCCGAGCCATTCTCGTGCAGCGCCTCGACCGAAGACGCCGAGTACACCATCAGCAGGCCAAAGCATACCAAGGTAAACAAGCAGGCCATGAATATCAAACGGGGGCGCATGATACGGGCGGGAACGCCGGCAATATAGCGTTCGCTAAACGACTGCCCGCCGCGGCTGGAACGCGGTGTGCTGCGCCGCGAGGAAGCACGGTCCGAGTCGGGCCTCCTCGTACCTTGTCGGGGGCTCTCCTCTCTCACCGCAACCCCTATTCCATTTGTGATTTCGCTGCAGCGGCAAGCTGGGCCACGTAGTCCTTAAACACGCGGCCGCGCTCCTCATAGCCCGAGAACTCATCGAACGAAGAGCAGGCAGGAGAAAGTAAGATCACGTCACCACGGCTCGACAGCGAACGGGCGACGTCCACGGCGTCGCGTAGGTCATCCGCCTGGGCGATATCCACATCGCCATCGACATCGGCCTCGTCCATAGCGGCGGTGAAGCGCTCGCGCGCATCGCCAAAGCAGACGACCGAGCGCACGTTGTCCATAACGACGCGCGCGAAGTCCGTGAGCGGCGTGCCCTTATCGTGGCCGCCGAGCAGCAAGATCACGTCGTCATCGGGAAATGCCGTCAGTGCCTTCTCGACCGCATCGGTGTTGGTCGCCTTGGAATCGTTGACGTAGCGCACGCCGTCAATCTCGCCACACGGCTCCACGCGGTGCTCGAGCGGCTGGAACGAGGCAAGACCGCGGCAGACACCATCGACATCGGCACCGACCGCCAAGGCAGCCGTGGCGGCGCACAGGGCATTGATAACATTGTGATGGCCCGAGATCTTGAGCTCGGATGTAGCGATGAGCGGGGTCTCGACGCCCTTCAGGCGCACAATCATCTTGCCATCGCGCACAAAGGCGGCATCCTCGCCCTCAGGCTCGTCAAAGGCAACCTTGCAGATGCGACGACCCGGCGTGTAGATGTACTCATCGAACTCGTGAATGCCGGCGTCTTCGACGTCGACAACCGCCAGATCGTCATCGACCATATTGTCAAACAGTTTGATCTTGGCAAGCGCGTAGTTCTTATGGCTCTTATGCCAGCCCAAGTGGTCGGGAGTGATGTTGAGCAGCACCGCCACGCGGGGGTGGAGCTCGGTTGTCGTAGCAATCTGATAGCTCGAGAGCTCAGCCACAAACCACTCGTTGTGGGCTCGGCCGTCAATCTCGTTGACCGGCGGCTCGCCGATGTTGCCGACAGCAACGCTGGCCTCGCCGGCAGCCTTGAGCAGATAATCAGTCAGCGACGTGGTGGTCGTCTTGCCGTTGGTGCCCGTGATGGCAATCCAGTTATCGGGCGACAGGCGATAGGCAAACTCGGGCTCACCCATAATCTGGGCGGCATGCTCGCGCCCGGCCTTAAAGAAGCCCGAGAACTCCGAGATGCCCGGGCACGTCACGCATACGTCATAGGCGCCCTCGACCTGTTCGGTCCCATAGACAAACGACGCACCAGCAGCCTCGAGCGCACGCGTGGCGTCATTGGGCTCAGAGGTGCCGCCGCCATACACGGTAACGGCGCTTACGCGCTCGGGATGTGCCAGCGCCCAGCGGGCGACATCGAGACCGGATTTGCCCTGACCCAAAACGAGCAGGCTAAAGACATCAGCAAGAGGCATGAAAGACCACTATCCCAACTGGAAGAACAGGGCAAGGCCAACGGCACCAAAGGCCGCAGCGATAATCCAAAAACGGATGACGACCTTGGTCTCGGCCCAGCCCTTCTTTTCGAAATGATGATGGATGGGCGCCATAAGGAAGACGCGCTTGTGCGTAAAGTGGAAGTAGACAACCTGAATCATGACCGACAGGGTCTCAACGATAAACAGGCCGCCGATGATGAGGGAGACGACCTCGGTGTTGGTCATGATGGACGTGCAGGCAAACGCGGCGCCCAGGGCAAGCGAGCCGGTATCGCCCATAAAGATGCTCGCCGGATAGCAGTTGAACCACAGAAAGCCCAAGCAGGCACCGGCACACGCGGTGCAGAAGATGGACAGGTTCACGTCTCCGTGCAAAAACGCCATGGCAGCCATGGCGAGCATGGCGATCATGGAGGTGCCGCCAGCAAGACCGTCAAGGCCATCGGTCAAGTTCACGGCATTAGAAAGACCGGCAATCATCAGCCAGCAAAAGACAATATAGAGCCACGGGAACGAATAGCCGCAGATGGTAGTCGAAAGCACGCCAAGGTCAATCGTCAACCCACCGGGAAAACGAATCTCGGGGGCGACGCCGCACCAGTTGACGGCAAGCACCGTAAAGGTGACACAGATAATGGTTAGGCCGATCATCTTGGCATGCGGCGTCAGACCGAGCGAGCGCCCATGCGTAACGGAGGTCAGATCGTCGATCAGGCCCAGCACGCCGGTCGCCAGCGTGGCGAGGAGCACGAGCACGAGCTCGGTGGTGAGCTTGCCCATCAGCAGGCAGGTCAGCGAGATCGCGACGAGGATGACAACGCCACCCATGGTGGGCGTTCCCTGCTTAACCAAATGACGCTTGGGGCCGTCGGCACGAACCTGCTGGCCGATACCCTCGACCTTGAGCAGCTTAATCCACCACGGCATGAGCAGCAGCGCAATGGCTGCGGCGATGCCAAGCCCCAAAAAAGCCTGATACGTTGGATACGAGGGATTGCCGAACATGGGCTAGCACACACCTTCCACAAAGCGGTCGAGCTCAACAAAGCGGGAACCCTTGACCAGTACAACATCATGTTTTTCAAGCGCGCCGCCCATGCGGTCGAGCACCTGCTGATAATCGGAGAACACCTGGATGCGGTCCTCGTCCATGCCCATCATGCGCGCGGCATCGGCCATAAGCTGGGCCAGCTCACCACCCACGCACGCCAGCATGTCGAGCTTCTTGGCGGCGGCATAGGCGCCCACGAGCTCATGCATGCGAGGAGCCTCATCGCCCATCTCGCCCATCTCGCCCAGGATCGCCATGCGAGACCCCGTGCATGAAAGCGAGCACAGCAGATCGAGGCCGGCTGCCATCGATTCGGCGCTGGCGTTATATGAATCGTCGATGATGCGTGCACCGCTCTTGGCGCGCTTGATCTCCTGGCGGTGCCCGGTGATCGTAAGACCCCTAAAGGCAGCATCGATCTGCTCGGGCGTCACGCCCAGGCGATAGGCAACCGCGGCGGCCTTAACGGCATTAGGAACGGACTGCACGCCGGGGATGGCAAGCATGGTATCGATTGTCTCGCCCTGACCAAAATCGAGCGTAAAGACCGGACGGCCCTCGTCATCAACGCGAACGTCGCGGGCGCGGACCTCATCATCGTCAGAGACACCGGCCAGCATCACGTCGATACCAGCAGGCTGGGCGAACGTATCGCGAATGAACGGCGTAAAATCGTCCTCGCCGCCCAAAACCAGCAGCGGCAAATAGTCGCCGGCGGCGCACATGCCCTGGACAATCTCGGCCTTAGCGCGGGCGATGTTCTCGCGACTGCCCAAAATGCCGATATGAGAGGTGCCGATCTTGCTCACGATGGCAAGGTTGGGATTGGCGGACTGGGACAGGCGCTCGATCTCGTGGAAATGGTTCATGCCCATCTCGAGCACCAGGACCTCGGTATCGGCCGGAGCGGAAAGCACCGTGAGCGGCATGCCGATCAGGTTATTGAAATTGCCCTTGGTGGCCCAGACACGATAGCGCTTGGCGAGCACAGCGGCGAGAACGTCCTTGGTCGTCGTCTTGCCGATGGAACCGGTAATGCCAACGACCAGGCAGCCAAGCTCCAGGCGATACGCGTGCGCCAAACGCAGCAGAAACTCCTCGGGATCATCGGTCAGCAAGATGGCACAGCCCTTGTCCTGCGCCAGCGAGACCAGCTCGGCCTCGGGCTCACGCGTCATCACGACGGCGCCGGCACCCGACTGGACGGCACGGGAAGCAAAATCATTGCCGTCGACGTTTTCACCGGGAAAGGCGACGAAAATCGTCCCTTCCTCGACCTGGCGCGAGTCGATAACGCACCCGCGGCATACCCGATCGACTTCTCCCGTCACGGTTCGGGCCCCTGTTGCGGCCGCGAGGTTGTTGACGGCGATCTCTATCATTGCAGCTCCCCTGTAAACCTAAATAATGCTATCGGCGTATTGTATCCCAGCGCCGCGCATGCGTGGTGCAGGGCATGTGAACACCCCTCATATGGGACAACAAACCACGCCCCAAAGATTGTAACCCCCTACTTCGTGTGTGGGATACCCAGCACGTCGAGCGCGTTGGCCATAATGGACTGGAACGGCACCGCAGCGGCATCTGAGCCGCTCGGCGTTCCGTCGAGCGTGATATAGCACAGCACCTTGGGCGATTGTGCCGGTGCAAAGCCCATAAAGGACGACATGTAGTTCTCCTTGAGGTAGCCGCCGTTCTCGTCGGCACGTTCGGCCGTACCGGTCTTACCCGCCACGTCATAGCCGTCAACCGCGCCGCCAACGCCCGTTCCCTCCGACACGACCGTCTGCATGCACGATGTCACCTGGGATGCGGCGTCCTCCGAAATCGCGCGCTCGCCTTCGCCCCAGTCCTTCTCGTCGCCTTTGCTGGACTTATAGAAGTGCGGGGTCATCATCACGCCGCCGTTGGCGATGCCGCCCACGGCACGTGCGATCTCAATCGGTGAGACAGACAGCGCCTGTCCAAAGCTCATCGAGCCCAGCGTGGCGCCGTCATACTGGTCACGCTCCTTGACGATGCCTAGGCTCTCGCCCGGAAAATCGACACCAGAGCTGTGACCGATGCCCCACTTGTCCACATAGGCGGCAAAGTCGTCGGCACCGATCTTGCGCCCCACCAGGACAAATCCCACGTTGGACGAACGGCGCATCATCTCGCGCACATCCATGGTCATGGCGTAGTCGCGCTTGTCGGCATCGGTGACGGTATCGTCGCCCACCTTGATGCTCGCCGGCACCTCAAACGACGTACTCGACCGCACGACACCCAAGTCGAAGCCGGCGCCCGCCACGAGCGTCTTAAAGACCGAGCCGGGCTCGTAGGCATCGGTGACCAGGCGCAGGTTCATATCCTCGGTCTTGGCGTTTTCCAAATTGGTCTGGTCGTAGGTCGGATACGAGCAGGCTGCCAAGATCTCGCCTGTCGTAGGATCGGTGACCAGCGCCGAGCCGTTCTTGGCCTTTGTCTTCTCGACAGCCTCTGCCAGGGCATCCTCGGCCGCACGCTGGATATTGACGTCGAGCGTCGTCACGATATCAACGCCGTCGACCGCAGCCACCTTTTTATAGGCACCGCCCGCGATATAGCTGCCGTCCCTCGCGCGCTCGCGTACGAGAGAACCGTTCGTACCGGTCAGAAGCTTGTTGTATTGCTTTTCGAGACCCGTCAAGCCGTCGTTGTCTACATTCACTACACCCAGCACCTGCGATGCCAGATTGCCGTATGGATATACGCGCTTCATGGCCTGCTCAAAAAGCACGCCGGGCAGGTTCTTCTTCTCCAGCGCCGCAGCGTCGTCTTCGTCCACCTGGCGCTTGATATACACCCAGGTTCCATCGGACTCAACGAGCTTGCGGCAGGTCTTTTTATCGATTCCAGTTGCCTTGACCAGCGCCGACACCGTCTTGTCAACATCCTCGACAAGCTGGGGGTTCACGGCGATGTTGCGACATTCGACCGACGACGCCAGCACGTTACCGTTGCGGTCGTAAATGGTGCCACGTTTGGCATAGAGGGTCTGCGCAAGCAGGCGGCGCGCATCGGCACGCTCGCGCAGTTTATCGGCTTCGACAATTTGATAGTCGGCAAGGCGAAAGACGCCCAAGCCCAAGCCAAGCCCAATGAAGCCCATGACGGCTTTGCGGCGAGGCAGAGGCGTGCCCGTGAGCCATTCGGTCGACGAACTCTTGCGCGACCTGGTGTTATGCACTTGAGGGCCGCCCGAGCCGCGAAGTCGCGACGCCGGGTCGTTGCCACGGGACTGCCCGGCGTTGTAAGATTGCCGACCCGTTCCTTGATAACCAGAACGTCCCCGCGACGAGGGACGTCCAGAACCGCGGCCCCCATCGGAACCGCGGCGATAGTCATTTGTCATACTCAGCTACCGTCTTGCTACTGAGCGGTCGCGGTCGCGTTGGCGCCCGCGGCTGCATCCTGCGAAAAGTCAAGTGTAACGCTCTCGCTGGGCTCCACCATGCCGTAAGCGCCCGCAAGGTCGCGAATGCGCGTGTCGGCGCCATAGACCGAATGCATGACCTCCAGGTCGGAGCTCTCATCGGTCGCTTTTTCGAGCGTGTTGGTAAGCTCGGCGTTGCTGTTGAGCACCTGGGCCGTAACGCCGGCAAGCGCCACGCGGGCGACGCCGATCGTCATGAAGATGGCCGCAATGATGCAAAACGTTTTAAGAACGCTCATGAAAACCGGGCTTACCGCCTGGTTTGCCTGACGGCCCGCGCCCGTGTAGACATCAAAGCGCGGCGTGCGCTGCTCACGGGGAGCAACGGGGGCCTGCGGCGTCTCACGATAGGCGGGCATGGCGTTCATATCATAGGCGAGTGCTGCGCTTGAAGTGTTGTAGCCCATGATATGCCGCCTCCCATCCCGAGTACGTTGGTAGTGTGTTTAAGCTTCGTTTATGGTGCGAGCGGGAGGTCCAATATCGCGCGGTCGTGCCTACAGACGCTGCGCCACGCGGATTTTGGCTGATCTCGCCCGAGGGTTGCGCTCAACCTCATCAGGCTGGGCAACCAAGGGTTTGCGGGTGATGACCTTGAGTATCGGCACGTTGCCGCACACGCACACCGGAATCTCCGGCGGACACGTGCACCCCTGGCTCATCTCCTTAAAGTGGTTCTTTACGATACGATCCTCGAGCGAGTGATACGAGATGACGCAGATACGTCCGCCCGGGTTGAGCCACCTGGTGGCGGCATCAAGCCCTCGTTCGAGCACATCGAGCTCGTGATTGACCTCGATGCGAATGGCCTGGAAACTTTTCTTGGCCGGGTGTCCGCCATGCCGACGAGCGGCAGCCGGGATACCCGCCTTGATGATCTCGACAAATTGGCCGGTGGTTTCGATCGGTTCTTGCTCGCGGCGGCGCACGATCTCGCGCGCGATCTGCGAGGCGAACTTCTCTTCGCCGTAGACGCGTAGAATCCGGGCGAGGTCGTGTTCGTTATAGGTGTTGATGACCTCAGCTGCGTTTAAGGTGTTATTACCCGGATCCATCCGCATGTCCAATGGGGCGTCCTCGTTATACGAAAAGCCCCTGCCAGGGATATCGAGTTGCGGTGACGAAACGCCCAAATCGAACAGGAAGCCATCGACCCCGGGCACCTCGGCCGAGCAAAGCAGCTCGTCCAAGTCGCCGAAGTTGCCCTTCAGCAGCTGGTGCGGAACGCCGGGAACCTCGCGGTCCAGACGGGCGCCAGCGGCCTCGAGGGCCATGTCGTCCTGATCGACGCCGAGCAAAAGACCCGTCTCCCCCACCTGCGCGGCCATCTTTACCGAATGGCCGGCACCGCCAAGGGTGCAATCGCAGACAACGGAGCCGCTCTTTAGCCGCAGCGACTCAAGCACTTCGCCGAGCATGACAGGTTCATGCCGATATTCTTGTGTCAAGATCCCACGCTCCATCCGTTACCCGTGCCTTGCCCTTACGAGAAGAAGAGGTCCAGCAGGGCCTCATCGTCATCGTCCTCATCGGCCGCGGCGCGATCCCAAACCTCAAGGTGGTCGTAGTTGCCCACAACCGTGACCTCGCGGTCGAGGTTCGCCTGCTTGCGGAGAGACTCGGAAAGACCGATACGACCGGCGCTGTCCACGTCCATCGACGTGGTGCGCTTGTTGATCGCCCTCATGAGCTTCTGGTCATTAATGTCACGCGGGTTAAAACCCTCGTGGCCCTCACGACCCGCGAAGAGTCCTTCGACCCACTTATCGAAGGCCTCGGCAGAGAACACGTACAGAGCATCGACATCCAGGGCTTTGAACACGCGAACGTGCTCTCCAAGCTCCTCGCGAAGGGGTGCAGGCAGGGACAGACGACCTTTTGCATCGAGATTGCGCTCGTATGCACCAGTCATTCCCATGTGCGCCCTCCCCTCGGTTACTCAGATGGCACGTACGCGGGGAACCCCCCCGCCTGTCGACGTCATTAATAATATGGGGAACCGCCCCATTTTTCAACACCTTTCCCCACCTCTTCCCCC
>DXZW01000012.1 GCA_019419455.1 Collinsella sp. | reverse complement strand
AGGCTGCTCAATTTCCGATGCTCTTTTTGCTCAAATCCTCTTGACGAAACACAAGCGGTGGAGGGCGCAGCAGCCGACGAGCGCGTGGAGTACTGAGCTCAGGCTCGCTGGGGCGCGGAGCGTCAAGGCCGCGCGTGCCCTTCTCGACGAACACGGGGGCGACGTGGGCGCGCTCAAGGAGGCGGAGCCCTGGCTCTTCTCGGTCCCCCCGCGCCCGCTGGGATCACGGGGCTGTCAAACGCGGGAGCCGCTGTTTGTGTCGACGACAAACTGAACATTGTGGCGCGACCAAATTGAGCACTTTGGCAAACACGCCGCGTTAACCTATCCCACCGCCTTGCCGAGCATGAGCGTCGCCTCCATACGGTGACTCGCGCCGGTGAACTCGACCAGGCGGCCGTGGTGGACGATGCGGTCGATCATCGCCGCCGCCATCTTGTCGTCCCCCAGGACCGTGCCCCACTTGCTGAACTCAATGTTTGTGGTGATGACCAGGCTGTGCCTCTCGTAGCAGTCCGACACCCCCTGGAACAGCAGCCTCGCGCTGTCGAGGTCCAGCGGCACGTAGCCGAACTCGTCCAGGATGACCAGGTCGTTTCTGGCGATGTCCCTCATCGCCGCCTCCAGCGAGTGCTCGCGCGCCGCCTTTTGGGATACATTTGGGATACAGCGCTATATACAAGAAACCGGTCTACCGCATTTCCGCAGGTAGACCGGTTGAATAATTGGTGGGCGTTAGAAGATTTGAACTTCTGACCTCTTCCGTGTCAGGGAAGCGCTCTCCCCCTGAGCTAAACGCCCGATCAAGGGTGCGCGAGTGCGCAGGGAATAATATAACGGAGCTCCCACCCAGTGGCAAGAACTATTTTAAAAAACTGGTGAATTGTGGCCCCATCGGAGTCTGCCGCAGCGCGAACAGCACGCGAAAAGTCGCGTTTGTACCCCCGATGAACTGCACGTTCGCGTAAAATAATGCCCATTATGGGCAAATGGTGTCCAGGTAGTTTGCAACACGGCATTTTGGGGAGGGGCATGTCGGACGCGCGCTCGCTGCGAAAACAGTTCAATCGCATGCTCGCCACGTTGCTGGTGGCGCTTGCTGCTGCCGGAGCCGTAACGTATGCTTGGTACATCTACAACGCCAACCGCCACATCACCGACGTCAAGATGGCCGCGGGCACGGGCGTGACCTTCCTCATCTCCAACGAGTACGACGGCGAATACAAAACCAACGCCGGCCTGAGCTTTACGGGTCTGCTCGATCCCGTCTCGACCGACAACGTGCTCAACGGCTTTCAAAAGGTAACGGGCTTTACCGGCGGAACCACCCAGGACTCGCTCTTTGCCAGCATGTTTGGCGCCGCCGAGCACTCCGACTACTACAAGACCTCCCTGTACCTGGCTACCAATTCGGCCGCGACTGACGTGTACCTGTCGGGCATCGACTTTACCGAGCAGGACACGGCAAACCCCATCTCCACCGCCCTGCGCGTGGGCCTGGTTACCTATGCGCCGGGGCAGGGCGATACCGTTACGGGCCAGTACATCTTTGAGGTCTCGGGCGAGCGCAATCCCCAGGCGCGCTACAACACGCTCGACGGCAAGGATGCCGGCGAGAACGAGCAGAATCACCTGGTGCTCGACAGCACCCGCTCCGATGGAACAACGGTTCATTTTGACCAGCTGACCAGTGCAAACTTCTGTGACTACAACGAAGACACTGGCATCGTGAGCCTCAAGAAGGCTACGACCAAGATCTGCAGCCTGCCCGCCGCTGCCAAGGGCACCAACCGCAGCACGCCCGTGCGCGTGGATGTGTACGTGTGGCTGGAAGGCTGCGACCCCGACTGTACCAACAATCTGGCCGCCACCAGCCTGCAATCGCTGGCGCTGCGCTTTGCCGGCAAGCGTTCGTAAGGGGGCTGGGTATGAGTACATCGAACATCAAAGACATCCTAAACTCGCGCCGTCGCATGGTTGCCGCGGCTGCATGGATGTTGGTGTTGGTAGCCGCCATGAGCGCGGCCACCTACGCCTGGTTTAGCAACTCGCGCTACACCAACGTGACGCCCGTGGCGCACACGGTAAGCGACGAGGGTGCCGACCTGCAGATTGGTCTTTCGGCCAACGGACCCTGGGACACAACGGCAACGCTTGCCGCCGCCGACAAGACGCTCTATCCCATCTCGACGGCAGACCTTTCCCGCTTTTGGCGTGGCACGTTCCAAAACGCCGCGGGCATCACGACCGACTACGCCGACTGCACCGCACAGCTGGACGACTACGCTCTCTCGGGCACGCTGTACCTTAAGGGCAGCGATAGCGCGCTCAACGTGTACCTGTATCAGGGCCAGATGAGCGTGACGAACGACCCGCAGCTGCTGGCCGCGTTGCGCTTGGGCCTGGTGATTACGACCCAGTCTGGTACGCAAACGCATATCTTTACCTGTGACGACCTGGGCAACACCTCGGGCGCCACCAGTAGGCGTACCACCGCGCAAGACGGCGTGGTCGTGGCGCCCGGTGCCTCGGGCTGGACCTACACCGCCGATCCCGCACACGCCATAAGCGCCTACAGCATGGACGGCACCGGCGACACGCCCACGGCGCGCGCAGGCGCCACGCCCATCTGCACGCTGGCCGCCAACGAGGTGGCAAGCGTTCGCTACGTTGTGTACATGGAAGGCTGCGACGCCAATTGCATCGACGAGGCTCAGGCCCGCGATGTGGTGCTGCAGCTTGCCTTTGCCGCGGCCAAGGCGTAAGGGGGCGAGCTAAATGCACAAGAATAAGCACATGCAGGTAGGCGCCAGCGAGTCCGCGGGCGCAACCCCGGGGACCGTACCCGCCGCTGCCGCCGAGCGCGAACGCCTCGAGCCCGCCGCCGCCCGCCGTCACGCCCGTCGCGCGCGTGCCTACATCGCGCTCGTCATGGTGGCACTCGCCGCTACCTTGGGCGCCGCGACCTACGCCTGGTTCACCAACAACATGAAGGTCAACACCAACTCGGTGAGCGTGCGCAGCGACACGTCCAAGTTGGTGCTGGAACTGGGCGATGCCGATCGCGGCAGCTGGTCGCAGCAGGGCGATGCGTCTCTGGCCTCCACCGCGAGCGGGGCCGTGACGCTCTACCCGGTCTCGACCTTTGACCTCAACGGTTTTGCCGCCTGTGCGCAAAACAACTCGGCCGGCGATGCCACGGTGTTTGAGCAGGCAAAAGACAATGGCTCCACCTACTATCACGGCTGGATCGACCTGCGTCCCACCATCACGGGCACGGGCGCCGGCAAAGTAAAGGGTAAGGTCAGCTTGTATCTGGCCGAATCGCTGGTCCCGCAGGGCGCCAACGCCGAGCTGCTGCGCGCGGCCCGCGTGGGCATTAAGATCTCCAGCGGCAACCAGGTGCTCGCCACCAACATCTTTGAGCTCGACAGTTCCGACAGCGGCCATCGCGGCGAGCATCCCACGACCGCGCCTGCGGGCCTGGCGGGCTACGCCGATGGCATGCTGCTGGGCTGGCAAAACGGCCAGCTCGCTTGCGGTGCCAACGTGACGCAGGACCCGGCCGCCTTTACCCTGGACGCCGGCGAGACGGCCGAGCGCCCGCAAAACTCGCTCGCCACGCTGGCGCTGGGCCAGACCTATCGCCTCGACATCTATTACTACATCGAGGGCACCGACCCCGATAGCGCCGACTACCTGCATCAAGACCCGGGCACCCTGCACCTGGCCCTCTTTGCGACCTTGGACGGTGAGTAGCCATGACGCGTAAGCAACCCGCCGCCAACTGCACGCCCGCCACCGGCAAGCCCGCCGGCGCGCAAGCCCCCGCCGACACCGACCTGCGCCGCAAGCTCACCACCACCGTGGTGCTGGTGCTGTTTGCGCTGGTGGCGATAGCCATGGCAACGTTCGCCTGGTTCTCCATCGCCGATAGCGCCAAGACCCGCATGCTCATGATCGACGCCAATGCCGACGGCTCGCTGCGCTTTGACCTGGACGAGCGTGCCACGTTCGACGAATACGTGCACAGCCTGGGTTTTGATCAGATCTCGGCGCGCATTGCCAGCGAAAAGGGCGTGGACATCGACGCGTCCAAGCTCAAGCCCGTCACCACGAGCGACTACCAGACTTTTACCTTCGAGGACAGCTCCACCGCCGATCCCGCGACCGGCGCCTACTTGGAGTTCACGCTGCACTTTATGAGCAGTACGGACCTGCGCGTTCGCCTGACCGGGCAGGACGGCGACGGTGGCGCGTCCGGCACGCGATTTGGCTCCGACACGCAGGGCATGGCCAGCGCCATGCGCATGAGCTTTACCGCCGACGGCCACACCTGGGTCTACAACCCCAACGGAGGCGGGGGCTCGTCCGGTTCGGCCACCGTCTTTGGGCTCGACTCGGGAGTAGCGAACGCGGCCAGCGACATGTTCGACCTGATGACAGAAACGGACAAGCCGGTAACCGTTCGCATATGGCTCGAGGGAACGGACCCAAATTGCACTAATATGCTAAAGGGAGCTAACTATTCGGTTTCGATGCGCTTTGAGGGCATCGAGGAACAGTAGATATGCACGGCGGCTATCGGGCCGCGCACGACCTAGTCAGACACGGTAGTAAGGGACATCATGCAATCTGTTAAAAAAGCCGCATCCATCGCACTGAGCGTCGTCATGTGGATCATCATCCTGGTAGCGGCCCTGTACGCGTTCACCACGCTCGCCACGCGCGAGGACGGCAGCGTCTCGGACATCGCCGGCTTCACCCCGCTCGCCGTGCAGTCCGACTCCATGGCGCCCACGTTTAACAAGGGCGACCTCATCTTCATCAAAAAGTGCGACACCTCCAAGCTCGAGGTGGGCGACATCGTGACGTTCCATACCATCATCGACAACGAGTACGCGCTCAACACGCACCGCATCGCCGCCATCGACGAGGTCAACGGCATGCGCAGCTTTACCACCAAGGGCGACAACAACGACGTGGCCGATACGCACATCATCAGCGACGGCGACATCGTGGGCAAGTACATGTTTGCGCTGCCGCAGATGGGCAAGGTCATGGATTTCCTGTCCAGCTCCATGGGCTTCCTCATTGTGATCGTGCTGCCCATGCTGCTGTTCTTTATTTACCAGGTGTATCACCTCATTGTGGTTGGCATGAACCTTAAGCGCGCTATGGCCGAGGAGGACCGCCTGGCCGCCGCGGCTGCCATCGTGGACGCCGAGGGCAAGGGCGACACCACCGTCACGGCCGATAACGCCGCCGAGCAGCTTGCCCAGGCCGAGGCCAAGCTCGAGGAAGCCCGTCGTCTGAAGGCCGAGGCCGAGGCGGCGATGAACGCGACCAAGCAGGAGGATACCGACGGTGAGTGAGTTTCTGGGATTTGCCTGGGAGCTGCTGGCAAAGGTTGTCTACAACGTCGTTGCCGTTGTGAGCTCCATCCTTAACCTGCTGGTATTTGGCTGGGTTGAGTACTTCAACATCTTTATGACCTACTTCACCACGTTTGACCTGGTGGGCAAGATCGGCGCGGTCATTCTGTTTGCCATGCTCATCGCGGTCCCCGTGCTGATTGTGGCCATCCTGGTCCATCGCTACCGCATCAACCGCCGCCTGCATCGCGACGACACGTCCAACAAGGCGCTCTATCGCGAGATCGGTCGCCTGAACAAGCAGGTGCTCGACCTCATGGACGAGAAGAACAAGCTGCTGGCGCTCAAGGTCAATGCCATGGGCGGCACCAAGCAGATTCCGTACGTGGGCGCCTCGGCCTTGGCCGACGACCACCTGCCCACGGTGGGCAACGTGGTGGGCGCCGCCGCGGGCGCGCCTGCGGGCGAGGGCGCCACGGCTGCCGTGGTGTCGGGCAACGCGTCGCTCGCGCTCGATGGCGAGGGCGTCAAGGACGCCGCGGCCGCCATGGCCAAGGCCACCGTCGAGGCCAAGACCCTCGCCGAGGAAAAAGAGATCGCCCAGGCCAACCGCTTCCCCAAGCTGTCCCTTGTGGACCTCAAGTACCGCGACTGGCAGTCCCCGGTCTACGACGATGCCATCTCGCTGGAGGACTTTGTCGACAGCTTCCGCGCGTTCGCCTGCAGCCAGATGAAGCTCTACTACACACCCGAGGTCATCCGCCGCTTTGTGGCCGGCATGGCCGCCTCCAAGCTGCTGATCCTGGAAGGCATCTCGGGTACCGGTAAGACCTCGCTGCCCTACAGCTTTAGCCGCTATCTGGACAACCCCGCGACCATCGTGTCGGTGCAGCCGAGCTTCCGCGATCGCACCGAGGTGCTCGGCTACTTTAACGAGTTTTCCAAGCGCTTTAACGAGACCGAGTTCCTCCGCGCCGTGTACGAGGCCGGCCTTCGTCAGGACCCGTCCATGATCGTGCTCGACGAGATGAACCTCGCCCGCGTGGAGTATTACTTTGCCGAGATCCTGTCGGTGCTCGAGATGCCCAGCCACGACGAGTGGGTGCTCGATCTGGTGCCCACCCAGTGGGCCGCCGACCCCAAGGCTCTGCACGACGGCAAGATCACCATCCCCGACAGCCTGTGGTTTATCGGCACGGCCAACAACGACGACTCCACCTTTACCATCACGGACAAGGTGTACGACCGTGCGATCCCCATCGAGCTCAACGAGCGCGCCGACGCGTTTGAGTGCGAGCCGCACGAGCGCGTGCACGTGACGGCCGACCACCTGCAGTACCTGTTCCAGAAGGCCAAGGTCGAGTACGTGATCGACGAGGAACTGCTCCAGAAGATGCACAAGCTGGACCAGTACCTGCAGACCCGCTTTAAGCTGGCCTTTGGCAACCGTATCATCAAGCAGATGTACGACTTTATCCCCGTGTACGTGGCGTGCGGCGGCACCGAGCTGGGCGGCATGGACTACATCATCGCCCGCAAGGTGCTCAAGAAGTTTGAGTCAATGAACGTGAGCTTTGTGCGCGACGAGATGAAGGGCCTGATCGAGTACATCGAGAAGACCTTTGGCGAGGGCGGTCTGCCCGATTCCGTCATGTACCTGCAGCGGATCCAGAATTTCTACTAATGTCGTAAGCGCGGGGCGACGTGATGTCGCCCCGCCCCTTTCCGATCGATCCAATCTATGGAGTAACCCATGTCCGAGACCATTCAGGACCTCTATACCAGCTTCTCCGAGCAGATGGAGCCCATCCAGGAGGACAGCCGCTACTTCCGCTATCTGTTTGAGATGGCGCAGGCCTCGGGCACCACGATCGAGCAGCAGCGCGAGGAGCTCGTCAAGGTGGTGGACGAGGAATGGGTCAGCATGATCGAGGACTCGCTCGACGCCATCAATACCATCATCGAAAAGCCGCGCCGCTTCATTACCACCGAGGAAGAGGTGGTGCCGGTCTCGCTCGCCAAAAAGATCAGCGCCGACAGCGTTCGCCATCTGAGCCAAAACACGCAGTTTTTGGCGCCGAGCGACGACGGCGGAGTTCACCCCACGCGCATCCTCAATGTCAATACCGTTGAGACCTACGACCTGTACGAGAACCGCTTTATCTACCACCTGATTCAGCGCCTGCTGACGTTTGTGGACAAGCGCACCGACGTCATCTTTTGGTCGACGGGCAACGAGATCCGCAACCGCTTTAAGATGCACAGCAAGATCGACGATGCGTACGAAGAGATAGAGTACAACGTCGAGATGACGGTCAAAAACCGTCAGAGCTTTGCCGAGAACGACGCCGACAACATGGACGTCTTTATGCGCATCGACCGCGTGCGCCGTCTGGTCATGGCGCTGCGCGGCGCGTCATTCTGCCAGATCATGAACGGCTGCAGCGCGGTCCGCAGCCCCATCCAGCGCACCAACCTCATCATGAAAGACCCCAACTACCGCAAGTGCTACCAGCTGTGGCAGTTTATGGAGCGCTACGACAAGGTGGGCTACAATATCGACGTGCAGCAGCAGGCGCTGGCGTTCGATGACGAGTACATGGTGCAGATGTACACCAACCTTATCAACAACTACACCGTCTTTAAGAGCCTGACCGATGACGAGCGCAACCTGCAGGAGCTCGAGAGCGTGCAACACGCGCCGGTGGCGCCCAAGTTTATTAAGGAGATTAAGGAGGTGCAGGTCGATAGTCCCGACCTGCCCGATGTTGAGGTCCGCCGCGTGTTTGTGGAGGAGGTCACGCAGGCCCAGCTCGACGCCGAGCAGGCGCTGGCCGAGGCGCGCGAGCAGATCGAGGAGCTGCAGGGGCAGGTCAAGTCTTGGAAGGTGCAGGCGCACGCGTTGACCGACGAGCGCGATGATCTGGCCGACGAGCTGGACGAGGCCAAGACGCGTGAGCTGGCGTTGACGCAGCGCGCGCAGATGGCCGAGGCCGATGCCGAGGAGCTGCGCGGCTCGCTGGAGGATGTCGAGGCCGGCAAGAAGGCCGCCGAGGAAGCTGCCGCCGAGGCGCGCTCGACCGCAGCGGCGCAGCTTGAGCAGATGCGCACCGAGGCTGATGCCGAGGTCGCGGCCGCTCACGCCGATGCCGATTCACGGGTTGCCGCCGCCGAGCAGGCAGCCGCCGAGCAGGTCGCACAGGTCAAGAGCGACGCTGCTGCGGCCCTGGCTGCCAAGACGGAAGCCGATGCCGCCGAGCTGCAAGCTGCCAAGGATGCCGCCGCGGCCGAGCTTGCCGGCGTGCGCGAGGTGTGCGCCAAGGAGGTTGCCGAGCTGCATGCCAAGCTGGACGCCGCTCAGCTGCAGATTGAGGAAGTGCAGCTGACGGCCGAGCGCGATGCCCGTGCCGCGCAGGAGGCGGCAGATGCCGCCGCGGCAGCAGCGGAGCAGGCGCTTGCCGACACCGTTGCTGCGGCCGAGGAGAAGGTTTCCGCCGCTCAGCAGGCTGCCGATGCCGCGATCGATGCCGCCCACGCGGCCGCCGATTCTGCCGTGGAGCAGGCCGCGGTGGATGCCGGCGAGAAGGTCGCCGCCGTCGCTGCCGAGCGCGATGCCGCGACGCGTGCCGCTGAGGAGGCCCGTGCCGACGCCGACGAGCGTATCGCCGCAGCCGAGCTTGCGGCAGGGGAGCGCATCGAGCAGGAAGTCGCCGCCGTCCGTGCCGCTTGCGAGCGCGAGGTCGAAGCTGCTCGCGCGGAGATGCAGCAGCGCCTGGACGCGCTGGCGCAAGAGCTGGAGCGGGCCGAGCGCAACCGTGAGCGTGCCGAGCGCCGCGCCGAGGGCAACAGCCTGTCGCGCTATCTGCTGGCCCGCTTGCGCGGAGAGGCCGCCGAGGGCGATGTCGCCACGACCGTTGAGGGAGATGAGACCGACGTTTCGGCATCTGACGCCACTGACGTCGAGCCTTCCGCAAAGGACGCCGACAAGTGATGAAGCATGTGCTCCGCGCGATCAACGTGCTGGCGACCGTGGTGATTCTCGTCGCCTTTGTGGTGTTGCTGCGCACGGTGTTCACGCCCGCCGGCGAGATTCCCACCATCATGGGCTACGGCTTTATGCGTACGCTGACCGGCTCGATGGAGCCGGCGATTCCCGTGCATTCGTTTATCGTCGTCGATACCGACAGCAGCCAGGCCTACCAGGTCGGCGACATCATCACCTTCCATTCGTCCGATGACGTACTGGAGGGTTCGCTCAACACGCACCGCATCGTTGCCGTGGAGGCCGCCGCCGACGGCGCCCCGATCTACCGCACCAAGGGCGATGCCAATCCGGTCGAGGATGCCGCGCCCGTGCCCGCCGCCGACGTGGTGGGCCGCGTGGTCTTTGTCTCGGCAGGCCTGGGCGTTGTGGTGTCGCTGCTCACCAATCCGCTGCTGTTCTTTCCGTTTATCGTGGTGCCGCTGATCGTGCTGCTGGTGCTCGAAATTCGCCATATGGTCAAGACCACGCAAGAGGTGGCGCGCGCCGAGGACGAGGCCGCCCTGCGCGCGGCCGTGGAGCAGATTCGCGAAAAGCGTCGCCGCGAGCAGGAAGACCGGGACAGCGCCAAGGACCCAGGCGATGGCGATCGTGCCCAGGGGCGTGCGGAAGCCGACCCCGGCGCCCTAGACGATTCCAACCACTCGGCATAGCACGTCTGTGCCTTTCGTCCCTGCAATTTGGACGCCCGTAGATGTTCCGATTCGCCCGCTTTTCCATACCAATATTCGTGCTACAGTTTGAGCGCTTTGTTGCCAATTGATTTCGGGGGAGTGGGATGGAACAGGAGCGCTCGGCGCAGCGTGCACGTGAAAGGGCTTCGGTACCGATGACGGCGGCGTCCGATTTTATCGTGCCCGAGGGCACCGACGAGCTCAGCCGCAACACCCGTCGCGCATGGCGCGAGCGCCTGAACAGCGCTTCGACGCGCAAGATGATCACGGGCGTCTTGGCTACGCTGGTGGGCGGTTCGTTTTGGGGCTTCTCGGGCACCAGCGCGAGCTTTCTGTTCGATACCTACCACGTCGACACCTTGTGGCTTATGAGCGTGCGTCAGATTCTCGCCGGTCTACTCTTTATGGCCGTGGTTGTTACGCGCGACCGCGAGCGCCTGATTAAGCTCTGGACCACACCCGCCGATCGCAAGCAGCTGCTGCTCTTTACCGCCTTTGGTCTGCTGTTCAACCAGTTTTGTTATCTTTCGGCCGTGCGCCTGACCAATGCCGGAACCGCGACGGTGCTCCAATGCCTGCAACTGGTCATCATTATGGGCTACACCTGCGTGATCGACCATCGCATGCCTCGCGTGCGTGAGGCCGTTGGCATTGGGTTGGCCCTGGGCGGCACCTTTTTAATCGCTACCGGCGGCGACCCTACCAGTCTGAGCATATCGCCGCTTGGCCTGGTCGCAGGCCTTATGTGTGCGGTCAGCGCCACGTGTATGGCGGTGATTCCCGCCAAGATCCTGCCCGAATACGGCAGCCCCATCGTCACGGGCTCGGCAATGCTCACGGCGGGCGTGGTCTCGTGCGTCTTCGTGCAGCCTTGGGCGCATATGCCGGCACTCGACGCTGCCGGCGTCGAGGCGCTCGCGGTATTCGTGGTTATCGGCTCGTTTTTTGCTTACATGCTCTATATGCAGGGCGTTAAGGACATCGGCTCGGTGCGTGCGAGCCTCATCGGAACTGTGGAGCCGGTTTCGGCGACCATCACCAGCGCCGTTATGCTGGGCACGGTGTTTTTGCCGACCGACCTTATCGGCTTTGCCATGATCATCGTGATGATGTTCCTCACGGTGTAGCTGGCGCCGCCGCCAAGACAGAAAAGGTGTTGTGCCGCATTTTCGCCAATTGACGTCCGTGTCTGGAGTTTAGCTGTCGATGCTCAAAATGCCATAAACTAGTAACGTTATGGATTTTTTCATTGCGACTCAATTGCGAGGATTTCTTTATGGCTGGTAATCACTTTAAGGGCAGCGATAGCGGCCGTCCTGCAGTTCCGCCGCGCCCGAACGGGGCTGGTAAGGCCGGCACGCCGGGCGGCGCTGGACAGGGCGGTTCCAGTAAGCGCGTGTCCCCGGGCGAGACGGCGATGTTTACCGCTCTGTACGAGCAGTCTCAAAAGGCAAAAAAGACCGGCCGTGCAAGAGGGAATGTCTTTGCGGGCGGTGCAACCTCCGCGTCGCAGCCGAGCGGGGCTCCTTCGGTACCTGCGAACAACGCAGGTGCTGCCAACGCCGCAAATGCCGCCGGCAACGTTAATGCCGGCAAGGCCGCCAACAATACTCCCTCTGCCGGTGGCGCGGGGCTTACGGGTAACCTTGGCACGATTTACACCGGTGCCTCCGAGACTGGCACGTTCGCCCGCCTGGATGATAGCGGTGCCGAGTTTGCGGGCTCGGGTTCCAAGGAAGATTATTACGATTTTGGCTTGAACTACGGTAGCGACGCTTCGTCGAGTTCGACCTCTGACGGTCTGGTCCGTCATCGCCATCGCAAGGGCGAACGCAAAAAGCGTCACACCGGCGCCATTATTGCCGCTGTAGTCGCGGTGCTTCTCGTTGCGCTTGGCGCAAGCGGCTTTATGCTGCTTAACTCGGCAAAGACCGTAAAGAGTGAAGCGAAGGAGGCCGTCGAGATTGTCGGTGGCCTTAAGGACAAGGTCACGTCGGGCGATTTTTCGACGCTGCCTGACGACGCGAAGAAGATTGATGAGCTTTGCGACAGCATGAAGGCGGAGACCTCGAGCCCGCTGTGGACGGCGGCTTCGTTTATCCCGGTGTATGGCAGCGACATCAATGCGGCCCGCACCATGATCGACGCCCTGTCCGATGTCTCGAGCAATGCGCTGGTTCCCATGGCCGATAACCTTTCGCAGGCCACGCCCGGCAAGCTGTTTCAGGACGGCATGATTAACGTGTCCGCGCTGCAGGCGGTCGCCGATTCGCTTTCCAGCAGCTCGAAGGTGTTCAAGAGCGCCAACGAGAAGATCCAGGGCATTGGCGATACTCATATTTCCCAGGTGACCGAGCTGGTCGATAAGGCCAAGGACGGCTTTGCCACCCTCAACGGCGCGGTTGACGCGGCGGAGAAGGTCGCCCCCGTCCTTCCCCAGATGCTCGGCGCCAACGGCCAGACGCGCAACTACCTTGTGTATGCCATGAACAACGTCGAGATTCGTGCCTGCGGCGGCTTTGGCGGTTCGCAGGGCCTGATTTCGGTCACCGACGGCCAGATGTCGATTGGCGAGTTTGTTCCCCGCATTGGACTCAGCGAGGATGAGGCAGTCGAGAGCGTCGACGAAGAGGATGAGGCGCTGTTCGGCAACCACAGTAACCTGTACAACTCGGGCAATACCTATTCGCCTGATTGGCCCCGCAACTCGCAGCGTGTCGCAGCCCTGTGGAAATCTCAATATGGCCAGGACGTCGATGGTGTCATTGGTATCGACCCGGTGTTCCTGCAGTATCTGCTGGGCCTGGTCGGTAACGTGTCGCTGCCCGACGGAACGGTTGTCGACGGCACCAACGCCGCAAAGGTCCTCATGCACGATGTGTACTGGAACTATCCGGTCGAGGAGTCGGACGGTATCTTTGCGGCTGTTGCCAGCGCCGCCTTCGACAAGATCCTTGGCGGTATCGGCGATGTCGATGTTACGAAGCTTGTCAGCGCCGTTGAGCGCGGTGCCGAAGAGGGGCGCCTGATCGCGTGGATGAAAAACGATGACGAGCAGAACGCTATCAAGGAGATGAACATCGACGCCTCGCTGCCCGATCCGGATGACCCGAGTGAAGATCCCGTTGCTGGTGTCTACTTTAACAACCTGAGCTTCTCCAAGCTCGACTGGTACCTGAACGCCGATACGCAGATTGGCCAGGGCGTCAAGAACGGCGACGGCACGTGCTCGTATCGCATCACCGTTACCCTGACGAACATCATGACGCAGGAGGAGGCAGGCAAGCTGCCCGACTACGTCGCGGCGAGCGCGCCCGATGCCGCGCGCGACGACGAGCGTCTGAATGTCTCGTTGTTTGCCCCGACGGGCGGCAACATTACTGATCTGACCGTCGAGGGCACCCAGTTTGGTCTTGGCGCCGCTACGTGGCATGGAAACCCCTTCTATTCGGGCACCGTTGACCTGCATGCTGGCGAGACGACGACGATCACATATACGCTGACCACGTCAGCCGAGGCGGGGGACAAGCCGCTTACGCTGCGTCAGACTCCTACATGCCAGGCGGCTCGCGACAGCGCGTCGGCGTAGGGTTTTTCTGGTAGCGCAGATAATCGAGTACCATTTTGGGGCGGACAGGCAATCTGTTCGCCCCTATTTTGTAAGGAGAGCGCATGAAGTACTTTGGCACCGATGGCTTTCGCGGTGAGGCCAACGTTGGGCTGACGGTAGAGCACGCTTATAAGATCGGCCGCTTTGTGGGCTGGTATTACGGCGCCAATCGCGGGGCCAAGGCGCGCGTGATCGTGGGCAAGGACACGCGTCGCTCGAGCTATATGTTCGAGGCGGCGCTGGTGAGTGGCCTAGTCGCGAGCGGTGCGGACGCCTACATGCTGCACGTGATCCCCACGCCGGGCGTGGCGCATCAGACCGTGGAGGGCTGCTTCGATTGCGGCATCATGATCAGTGCGAGCCACAACCCGTTTTGCGATAACGGCATTAAGCTCGTCAACAGCGACGGCTTTAAGATGGACGAGGACGTACTGGAGCTCATCGAGGATTACATCGATGGCAAGAGCGAGGTGCCGCTGGCCACGGGCAACCACATCGGTGCCACGGTCGACTACATGCAGGGTCGCAACCGCTATATTGCCTCGCTCATCGCCAGCGCGAACTTTTCGCTGCAGGGCGTCAAGATCGGTCTCGACTGTGCCAACGGCTCGGCGTCCTCGGTGGCCAAGCCGGTGTTCGATGCGCTGGGCGCCGATGTACGTGTGATCAATGCCGCGCCCGATGGCTTTAACATCAACGTCGACTGCGGCTCCACGCATATGGAGCGTCTGCAGCGCCACGTAGTGGAGCAGGGCCTGGACGTGGGCTTTGCCTACGACGGCGATGCCGACCGCTGCCTGGCCGTGGACGAGCGCGGCCGCGTGGTCGATGGCGACCAGATTCTGTACGTGTGCGGCGTGTACCTGAACAAGCACGGTCGCCTCTCGGGCGGTACCGTGGTTCCGACGATTGCCAGCAACTTTGGCCTGATCAAGTCGTTGGAGCTTGCCGGCCTAAGTGCCGTAACCAGCGGTGTGGGCGACCGTCACGTGTATGCCAAGATGCGCGAGGGCGGTTACAGCCTAGGCGGCGAGCAGACGGGCCATACGATCTTTGGCGATATCGAGCGCACGGGCGACGGCATTATGACCTCGCTGCGCGTGATGGAAGTGATCCGCGCCGAGCGCGAGACGCTCTCGCAGCTCACGGCTCCGTGCAAGCTGCTACCGCAGGCGCAGGTGGCCGTGCGCGTGGCGGACAAGGACGCCGCGCTCGAGAACATGGGCGTGCAGAACGCCATCGCCGAGGCCGAGGCTGCGCTGGCAGGCGAGGGCCGCGTGCTCGTACGCAAGAGCGGAACCGAGTCGGTTATCCGCGTGCTGGCCGAGGCCCCCGAGCAAGCCGCCGCCGACGCCGCCATGAAGCGCATCGCAAGTGCTCTGGAAGCCCTTTAGTTACGCGATTTTACCAAACCGCGTAACTGCTCGACGCTGCAAACGGCCCCAAGCGGCAATCTGACGTTCAATTTCAAGGGCGCGACCAGAAGGTCAGCGCCCTTTCATTTCACGTCACCTTGCTCGCTTGGGGTCGTTTTCGCTGACACTGCCAAGGCATTGGCGTCAACATGGTTGGCGTTGGCGATGGCGTGCTGGTCAATCCTTACAGCTCGTAGAGCGTGGTGAACTTGTCCTGCAGGTAGCTGCAGTAGTAGCGGGCATCGAACGCCATGCCGCAAGCGCCCTTGATGAGTTCCGGCGCGTCCTTGGCGCGGCCCCATTGCCAAATGTGCTCGCCCAGCCAGGCGCGGACGGGCGCCAAATCGCCGCTCGCGCAGGCACCGTTGAGGTCGACGCCGTCGCGGCACATGGCCGGCACGAACATGGCATCGTAGGCGCTGCCCAGCGCATAGGTGGGGAAGTAGCCAAACGAGCCGCCGCTCCAGTGCGTATCCTGCAGACAGCCGCGCGTGTCGTCGGGAACGGGAATGCCCAGGTACTCGTCCATAAAGCGATTCCAAAGCGCGGGGATGTCCTTGGCCGTGGCCTCGCCGGCAAACAGCATGCGCTCAATCTCGTAGCGCACCATAATATGCAGCGGGTAGGTGAGCTCGTCGGCCTCGGTGCGGATCAGCGACGGCTGCGCGATGTTCACGGCGCGATAGAGCGTGTCCTCGTCAACGTCGCCGTAGACCTCGGGCGCGTGGCGGCGCAGCACCTCGAGCAGCGGTCCCATAAAGGCGCGGCTGCGACCCACGGTGTTCTCAAAAAAGCGGCTCTGGCTTTCGTGGATGCCCATGGATGTGCCGCCTTCAAGACAGGTGCGCGCATAGGCGGGGTTCACGCCCAACTCGTACATGGTGTGCCCCGCCTCGTGGATGATGCTGTAGACGTTGGAGATACAGTCGTCCTCGTAGATGTGCGTCGCGATGCGCGCATCGCCCACCGAGAAGCCCTCGCTAAACGGATGCTCGGTAAAGGCAAGCGTGGTGTCGTCCAAGTTCAGGCCGACGAGCTTCATAAGGTCGAAGCTCATGGCGCGCTGGGCGGCCTCGGGCACGCGGGCGTGCAAAAAGTCGGCATCGGGCTGCTGGCCGCGCTCACCGATGGCGTGCACGAGCGGCACGACCGTGGCCTTGACCTCATCGCAAAACGCGTCGAAGCTCTTGGCGGAAAGGCCGCGCTCGTACTGGTCGAGCCAGACATCGTATGGGTCGCGCTTGGGGTCCATGAGCTCGGCCTGATGCTTAAGCTGGCCGACGATTCTATCCACATAGGGCTCAAAGCTCGCCCAGTCATTGGCCGTCTTGGCCTTGTGCCACACGGCGTCGGCCTCGCAGGTGAGCCTGGTCCAGGCCTCGGCCTCCTCGGTGGGAATGACGCTCGCTTCGCGCTGGTCGCGGCCGAGTACGCGGATCTCGTCGAGCAGCTGCGGGTCGTCGATCTTGCCGCCGGCGACGGTTTCGCGTGCCAGCGAGCGCACAAGTTCGACAGACTTTTCGCTGGTCAGGAGCTTATGATGCTCGCCGGCAAGGGTGCCCATGGCGTCGGCGCGCGCTGCGGCGCCATGGGCGGGGGCAATGGTCGCGCCGTCAAACTCGGCAATCTTGAGCAGGTACTCGCGGGTCCACAGCTTGCCCTCGAGCTTGCGGAATTTTTTGACGGTCTTATCGACCTTCATGCCTTTGGGCGTCTTGCCCGCTGCGGGCTCGGCCTTCTTATCGTGCTTCTTTCCCATACCATATCCTTGATCTCGCAGGTCGCCCGTCGCACGCGGCGGCGCGGCCAGTTTGCACAGCTACCTGCCTTGTACCCAGCACGAACAAAACGGAACGCGGCGATACACCCAAACAATGTGGTATCCTGTAGCCCAATGCGTTGACGGAGAGGGTTTTGCCCGCCGCGTCGCCGGCAAGAGAGGGAAGGTCATGGGCTGCAAGCCTTCCTGCGGTGACAAGGGCCAAGCGTTCACTCCCGAGCAGCGACCTCAACGGGCGCGCGGCCAGCGGCGGCGATGTCCCCAGTAGGGAAGCCGTGAGCCTCGCGACAAGGGGCAAAGAGTGGGCGCGGCGGGCCAGACATCCGTCGGGTCAAACAAGGTGGTACCGCGGAATTCAACCGTCCTTGGGCAATGCACATGCCCGAGGACGGTTTTTTGTTACCGAACCGGGCCGCGTTTTCGCAACGCCAAGCGGCATTGGTCGCCCTGGCAAGCGAATGCGCGAGAGACGAAAGGGAAGACATGAGTCTGATTGATGATCTGGTCAAACTCGAGGAAGAGGCCAAGGAGCTCGTCGCAGGCGCCGACGACGCCGCCAAGCTCGAGGCTGCGCGCGTTGAGCTGCTCGGTCGCAAGGGTCGCATCACCGGCCTGATGCGCATGATGGGCAAGCTCGCCCCCGAGGATCGTCCCGTGATGGGCAAGCGCGCCAACGAGATGCGCCAGCTGATCGAGGGCATGCTCGACGAGCGCACCACCGAGATGAAGGCCGCCGCCCTCAAGCACGCACTCGAGCACGAGGCCGTCGACATCACGCTGCCGGGCATCCGTCCGCAGATCGGTCACCAGCACCTGATCAAGCAGATCATCGAGGAGGCCGAGGACATCTTCTGCGGCATTGGCTACACCGTCGAGTCCGGCCCCATGGTCGACACCTCCTACTACAACTTCACCGCGCTCAACGCCCCCATGGATCACCCGAGCCGCTCGGCCCGCGATACCTTCTACGTGGTCGACAACAACCCCGGCAGCGTCGCGCACCCCGAGGCTCACGCCCACGGTGAGTCCGACGTGCTGCTGCGCACCCAGACCTCGGGCGTGCAGATCCACACCATGGAGTCGCAGAAGCCGCCCATCTACATGATCTGCCCGGGCACCGTCTACCGTCCCGACACGGCCGACGCCTGCCACCTGCCGCAGTTCAACCAGATCGAGGGCCTGGTCGTCGACGAGGGCATCACCTTTGGCGATCTTAAGGGCACGCTCGACTACTTTGTTAAGTGCATGTTTGGCGAGGACCGCAAGACGCGTTATCGCCCGCACTTCTTCCCCTTCACCGAGCCGAGCTGCGAGGTGGACGTGAGCTGCCACGTCTGCGGCGGCAAGGGCTGCAACTTCTGCAAGCACAGCGGCTGGATCGAGATCTTGGGCTGCGGCATGGTCGACCCCAACGTCCTGATCAACTGCGGCATCGATCCCGAGAAGTACACCGGCTTCGCCTTTGGCATTGGCGCCGAGCGCGTCGCGGCCCTGCGCTACGACCTGCCCGACCTCAGAACGCTCATGACGGGCGATATGCGCTTCTTAAATCAGTTCTAGGCCCGGCGGCTTTCCCAAGCACCGCACCTTGCCTTTCAATCGTCGGTTGCGTACCTAAGTACGCGGCCCTCCTCTTTCAAGGCAATCTGCGGCACCTCGGAAACCCGTCTCCGTAGCTGGAGTTTTCCGACTGTTTATTGCAGGCGTTACAGATGAAAGGAGACCAGTTAGATGCGCGTTTCTTACGACTGGCTCAAGACCATGATCGATATTCCGGAGGATCCCAAGACCCTTTCGGACGAATATATCCGTACCGGCACCGAGGTCGAGGCGATTGACACCGTGGGCGAGTCCTTCGACCACGTGATGACTGCCAAGGTGCTCACCAAGACCCCGCACCCCGATAGCGACCACATGTATGTGTGCTCGGTCGACGTGGGCGACAAGAACCTCGACGCCGACGGCAACCCCGCCCCGCTGCAGATCGTCTGCGGCGCGCAGAACTTTGAGGCCGGCGACCACATCGTCACGGCCATGATCGGTGCTGTGCTTCCCGGCGACGTTAAGATCAAGAAGAGCAAGCTTCGCGGCGTCGTGTCCATGGGCATGAACTGCTCTGCGCGCGAGCTCGGCCTGGGCGGCGATCACTCCGGCATCATGATCCTGCCCGAGGATACGCCCTGCGGCATGCCGTTTGCCGAGTACGTGGGCTCGAGCGATACCGTGCTCGACTGCGAGATCACGCCCAACCGTCCCGACTGCCTGTCCATGATTGGCATGGCCCGCGAGACCGGTGCCATCTTCGACCGCGATTTCCATGTTGAGCTGCCCGCCATCAAGGCGGAGACTGGCCGCGCGACCGACGACGAGCTTTCGGTCGAGATTGCCGACGAGGGCCTGTGCGACCGCTATGTCGCCCGCATCGTGCGCAACGTGAAGGTCGGTCCCTCGCCCGACTGGATGGTCAAGCGCCTCAACGCCCTGGGCGTGCGTCCGCACAACAACATCGTCGACATCACCAACTATGTGATGATGCTCACCGGTCAGCCGCTGCATGCCTTTGACCTGGATACCTTTGCCGAACGCGATGGCCATCGCCGCGTGGTGGTTCGCGCCGCCCAACAGGACGAGAAGTTCACGACCCTCGACGGCGAGGAGCGCACGCTCGACGCCGGCATGGGCCTCATCACCGACGGCGAGCGTCCCGTGGCGCTGGCCGGCGTTATGGGCGGCATGGATTCCGAGATCGAGGATGACACCGTCGACGTGATGGTCGAGAGTGCCTGCTTCAACGCCGGTCGCACCTCGCACACCAGCCGCGATCTGTCGCTGATCTCCGACGCCTCCATCCGTTTTGAGCGCCAGGTCGATGAGACCGGCTGCGTGGATGTCGCCAACGTTACCTGCGCGCTGATCGAGGAGATCGCCGGCGGCGAGGTCGCTCCCGGCTACGTCGACGTGTTCCCCGCGCCCAAGACCATCGACAGCATCAAGCTGCGCCTGGCCCGCGTGCATGCCATCTGCGGCGCCGACATCGAGCCCGACTTTATCGAGCGTTCGCTCACCCGCCTGGGCTGCACCGTCGAGCGCGACGGCGAGGACTTTATGGTCACTCCGCCGAGCTTCCGCCCCGACCTGCCGCGCGAGATCGATCTGATTGAGGAGGTCCTGCGCCTGTGGGGCATGGGCCGCGTGACGGCGACCATCCCGGCCGCCAAGAACCACATCGGCGGTCTGACCCGCGAGCAGAAGCTCACCCGCAAGGTCGGCGAGATCCTGCGCGCCTGCGGCCTCAACGAGACCACGACCTTTGGCTTTGCCGCCCCGGGCGACCTGGAGAAGATCGGCATGTCCACCGAGGGCCGCGGCTGCCCCGTGGTGCTCATGAATCCGCTGGTGGCCGAGCAGACCGAGATGCGTCGCTCGCTGCTGCCGGGCCTGCTGCAATCCGTGGCCTATAACGAGGCCCACGGCACGCCCAACGTGCACCTGTACGAGGTCGGCAGCCTGTTCCACGGCCGCGAGAATGCCAGCCTGCCCAAGGAGACCAAGTCCGTGGCGGGCGTGCTCTCGGGCCAGTGGAGCGAGCAGTCTTGGAGCATGAAGTACCGCAAGCTGCGTTTCTTCTTTGGCAAGGGCATTGTCGAGGAGCTGCTCGCCCAGCTGCGTATCGAGAAGGTCCGCTTCCGTCCCGCCGAGGGCGAGGGCTATGCCTTCTTGCAGCCGGGTCGCGCCGCCGAGGTTCTGTCCGGCGGTACCGTGCTGGGCTGGGTCGGCGAGATCCACCCCGAGGCGCGCGAGGCGATGGGCATCGATGAGGTCGTCGTTGCCTTTGAGCTCGACCTGGACAAGCTGATCAAGGGCGCCCGCAATCAGGAGAACTACCGCGAGTTCTCGCAGTATCCGGCTGTTGAGCACGATCTGGCTATCGTGGTCGATAACTCCGTGACCTGCGAGGATCTTGAGCGCCGCATTACCAGCGCCGGCGGCAAGCTGCTCGAGGGCGTGCGTCTGTTCGACGTCTATCGCGATCCGGTCCGCGTGGGCGTGGGCAAAAAGTCCATGGCCTTCGCGCTTACGTATCGCTCCGACGACCACACGCTCACCAGCGAAGAGGTCGAGAAGGCGCACCAGAAGATCGTCACCAAGGTGTGCAAGGGCGTAAACGGCGAGGTCCGCGGCTAGGATTTGCGCTGGGTATAGGTCAGCTGTGGCTGTTGCTGAGTCCTACGTGACCGCTATGCTCGGTATGAGACACCGCTGAGCCTGCATATATGACACGCGCATTACATAACGGCGTGCTGCTTTGTCGGCAGTGCGCCGTTTTGCTATGATAGCCCGCGGCGTGTTACGAATCTAACAATACGTAACACTCTTAAGGTGATTTAAGCGGCGTTGCAATTCCGTGCGCCGATAACCGGGAGGCGTACATGCACATTCCAGATAATTATCTGTCTCCGCAGACCGATGCCGTCATGGCGGTGGCAATGGTGCCCGTTTGGGTTCACTGCATCAAGAAGGTGCGCGCCACGCTCGATCGCGAGCACATGGCGTTCCTGGGCATCTGCGCCGCATTCTCCTTCTTGCTCATGATGTTCAACGTGCCGCTGCCCGGCGGTACCACTGGTCACGCCGTTGGTGGCGCGCTCATCGCGCTGCTGCTAGGCCCCGAGGCTGCTGCCATTGCCGTCTCGGTCGCGCTGGCGCTGCAGGCGCTGCTGTTTGGCGACGGCGGCATCCTGTCCTTTGGCGCCAACTGCTTTAACATGGCCTTCGTGCTGCCGTTTGCCGCTGCTATCGTGTTCCGTGCGCTCAACAGCCGTTTGCACGACAAGAGCTGGGGCATCTCGGTTTCGGCCATCGTAAGCGGCTGGGTCGGCCTGTGCCTGGCGGCCCTGTGCGCGGCAATCGAGTTTGGTATTCAGCCGATGCTCTTCACCAACGCCTCGGGTGCTCCGCTGTACTGCCCCTTCCCGCTGTCCGTTTCCATTCCGGCCATGCTGATCCCGCATATGCTGGTAGCCGGTGTGGTCGAGGGCGTGGCGACCGCCGCTATCTACGGCTTTATCAAGAAGACGGCGCCGAGCTTTATCGTCGGCCCCGAGGCTTCCGACGGCCTGCTGGAGTCCGAGGGCGCAACCGCCAAGAAGACCTCGCTGATCCCCACGCTCATCTTGGTTGCCGTGCTTGTCGTGGCTACGCCGCTCGGCTTGCTTGCCACCGGTGACGCCTGGGGTGAGTGGGACGCCGAGGGCGCCGCGACCGCCGTTCAGGAGGCTGGCGACAACAGCCTGCAGGCTTCGGTCGGCCTCGATGCTCCGACCTTTGCCGACGCGCTGCCCACGGGTGATTACCTGCAGGTCTATTCCGAGGAACAGGGCCTTGGCTTTGGCGGCCAGGCTGCCATGTATATCCTTTCGGGCGTGATTGGCGTGGCGGTGCTCACCATCGTATTCCGCCTGATCTCGCTGACGGTTAAGGAAAACTGAGCGCATGCAAATGGTCGAGCTGCCTAGCTGGCTTGCGGCCGAGGAGCGATACGAGCCCGCGGGGGCTCGGCATCGTGTGATGCAAAAGAATGTCCTGCACCTGGCGAGCCTGCTTGAGCGGGTTCGCCTGGGTGGAGGTGCGCACGAGGGCGGGTCGATGGTCGACCGCGCCCTTTCTTGCGTTTCGGCTCCGGTGCGTCTGGTGGGGATGTTCGTTTGCGTCCTGTGCGTGTGTCTGACGCAAAGCCCGCTGTACCTCATGTTGATGGCGGCTATCGTGTTGGTGCTCGTTGCCGTACGCCCCGTACGCGGGCTGCGGGCAACCTTTGTGCCGGCGCTTGGCGCTGCGGGGCTCGCGGTGGTTCTGGCACTGCCTGCCCTGCTGCTGGACGCGTCTGCCACGGGCGCCATGCTCAAGATCGCGCTCAAGACGTTTATTAATGTGTCGCTGGTGCTGGGTGTTTCGTGGACGCTCACCTGGAGCCGCATGTCGGCGGCGCTCAAAATGCTGCACCTGCCCGATGAGGTTATCTTTACGTTTGATATGGCACTCAAGCATATCGAGGTGCTGGGACGCACGGCGCACGATCTGTGCGAATCAGTCATGCTGCGCAGCGTCGGTTCCGCGCCTGCGGGTTTTTCGCGCACCGATTCGCTGGCGGGTATCATGGGCATGACGTTTATCAAGGCGATGGAATGCAGCCGCGCGATGGACGAGGCCATGCTCTGCCGCGGCTTTGCCGGTGCGTACCCGGCCCCCGCGCGTAGCGGCTTTGGCTGGCGCGATGCCGTTTACGCGGCCGTTGTGGCTCTGCTCGCCGTATTGTGCGCGGTGCTGTAGCGCGGGCGGTCGAACCGTCGATGTGAGTAGGGAAGGGCGACGTTTTGACAAACGATACAAATGGCGCGATGGGCGCGAGCGGTGCTGCTGGCGTCGAAACAACGCCGCTCATCGAGTTTCGTGACGTGGTGTTTTCCTATGCGGGCCATACGGTGGTCGACGGCGTTTCGCTGCAGGTGGACCGTGGAGAGCTCGTTGCCCTGCTAGGTCCCAACGGCTGCGGCAAGACGACGATCATGCGCCTTATTAACGGCCTTGAGCTCGCGGACGCGGGTGCGTACCTGTTCGACGGGCATGCGGTCGATGCGGCATATCTCAAGGATTCCGCGACGGCCCAGCGGTTCCATCAATGCGTGGGCTTTGTGTTCCAAAACGCCGATGCGCAGCTCTTTTGCGCTACGGTGGGCGAGGAGGTCGCGTTTGGCCCGGCTCAAATGGGACTGCCGGCAGACGAGCTCGAGCGCCGCGTGCGCGATGCCATGGAGCTGTTCCAGGTTGCCGATCTTGCCGACGTCTCTCCCTATCAGCTCTCGGGCGGGCAAAAGAAGCGCGTTGCGCTGGCTGCGGTGGTGTCGATGAACCCGGATATCCTGGTGCTCGACGAGCCTACCAACGGACTTGACGAGGACTCGTGCGACATCGTGGTCAACTTTCTACTGGCCTATGTTGCTGCCGGCAAGACGGTCTTGATGAGTACACATCATCAGGATTTGGTGCGGCGCCTGGGTGGCCGCGCCATCTATATCGATCGATATCACCATGTGGTCGAGGCGCCGGTGTCGTCGTATGGAACCGAGAGCGGCGCTGCGGAATAGTTGCTGCGTAGAGCGTGCGTAGCCGCCCGCGCGGCTTTGCCGTGATGGTATAGTTATCCAGGTTTTTATGGGGGTGGCTATGCCAAGCTGGAACATTCATATCGCTCAGACGGAGCGTTTGCTGGAGCGCAGCGGTGCGCTTGCCAATAGCGTGCGCGACCGCAATGCCTTTTTGTTTGGCTGCGTGGTTCCGGATATCTTCGTGGGCTATATGGTCCCTGGCATCGCTGATCCCATTCCGTATCGCATTACGCACTTTGCAAAGCCCGAGCCTATCCCTAAGCCTCGTGAGCATGAGTTCTGGGATACCTATGTGGCGCCGCTGCTTAAAGGCGCACCCGCGGGCGAACCTGCTGAGGCCACCTCGATTGTCGAGGAACGCGAGCGACTCAATCGGGTGCATTATCCCCAACGTTACAAGGACGCCGAGCCGGTTGCCGGTCCCGGCGCCTGTGAGTTTTCGCTCGCGCCCGATGACGTGGCGCAGTCGCTGCTCGATCTGACGCTGGGCGTTTGGTCTCACCTTGTGGCCGATACTGTGTGGAATACCCGCGTGAACCAGTACCTGGAGGCGCACGGCGGCAAGCCGTGCGAGGAGTTCCGCATTAAAAAGCAAGGCGACTTTGACTGGTTTGGCAAGACGCTCGGCATTGTTTCGATTCCGCGTGCGACCGATCGCCTGTATACCGCTGCGACGCGTTTTGGGCAGTATCCCATCCATAAGGAGTATGTGCTCAAGACCATCGGCGTCATGCACGAGATTGTACGCGAAAACCCCGGTGAGCCCGATCATCCGCCGTATCGCCTGCTAACCGAGGAGTTCTTCGACGCAACGTTTACCGAGGTCGTCGAGCTAACCGAGACGGGTTTTGCCGCCCGCGTCGAATCGCCCGATGTGCCTGCGCTACCCCTGATCACTAGCTGCTAGCTGACCGGCCCGGTAGTGAACAGCTCACCCCAATCGACCAACAGCTCCCGCCGCAGGGCATCTTCGGTGGAGCGTTCCTGATCGGTCTTTGGGATGTAGGGGAGTCCCGCCTTTTTATAAATGAGCTCGGCGATGTTGTTAAAGCTCTTCGTGTCCTTGATTTGCTCATAGGTTATCTGGATAACGTCATAGCCCATGCTTGTGAGTGCGGTGGCGCGCTCGGCATCGGAGAGGCTCGCGGCTTCGCTGTCGTGGGCGGAGCGGCCTTGGCATTCCAGAATGACGCCCATGCTGTCGGTGCTGCTCTCGATGAGGATATCGGCGTAACAGCAGGTTTTGTCATACAGTGAGCGTGCGGCGTCGCTGAGTGGGATGCGCACGTTGTTTGCGATGTTGATGCCCATGCCGCCCTCGTCGCGGGGGAGCGAGACAAGCATGGAGGTCTGTACTTCGAAGGGCGAGGCGGTCTGCCCCGTCATGTGCTCGGCCGCCCAGCGCAGTTGTTTGATGCCGCGCAGGCCTGCGGCTTGCTTGGCGAACGCGGCGATATCCGTTGCGGTGAGAAGCGGCGTGCGCTTCCACAAGTTGGTGTCATTGCCCTTGGTGTCGTTAACTCGCTCCCAGCCGCAGTTGGGTGGAATGAGCTTAAGCGAAATAGCTTCATCGAGTTGTTGTTGCGTTCGCTCGCAGGGCTTAAACACTGCAAAGGAGCCGCACATCTCGTAGCAAGCCATGAGTAACTGGTTGCGTGAGACCTGCGTAGCAAGGCTGAGCAGCGTGAACTCCGGTGAAGTGATATCAAATCCATGCTCAGTCTGCCTAAACGACCCAGGAGGCGGCTCTTGGGTTAGCAGACGGCTATGAAATAGCTTTCCGTTCGCGCGCTGTTTTCTTTCGCCTACGAATCTCCAAACTGGTGTGCCGAGCAAGTCTTTAAATACTGGTTGTTTTGAGTAATGCACCAAGCGATGGTCATGGTCGGGCGGCAGGATTGCCGGATAGAGTCCCAGTATCTGGAGCGGGATGCGATAGTACTGAAAAGCCGTGGGTCCGCAGGCAAGAAATGACATAGCGATCCGATCGTTTGAGCGTTGTTTGGGCTAGAAAAGCTATCCGTTTCGGAAGTGCGGGGAAAAGACAAATAGGTCAGGCGCAAGCGGTATTAAAGCCAACTTTATCAGGGGTTTTGTTGAAATAAAAGGGTTTGTGCTCGGGGGTAAGCAATTTTTCCCCGCACTTCAGAAAACGCGGTTGATCTGGCTCTTGCTAAAACGATTTATCAGCGTCGGTTAAGGTGTGGGTTTGCCACCGGGCGAACACTTTTAGCGCTTGGGACTTTATTTTAGGCTCTGTTAGACCAAATTTGACACGATCGGCTGTTCGTCGAACCGGAAAATAA
>DXZW01000011.1 GCA_019419455.1 Collinsella sp. | reverse complement strand
TCAGGCTGCTCAATTTCCGATGCTCTTTTTGCTCAAATCCTCTTGACGAAACACACCGAGGCCAGGAAGATGATCGAATCCGGCCTCGAGCTTGCGGACAGGATCGAGACGGCATAGGATATCAACTGTGTTCCAGGTTCCTGGACGCCGGGCCGACTCGCTTCGGATCGGACGCTACACCAACTTTCTCGACACTACCGCTGCGGCCCTTTTTTACTGGATACATGTTGCGTAAATGGCCTTGCCGACGCCTTTCGTGGACTCGGATTTCGGAAGTGCGGGGAAAAACTCCGAACCTTCGAGCACACTGCTCTTTTGAACTCTTGTGACCTGCGGTTTTGTTGCTAAAAAAGTCGGTCTGGTCGGCAGAACTCGATTTTTCACCGCACTTCCAAAAACTGCGATCTTGCAGTACGAAAAACGGCCTCCATAACTCTGGGTTAATTGATAAGTGTAGCCGTTCGCCGTATATCATTGTCCGTTTATGGAATCTATCTCCAACGAGTTGTAGTCATATGGTTTGATGCTGGAAACATATGATTGCTGGAAGGCCGTAGGTGACGTTCGCCATGATATCGGAGGTTCCGGGTATGTTACGCGCTCCGTTAAACAACTATCGGTTGGGCTAACATGGATCGCCGTGTTATTTCGATAACCCTTGCAGTGGTCTGCCTGGCTGTGCTCCTGGGCGCTGCAGGGCAGTTTGCTATAAATCGAGAAACATCCTATATGCAGGAATGCGTTTCCGAAGGCTTTACCATTGACGGTTACTATCGGGATGACAAAACGAGTCGGGAAACCCTGGCTTTTCTTGAGGAGGACAACTGTCGATGGCAGCTGGTCGACCAAGACGGAACCTGCACAGACGGGCAGTTTAAGCGTACGGATGACCCCAACATCCTGATATTAAAGAAGGAAAACGGCGAAAAAATCGGTACGGTCCACGTGGCGTATATTTCGCGCCGACGCGATCAGGGCTTGCTCTACCTATTTAGAGATACCAAGGTGACCCGTTTTTATCTGGTGAGCACCGATCCGGCGTTTATGGTGGAGTCTGGCGATGTCGATGCGGACAGTTGATTCACGGCAATAAAACGGCGAGCGGGGCGCGGGTGTGAACTGCACCACGCTATTTGCTCGCGTCCGTATCGCGTCTGCGCCTCGTCATAACTTGCGTCCGTGCGAGCGCTCATCCCGCGCCGGCATCACTTCACATCGAACTCCACGCGATCGAGTTCGGGCACATTGAGGTCGATGAGCTTGCGGGCAACACGACGGTCGTGCGCCCCAAGTGTCTCGCTTGTCGTCACATGGGCGACAACCTCGCGCTCGACGAGGCCCTCCTCCCCGCCTTCGGTGGCCGAGGTTTCGACGGCGACGGTGTAATCCTTAAAGCCCGGCAGTACCGCGGCAAGCTCGCGCGTAGTTTCGGTGACGCCATAGCCGTCCTGCACGCCGGCCTGCGCCGAGCCAATAGACCCCGCGGTCATAACGATGCAGGGGATGGCAAAGATCACCGTGCCCATGATGATGCGGCGGCGCACCTTGTGTGACAGCTCATCGACCTCGGCGTTTTCCTCGGCGGTCACAATGCCGTCGCCGTTGAGGTCACGCTTGAGCGGTACACGTAGAAGAAGCAATACGGCTTCGGCCGCCAGCGCGATAAAGACAACGTTGATGCCAAATTCGTAGAGCGCCGAGAGAAACAGCGACCCGCTCGCGATGGCGATGCCGTAACCCGCCGCGCACAGGGGCGGCATGAGCGCGGTTGCCACGGCCACGCCCGCGATAAGCGTCGCGGGCTCCTGGTCGCGCGAGTTGCCCAGGCCTCCGGCAAAGCCACCCGCGAGCGCGACGGCAAGATCCCAGACGGTGGGTGTCGAGTTGTCGATGATAGCGGCCGTGGTGGTGCCGAGCGGTGAGAGCTTAAAGTACAGCGTGGACGTGATCAGGCAGAAGGCCATCTGCAACGCGAGACCGGCAATGGCCTCGACGGTAATCTCGCGGTCGAGCGTGGCGATGCCATATGCCATGGCAAGGACCGAGCCCATGAGCGGGCAGATGAGCATGGCACCTACAATGGCGATATCCGAGTCGATATCGAGGCCGATGCTCGCGATCAACATGGCAATGATCAGGATGCATAAGTGCGAGCCAGTCAGGCGCGCCCCGTTTACAAAGCGCTTGCGAATCACGTGATAGGGCGCGCGTCCCTCGCGAATGTTGAACGCCTGCTTAAGGAAACGGGTGGCATTCTCCATGGCCTCGCTGTGTGCAGGGCGTATACCGTGACGACGATGATGACGCTCGCGCAGCCGCTTGATCTGTTGTTTGTCGAGTTCCATGCTTACCTCGTTTAGCTTCTGAGCCGCTTCTTGCGTCTGTCGTCTTTACTCTACACCGCGTTAGGCGAGGTGTCAGACAAGGTTTGTTGACCTGGAAGTCAGGCCAATCGACATGGCTAAAACGCCGTGAGGATCATAAGAGTCAAATAGACAAAAAAGCGCGGGGCCGGTTTGATTCCGACTCCGCGCTCTGCGCTGGTGCGTTGTTGTTCGGCCTACCCCAGCAGGCTCAGACCAACAGAGACAAACGCCAGAATAACGCCGACGATGGACTCGCCGCCGAGCAGGCCGCTGGCGACGACCAGGCCCTGTTCCTGGAAGGCGGCGTCCTTGGCAGCCTTCTCCTCGTCCGAAAGACCAGCGGTGGCGTCGCGGTGGGCGGACCACTTGTCGTAAGCGAGCTTGACACAGGAGCCCAAGAAGGCCGTGAGCGACATATAGAACGGCAGGTACACGCCCAGGCCGATCATCATGGCTGGAATGCCGAGCCAGTACATGACGATACCGGCGATAAAGCCGCCTGCGAACCACGGCACACTCGGGATGCCCGAGACCATGGTGGCGACGACGCTTGCCTGTGCGGCAACGAAACTCCTGTCGGGACCAAAGGCGTCCGGACCATAGGCGGTGACGAGCGCGACCATGACGGCGGCAGCGACCAGGGCGCCCACGATGCCGCCGATGGCCTGGCCGACCCACTGTGCGCGCGGGTTGGTGCCCAGCACGGCGCCGGCCTTAAAGTCGTTCATGACGTCGCCCGCAAGGCCGCACGCTACGGCCACGATGCCGGCGATAAAGAACAGCTTGACCTGAGCGAGCTGCGCGAAGGCGGCAACGATGAGCATGACGATGAGGCCGAAGATCTCCATGGGGTCGATGCCCGTCTGACCGCAGCTCTGCGCGCTCATGATGGTGGTGACAAAGGTGAACAGCGTGACGATGACGGCAGGAACGGGGCCAAGGTCGAGCACGATGGCGATGATTACGGCGATGGCGGCAGCGCCCAGGCCGATGATACCGGCGTCGAGCTTAAGGGAGCCCGAGATGAGCGACTGATCGTCGGTGTCGGTGGAGCTGTCGGCGGCAAGGCCGCGGACGATACCGGCGACCTGCGGCAGGATGTCCTTGAGGACGACGGCGACGCCAAAGCCCATCATAAGGCCCATACCCAGGGACTTAACAATGCCTTGTGCGGTCATAACGTCAAACAGACCGGTAGCGGTGCCGCCGACAATGATGCCAAAATTGCCCAGTAGCGCGCCGGCAAACCAGAATGCGACCGGGGCGAAGCCCACGAGGAAGCCGACGGAGAGCAACATGGGCGAGTTGTAGATGGCAAAGGTAACGCCGGGGATATTGAGCGTGCACAGCATGCTGGGCACCACGCCCAGGGCGTCTCGAAGCACGCTGTAGATGCCGGCGATGGCCATGGAGCCAAAGAGCTGCTTGCCAGTCTTGCCGCCGGCCTCGGTGGCGCGCAGGGTCTGAGCTGCGGCGTTGCCGGTGGGGAACTCCAGCGCGGCGTCCACGATAAAGTGACGGTGGATGAGTGCCGTGGCCAGCAGACCCAGGATGGTGCCGGCGAGTGCCACGATGAACATGTCGAGCCAGCTGATCTGGTCGGCATAGCCCAGCATCCAGGCGCCCGGGATGGTAAACGCCAGACCGCCGGCGACCATGGCGCCTGCTGACATGATGGTGTGGGTGACGTTTGCCTCGTTGAGGCTGGCGTTGCCCATGAGCTTAAGGAAGAACAGCGAGATGACGGCAGCGAAGACGATCGGCCAGGGGAGTGCGCCCATCTTGAGGGCGGTGTAGGCCGAGCTTGCCGTGATGATCACGCAGCCAAGGACGCCGATGACGACGCCGCGCAGCGTAAGTTGACCGCGCATCGAGGTGCGGTTCGAGGGATTGCTCATATAAAACTCCTTTGCGTATATCCGCTTCCCCCGGGAGCGCCGTTACGGATACGGCGCGGGAAGTCGGGTTACCAAGGGCCGCCGCGTGAGCTCGCAAACGACCGCGCACCAGTATAGCCGCAAGCTAGTCATTTTGGGATGACTGGTTTAGGTAGGCGATATACTGCTGGACAGACGAAAGGAGCGCCGACGATGCTTAATGGGTACGCATATATATTGACGGTCGACGTGGGCAACACGTTCATTCGCTTTGGCCTGTTTGCAGAGGATTCGGCCGCGGCGCAGGAATGTCCGCTTGCGACGTGCGAGATCACCACGCCGTCGAGCATCACAGCAGACGAGGCGCGCATGCGTCTCGTGCAGGTCATGGCCGCACTGGCGGCCGATGCGGGCATGCCGGGTGCGCTTGTGCCCGCGGCTGCTGTGCTGAGCTGCGTGGTCCCGGCGCTCGAGCGCCCGTGGAAGGCGGCACTTTCCCGCACCTGCACGGGGCGCGTGCTCACCGTGGGGCCGGGACTTAAGACCGGCATGCCCGTGCACTACGACGATCCGGCCGAGATCGGCCCCGACCGCATCGCCGATGCCGTGGCGGCCCGCGCCGTCTACGGGTCGCCGTGCATCGTGATTGACCTGGGCACGACGACCAATATCGAGGTCATCGACGCGCACGGTACCTTTGTGGGCGGCGTTATCGCGCCGGGGCTGGCACTCGGCGCCCGTTCGCTCTCGGCGGCAGCAGCGCGCCTACCCCAGGTTGAGCCCTCGGCGCCCACACATGTAATCGGCCACAACACGCGTGAGGCCATGCGCTCGGGTGTGGTTTTGGGCGAGGTAGCCCGCATCGACGGCATGCTCGACATGGTGCTTGCCGAGATGCGCGCGACCAAGGCCGCGGGGGAGGGCGATGTGCCCATCGTCATTACCGGCGACGATGCCGAGGCACTTGCGGCGCTGGTCGGCCATAGCCTGACGGTAGACGACGCGCTGACGTTGCGGGGTCTCGCCGAGCTCTACCGCATCAACCAAAAGCCCCGCCGCGCGTAGGGCGAGGGGCTGGTGGGATAAGCGCCCCTACCTTTCACCTGCTACAATGGGCCAAACTATTGCGATTTCGGAGGTGTCTGCCATGTCGGACGATCTTCATCAAACCGCGTCGGGCAAGCGCCGCGACGTTATTAGCTGGGACGAGTTCTTTATGAGCGTGGCCATCGCCGCGCAGCGCCGCAGCAAGGACCCCAACACGCAGGTGGGAGCGTGCATCGCCAGCACCAACCACCGCATCCTTTCGGTGGGTTACAACGGCACGCCCTCGGCGCTCAACGACGACTTTTTCCCGTGGGGTACGAGCGATGACCCGCTGCAGGACAAGCACAACTACGTGGTCCATGCCGAGGCCAACGCCGTGCTCAACTACCGTGGCTCGCTCAAGGACCTCGAGGGTTCCACGGTTTACGTCACGCTGTTCCCGTGCCACGACTGCGCCAAGATCCTGGCGCAGGTGGGCGTGGGCGAGGTCGTCTACCTGGACAATAAGTATGCCGACACCGATGACGGCCGTATCAGCCGCCGCATTCTCGACTCCTGCGGCATCAGCTACCGCCAGGTCATCGTCGATGTCCAGATTGGTACCGGGGGACAGGCTCGGCAGTAGCGCGTGCCGATGCCAGCTGGCGGCAAAACAGCCAAAAGAGCCCCGTCCCAAATTGACTGCTCGTGAAAGTCATGTCCGCACGCATGGCTGGCGCCTAAGCGGGTACATGGCTGTAGTAACATAGCCCCTGTCCGCGGGCGTGCCCGCGTTATTGTGAGAAAGGAGCCCCTGTGGCTGTTAACGAAGAGCTGCTTAAGAAGGTTCTTGAAGAGATTCGCCCTAACCTGCAGGCCGATGGCGGCGATATGGAGTATGTGGGCGTCGACGACGAGGGTGTTGTCAAGCTGGAGCTGCAGGGCGCCTGCGCCGGCTGCCCCATGAGCTCGCTAACCCTTTCCATGGGTATCGAGCGCATCCTGAAGGAGCATGTGCCCGGCGTTACCCGCGTTGAGCAGGTCAATGCTTCCGGCGAGGCCGAGGACCTGTACGACGAGTACGCGCCGTTCTAAGATGCGAAAGCTGCGGACGGTACGCTCCGCATAGGCGTTACGTCCAAATATGCGGCTGCGAGCGTAAGGCCCGCGGCCGCATTTGTATATAGGGAGCAGGGGGATCGATATGCTCAACGACCTCTACCATATGCTTGATCCCGTCGCGATCTCGGCGGGCCCCATCACCATCTACTGGTACGGCCTGGCCTATGTGGTCGGCGCCCTGCTTACGGCAGTCGTTATGTATCGCACGCAGCGCCGCTGGGGCTTCGACATTACGATTGATGACCTGACGAGCGTCGTGGTCGGCGCGGTCTTTGGCCTCATCATCGGCGCGCGCCTGTTTTACGTCGTCTTTTACGGCGATGGCTACTATTGGACCCACCCGCTCGAAATCTTTGCCACCAACGAGGGAGGCATGAGCTTCCACGGCGGCCTGGTGGGCGGCATCTTGGGCGGCATCATCGTGTGCCGCATGTACAAGCTCGACGCCTGGACCATCGCCGACCTTGCTGTGATCGGTGCTCCGCTGGCGCTGTGCCTGGGACGTTGTGCCAATTTCGTCAACGGCGAGCTGTGGGGTAAGCCGACCGATCTGCCCTGGGGTGTGGTCTTTGGCGGCACCGCGGGCGATATGCCGCGCCATCCCTCCCAGCTCTACGAGGCGTTTCTAGAGGGCATCGTGCTCTTTTGCATCCTACAGGTGCTCAGTCGCAAAAAGCCGCTGCTGCCCCAGGGCACGTTTATGGGCGTGTTCGTGATGGGGTACGGCATCGTCCGCTTTCTCGTTGAGTTTGTGCGCGTGCCCGATGCCCAGCTGGGTTATCTGCTGGGAGGCGTCATCACCATGGGCCAGCTGCTGAGCTTGCCGCTCGTGATCGCCGGCCTGGCGCTCATCATCTTCGCCCGACACCGCAATCGTCCCCAGCGTATCTACCTGGACGCCTAATCACCAAAACCACCACAAAGGGGACAGGCACCTTTGTGGTGGTTTGCTGGGCAACGATGACAGAACCGTAACGTTTTCCCAGATAAAACCTGCTAAAATAAACCTGTCCCTTTTTGGCAGGTTTCTAGAAAGGCTCTTTGGACTGTGAAGGATTCCGATCTCTCCACAACGGCTGCGCGCGACGCGGCCCGCATCGTCTGGTTTAAGCGCTACCCCGCCAAGCAGACGCTCATCGCATTTCTGCTCGCGCTGTTGGCGACCACGGCGTTTTCCATCGATCCCGCCCCGGTGTCGAGCAACGCAGTCTTGGCGATTGACCCCAAAGCCTCGGGCATGCTGTACGTGTGCTACGAGGTGCTCCTCTCGTTTGCCGGCCATACCGACGCGGTCATGCTGCTTGCGCTTGCCTGCCTGCTCACGCTGCCGTTTCGCTACGTATTCTTTGGCCGTGGCGACACCTGGCGCCCGTCGATCATTCTGCCGTCGCTGTTTTTCGCCATCTGCATGGTGTTCGGCCGCAGCTACGACCTCACCGACTCGGCCGAGATTGTTCTTGGCGACAAGGCCCGCATCATCTGTGCCTGGATTGGCGGCGCGGGCTGGATGCTCTTGGCGATCGTTGCCTTCTACCTGGCTTTTGAGTGTCTAGATTGGCTGAGCTCTCGGCGCATTCCGTTTTCCGAAGCGCACTTTGGCCGCGTATGGCGTGTGGCTCACGCCGTGCTCTCGGCCCATCCCTTTGCCGGGCCCTTCCTGGTGCTTATGATCGCCTGGGCGCCCACGCTCATCGCTTCGCTGCCCGGCCTTTTTATGGGAGATACGGGTGCGCAGATTCGCCAGTGGTTCAACTATCCCAACGGCACGAGCGACTACCTGCGCCTACTCAACCCCAATGTCCTGCTCAACGGGCATCACCCGGTCGTGCACACGGCCATTATCGGCTCGTGCGTTCAACTGGGGCTTTCGGTCTTTAACAGCGCCAATGCGGGGCTTGCCATCTACACCTGCGCTCAGTTCGTCATCACGGCCGCCTGCATGGCCTATTCCGTCTCGTCGCTGCGCAAACTGGGCGTGAGCCTGCCGGTCCGCGGCGTGATCTTGCTGTTCTTTGTGTTTATGCCCATGTTCTCTAACTACGCGGCCCTGCTCACCAAAGACGTGCTCTTTGCCGACGCGTTTTTGGTGCTGTTGGTGCAGACCGTGAAGCTCGTGGCCTGCGGCCTGCCCCGTCGCGATGCCAATGCCGAGCGTGCGGGCGAGAAGGCCCCCGTGCTCTTTGCGCGCCATGACTGGCTGTTGTTTGCGCTTGCTGCCATGGGTTCCACGTTTTTGCGCAATGGAGGCCTGGTGTTTCCGCTGGCGGCGTGTATGATCGCGGCGGCGTTTTGCGCATGGGATGTACATGTCGCTCGTCGTGCGGCTAAGCAGACGGGCACCGCGGTCTCATGCGTCACGCCGCGATTCCGCTGGGTTGGCGTCCTCGCGGTGCTCGCGCTCTGCCTTGCCTCTAATATGTACTTCACCAAGGTCTTTATGCCGGCGCACGACATCACGCCCGGCTCCAAGCGCGAAATTCTCTCGATTCCGTTCCAGCAGACGGCTCGTTTCGTTCAAAAGCACGATGGCCTCAACTCGGGTGTCAACCCCACGGTAAAGGAGGACGGCACCATCGTGGAGGCGCCCTGCGACGGTTTGGTGACCGACGAGGAGCGCGTCGTGATCGATCGCGTGCTCAAGTACGAGAACCTGGGCCGCCGCTACAACCCTGACAAGTCCGATGCCGTCAAGAACTGCTTTAACGAGTACGCCTCGCAGGAGGACATCAAGGCCTATTTTGAGGTCTGGGCGCAGATGTTCAAAAAGGATCCCGAGTGCTATATCTCGGCGCTCATCAATAACTATTACGGCTACTTTTATCCGAGTGCCCGCGATGCCTGGGTCTACAGCACGGCGCGTAGTGCCGAGATCATGGCGCGTCCCGACAACCTCAAGTACTTCGACTTCCATCCGGTTGACAGCAACGTGGTGCGCTGGTGTGACCACCTGATCAATCTGTACCGTGTGGCGGTGCAGCGCATCCCGTTTATTTCGCTCACCATGAGCTCGGCCACCTATGTGTGGATCATGATTGCCGTGGTGGTCTACCTGCTGCGTCGTCATTCATGGCGTGCGCTGGCGATCTGGGTGCCGCTGTTGGGCGTGCTCGCCGTGTGCCTGATTGGTCCGTGCAACGGCTCGACCTACATGCGCTACCTGTATCCGGTCATCGCCTGCATGCCCTTCGCCATCGGCGCCACCGTCACCCGCAGCGACTTCCTCTGGTCCTAACTTGGTGCATTGGGGTCAGGTTTCTTTGCACCAAAGGGGACATCATCACGACGCCTTCATTTTGGGGTTTATCTCGCAGGCTAGTAGGTATATCATAACGACGTTTGTTTATATTGCCCGAGCATCTGCGCTGGGCTTTAGGTCGAAACCGATAGGAGACACGTATGTCCGGACACTCTAAGTGGGCCACAACCAAGCATCGTAAGGGCGCGCAGGACGCCAAGCGTTCCGCCCTCTTCTCCAAGCTCAGCCGCAACATCACTGTTGCTGCCCGTCTCGGCGGTGACCCGCTGCCCGAGAACAACGCCAGCCTCGCCGCTGCCGTTGCCAAGGCCAAGGCTCAGTCCATGCCTAAGGACAAGATCAAGTCCGCTATCGACAAGGCTTTTGGTTCGGGTGCCGATGCCGCCGTCTACGAGAACATCGTGTACGAGGGCTATGGTCCCGCCGGTGTCGCCGTCTATGTTGACTGCCTGACCGACAACCGCAACCGTACCGCCGCTGATGTCCGTTCCGCCTTCTCCCACGCTGGTGGCAACCTGGGCACCTCCGGCTCCGTCGCCTTCCAGTTTGAGCGCAAGGGCCAGATCGTCGTCGCCAAGGAGATCCTGGATGAGAACGCCAAGAAGGAGACCATGATCGCCAACGGTGCTGCCGGTGACGAGGATGAGTTCATGATGGCTATCGCCGAGGCCGGTGGCGAGGACTACGAGGATGCCGGCGAGGAGTGGATCGTCTGGACTGCTGCCAACGAGGTCATGGCTGTCTCCAAGGCGCTCGAGGAGCAGGGTGTCCAGGTCAAGGGCTCCGAGACCACCATGGTCCCGACCACCCCGACCGAGGTTTCCGGCGCCGACGCCAAGAAGGTCCAGCGCCTCATCGACCGTCTTGAGGAGCTCGACGACGTCCAGGACGTCTACAGCACCATGGACATGACCGACGAGGTCATCGCTGCCCTCGAGGAGGAGTAGCGCCAGCACGGATTGAGCCGTGCATATCTGGGCATAATGAAGCGAGCATGCAAGCCTCGTGGAATAGATGAGCCGGATCCGCGTGCGTAGAGCACCGGACCCGGCTCTTTTATAATGATGCGAACCGTTTTGCATTTCGAGAGCCGAGATTTGAAGGGAGCGCCGCGTGCGCGTACTCAAACGAGCCCTAGCGATCGTGTATCTTGCCGCCACCATCGTGGCGCTGGGTACGCTTGTCTGCCAGTTTTGGGGGCCGTATACGTATCGCTTTATGCTGCTGATGCGCGACCCCATGCCGCGCATCGTCGTGACGGCGTGCGCCGGCGTCGTGGCGATCGGCGTACTGCTGAGCTTTTTCCGCCTGATGTTCGCCCGTCGCGAGCCGTCCTGCGTGCATCCGGCGGGGGAGCGCAATATCGAGGTTACCCTTGCGGCGCTTTCTTCGTGCGCCAGGGTTGCTGCCGGGCGCGACGACCGCGTGATGGTCGAGCATGTCGAGGCTCGCGTCCAAGGCCCCGACGATTCGCACGTCCGTTTTAAGGTCGAGGCTATCGCGCTTGACGATAAGGACGTGGCATCTCTGGCTACCGCGATGCAGCAGCGCATCGAAGAAGCCTGCGATACCATGCTCGGCGCGCCGGGTACGACCGCGCGCGTCCGTTTTTTGCCGTCCAAGACTACCGTCCAGACCGTGGAGGTTTCCGGTGAGTGATACCAATCAAGATAAGACCGCTCGTACGCCGCGCCTGACGATTGACCAGAGCGCCACGTCGGCGAGCGAACCTGTTGATTCCAAAGCAGAGGCAACCGAGTTACAAGACGCGGCAGCCGCGGATTTTGACGAGGCTATGGGTCTCATCAAGGGTACGGGCGCTGCCGTCTGGAGCTATGCTGTGCGTCATCCCAACACCACGCTCGGCGCCGTCGCCGGCTTTATCCTCGCCGTGTTGGTGCTCACGTTGGGCCTGTGGGACACGCTCGTCATTGCATTCTTCGTGCTGATCGGCGCTGTGATCGGCCAAATTCGCGACGGCGAGAACGGGATCGTCAACTTCTTCGGCCGTCTGTTTAGCGGCCGCTAATATGTATTCGACTGTCGCATCCGCGGCAGGCATAAGGAGGAACCATGGCTTTTAATACGAAGGTCGATGTAGCCGATACCGAGCTCGAGGAGAACGAGGCGGTCGTCGCCGAAGCTGAGGATGTGACGCTCGAGGATGAGGCTCTCGTCGAGGCCGAGTCCGATACGGATGAGGACGACGAGGAAGCGGATGAGTCCGAGGACTCGCTGACCTATTCCAACGGCGTGATCGAGAAGATCGTTGCCATGGCCACCCGCGAGGTTCCGCACGTTCTGGGCATGAAGGGTAACCTCATGCACTTTGTGCAGGAGCAGTTTGGTGCCGAGAATCTGACCAAGGGCGTGACGGTCGAGGTCACCGACGATAATCGCGTGGTCGTCAACATCTCCGTCATCATCGAGTACGGCGCCTATGCGCCCGCGATCTTCGACGATGTCAAGGCGCGCGTCACTGAGCGCCTTGCCGCGATGACTGGCCTTGAGGTGGCGGGCGTCAACCTGCGCATCGAGGATGTCATCACCCCCGAGGAGTACGAGCACCGCACCAGCCAGCACGAATAACCTTCCAAAAAGGGACAGGTTTGTTTTGGCAGGTTTTATCTGCGAAAACATTAAACGGCCGACCGCGCAAGCAAAAGCGTGGCCGGCCGTTTCTGTACGCTCCCGATATAGTCATACCGCTCGTCTAACTAAGGGTTGCAATCCCCACGTTCCGCGTTACTCTAATGGGCGCATTGTTTCCAAATTGTTAACGAGGGGTTGCCGTAATGGCCGACGAGCACGAAACAGAAAGCAAGGCATGGGCAATTGAGGCCGCTGCAGCAGAGGCGGCGTCGCGTGCTGCCGAGGAGGTGCATCGTCCTCCCGTAGTGCCGATGGAGCGCGTGGTCGATCGCGATGTTATCGAGCGGGGCGAGCGCGCTGGTCGCAAGCGCAGCCAGGAGCCGGGCTTTCCGCGCTTTTTTGCCGAGCTCAATTTGGGCCTGATCCTCACGGCCTTTGCCATCGTCGCGTTTAAAACCCCTAATCACTTTGCTTTTGGCGGCACCTCTGGCGTGTCGGTCATTCTGTCCACGCTGTTCCCGACCCTGCCTGTCGGCGTTTTTATGTGGATTATCAATGCGGTCCTGGTCGTTTTGGGCTTTATCTTTTTGGAGCGCAAGGCAATCCTGTGGAGCGTCTTTGCCTCGTTTGCGCTGTCCGCCTATGTCTCGCTGTTTGAGCTCTTTATTCCGACCGATGTCTCGATGACGGGCGATATGTGGCTCGACCTGTGCTTTGCCGTGATTCTGCCGGCGCTCGGCAGCGCTATCGTCTTTGATATTGGTGCCTCGACGGGCGGCACGGACATTCTCGCCATGATCCTCAAACGTCGCACGACGCTCGAGATTGGCCGCGCCCTGCTGTTGGTCGATATCGGCATCGTGACCATCGCGGCCTTCTTGTACGGCCCGCGCGTCGGTCTGTATTGCGTGCTTGGCCTGTTTGCCAAGACGCTCGTGGTCGACAAGGCCATCGAGAGCATTCACCTGCGCAAAGTCTGCACGGTCATTTGCTCCGAGCCCCTTAAGGTCGAGGAGTTTATCGTCAAACATCTCAACCGCACGGCGACTATCAGCCGCGGCTACGGCGCCTTCTCGGGTAAGTGCGTGACGGTGATCATGAGCGTGCTGAGTCGTCGCGAGGCCGTGCAGCTGCGTCGCTACGCTCGCGAGATCGATCCGGGTGCCTTTATCACGATCGTCGACAGCTCCGAGATCGTCGGCAAGGGTTTCCGCGGAACGAACTAACGCGGTCGAGCTTATCAAACAATCGAATAGCGCCCTGCGCATTGCAAATGCGTCATGTTGGAGTATTTGTCCCCACATTGGGTGATAATGATGCCAAAGACATCGTTTGCGATCCAGATGATTCGCTCAAGATACGAAGGGATGATCTCGATGTTCTGTTCGCAGTGTGGTGCCCCCATGGGCGACAACGATAAGTTCTGTGGTGCGTGTGGTGCCCCCAATGCCGGTGCCGCAGCCCCTGCCCCTCAGGGTCAGCCCCAGCAGTTTGTTCCGCAACCGCCCGTGGCGAATGCGTCCAAGGGCTGTGTGGCTCAGGCGTTTGAGGACATGACCAAGACGCCGGGCGTGCTGCAGCGCGTGTGCCAGATCGCCTTTTTGCCGGCGCTGATTTGTGTTGTGTCGGTGCTCGTGCTGTTCATTCCCGTTATCGGCGGTATCGCGGCTGCCATCGGCTTTTTGGCAGCTTGCATTGCGAGCGTGTGTGGTTCCGGCTTTGGTATTGAGTGGGGTCGCGATCTGTCGCTCAAGGTTGATGACGGTATGGATCGTCCACTCATGCGTTCCACGTCGTTTGGCCTCGGAGTCTTTTCGAGCGTTATCTCGGTCGTGCTCGAGGTTATCGCTGCCATTCCCGTTATCGGTGTAGTGCTTTCGCTGGTGGAGAGCGTGGTAATTGGCGCCGCGGGCTCGTATTCGTATTACGGCTCTTATGCACTCGAGGCAGCGCTGTTCGGCTCGCTTGGCCTGCTTGTCCTGGCTATGATTGCCACGGCGGTCTTGGGGGTCTTCTTTAAGATGTTCGCCGACATTGCCGTGATGCACTTTGCGGTGACCGGTCGTGTCGAGAGCGCGTTTTCGCTCGATAAGGTCTGGGCGGCCTTTAAGCACAACAAGACCAAACTGTTCTGCGCTTCGTTCCTTCCCGAGTTTTTGACGGGCCTGGTCGCCAACGTTGTCACCTGGATCCTGACGTTCGTCTTTGGCACCATTGCCTCTGTCGGTATGTATAGCTACTACTACCGTCCTACGGCTATTGAGGCGCTTGTTACCGGCGGTGGCATCACGCTCGTATTGTTCTTGGTGCTGACGGCGTTTGTCACGGTATTCCTCACGGTCTTTGGCAAGATGCTCAAGCACCGTGCCGTTGGCTATTGGGTTGCGCGCTACGCAAGCGAGTGGGCCGACGAGGACAAGGACGACGTCCTGACTTTTGTGCTGCCGTTTGAGAAGAAGTCTGCTCCGGCTGGTTTTAGCGCCGACGCAGCGCCCGTATCCGATTCCGCTGCGGCGCCGGCGCCTGCGCCCGAGCCCGAGCCCGTGCCTGAGCCTGAGCCTGAGCCCGCGCCCGTGCCTGAGCCCGAGCCCGAGCCCATGCCGGAACCGGAGCCCGAGCCCGAGCCTGCACCAAGCTCCGACGAGGACCCGCAGGACGAGTAGCCCTGCCGCCTGCCATTTGGGGACGGGGTAGAAACGGTAGAAATGGCGCTTGACAAATGAGCGGGGGCGGACGTGTCGAAACGTCCGCCCCCGCTTTGATATCGCGATGTGGCTATGACTGCGAGATGGCCGCGAATCGACTACTCGCCGCGCTTCTCCTCGCGGCGAGCGGCGGCACGTGCATCGTGGATGCCCTTGATCGCGGCATGGCGTGCCGTGCGGGCGTCATGGATGGCGTCGCGAGCCTCGGCGGTCGTTGCCTTGGCAGAGCGCAACTTGGCGGCCAGGTCGGGGTTGGTTTCGGCGACCGCGGTGATCGCGGGGCCGTCGAGCTCCTCTTGCGTGGGCTCGGCCAAAAAGTCGATGGCATACTGGGCGGCCACCATGGAGCCCTTTGCCAGCACAGTCTCGTCGATCTTGTAGAAGCAGGAATGTTGGGCGTACGTGGCGCCAATCTTGGGGTTGCGCGTACCTACAAAGGCGAGCACGCCCGGTACACGGCGCAGGTACTCCGAAAAATCCTCGCCCGAAAGTGTGCCGCGATAATGGCCTTCGCCGGCTGCACCCAGGCACTTGACCACGGCCTGACGACAACGCTCGCTCGAGGCGGCATCGTTTTCGACCTTATAATTGGCGATGGTGTAGTCGGTGAGCTCTGCCTCGGCGCCCAAGGCGGCCGCGGTATGCTCCACGATGCGGCGCATGAGCTCCGGCATTTCCTCGTGGGTCGAATCTCCGTAGGTGCGCACCGTGCCGGCGAGGTAGGCCGTGCCGGCGATAACGTTGCGCGCGGTGCCGCCGTGCAGCTCGCCGACGGTAATGACGGCCGGCTCGTAGGGGCTGATCTCGCGCGAAACGATGGTCTGCAGGGCATTGACGATCTCGGCGGCCACCATAACGGCGTCGTGGCCGCGCTGGGGCATGGCACCGTGGCATGAGGTGCCGCGAACATCGATGCGGAACCAGTCGGTATTGGCCATGCGCGGTCCGGGCTCGCAGCTCACGGTGCCGGCGTCGACCTCACTCCAGATGTGCGCGGCGTAGGCGCCATCGACGCCGTCGAGCACGCCCGTGCCGATCATGAGTTTGGCGCCCTGGCCGTTTTCCTCACTGGGCTGGAAGACGATGCGGACTTCGCCGTGGATGTCGTCGGTCATATGGCGCAGAATCTGCAGCGTGCCGAGCATCATGGCGATGTGGCAGTCGTGGCCGCAGGCGTGCATGCAGCCCTCGTTGACGCTGGCGAAATCCTCGCCGGTCTGCTCGGTGACGGGCAGGGCGTCGATATCCGCACGCAGCAGGATACGGCGGCGTGGTGTGCCGTCCTCGCGATAGGCGTCGGGCGCGGTGCCGCGAAGGGTCGCCACAAGGCCCGTCTTAAGGGGACGCTCGTAGGGGATATTCATGGCGTCCAGCTGGTTGGCGATGTCGGAGGTCGTGCGCTCCTCGGCAAGGCTCAGCTCCGGGTGCTTATGGAAGTGTCGGCGCTGCTTGATGATGTAGGGCTCAAACTCGGCGGCGATATCTTGGATGGCTGCGGTGACGTCGTCAGCCGCTCGCACCTCGGTCGCCGCCATAATCTGCTGTGCCTTGGTCTTCGTCATGGTCGATTTGCTCCTTGCTGGTTTTTGCAAAATCGTACAGGCTCATTCCAGTATGCCACCTGCCACTTGGCCTGGCAAAGCTGCCGTTTGCCGCTTGGCATTTTGTAACCGAGACGGGGGAGTACACTCGGGGATGTTGAATTTCCTGCCAGAGATGGGGATGCCCATGCAACATATCGATCGGATTATCCGCTCCAAGAACGTCTTTACCGCGCAAGACGGCATCGATACCGCCCGCGAGCTGGCGATTGCCATCGCAGGCGACCGTATCGTCGCAGTCGGTGCGCCCGATGACGTGATTGCCGCCGCTCCTGCCGCCACGTTGGTTATCGACTACGGCGAGCAGTTTGTCTGCCCCGGTTTCCATGACGCTCATCTGCATTTCTTCCATACCTCGGTCGGTTCCTCGCCGTACATGCTCATGGATATGGGCACGTCCGAGGCGGCGCTGGTGCAACATGCGCTCGAGTTTTCCCAGGACCTGCCCGACGACGCTTGGGTTGTGACGCAGGGCTGGCGCGATTACCGTTGGGACCCGCCCGAGCATCCAACCAAGGCGTCGCTCGATGCGGCATTCCCCGATCGTCCTTGCGTTATGTATTCGGGTGACGGGCACACGCTTTGGCTCAACAGCCGCGCACTCGAGGCGCTCGGCGTCACGCGCGACAGCGAGCCACCAGCGGGCGGCAGCTACGACAAGGACGCAAACGGCGAGCTCACGGGCATTGCTCACGAGGCGGCTGCCATGCAGCTGCTACCGCGCTGCCTTGAGTGGCTGGGCGAGGATCGCATCGCAAGCGCTTACGCCGATCAAATGAGGCGTATGGCCGAGCAGGGCATCACCTCGATATGCGATATGTCGCTCATGCCCATGCCGGGCTGCGATTTTATCCGCGACGACGTCTACGACAAACTGCAGGCAGCCGGCAAGTTGGGCATCCGAGCCCATCTGTTCCCCACGCTGCTGGATGACCAGTCGCACTTGGAAGAGCTGCAGGCACGTTACGCGAACAATGTGCTGCTCTCGGCACCGGGCTTTAAGCAGTTCTTCGACGGCGTGTCGAGCGAACACACGGCGTATCTCACCGAGCCCTATACCAATCCGCGCTTCCCGGGCGACCAGGGCCGTCTGACGGTTCCGGCTGAGCGCATGCGCAAACTGGTTCTGGCGGCCGCGGAGCGCGGTCACACCGTGCGCATCCACGTCATTGGTGACGGTGCGATTCATGCCGCGCTGGATATCTTCGAGGAAGCGGCCGACCTGTACGGCCTGCCCCAGCACGGTCATAACACGCTTGAGCATCTGGAGAACCTCTTGCCCGAGGACATCGACCGCCTGCGCAAGCTCGACGTGGTTGCCTCGAGCCAGCCCTGCCATATCACGCTCGACCCGGGTGGTCCGGAGCGCGACCTGGGCTTGGAGCGCAGCCGCATCATGTGGCCGTTCGCAACCTATAAGCAGCGCGGCATTCGCCAAGCCTTCGGCACCGATAGCCCCATAACAGCTGTTACCAGCATGAACGTGCTCTACACGGCCATCACGCGCCAGGACCCCAAAAGCCACTGGCCCGAGGGCGGCTGGTTGCCGAGCGAGCGCATCGATGCAGCAACAGCCCTGCGCAACTACACCCTGGGCAGCGCCTATGCAGCGGGCGACGAACAAAATCTCGGCAGCCTGGAGCCCGGCAAATACGCCGATCTGGTAGTCCTGGACCAAAACCCGCTCACCATCGACCCCCAAGAGCTCCAGGCTACCAAGGTTCAAGCAACCTACCTGGCAGGTAACTTGATTTACGAGCGCTAAGTATTCATGCCGTACCGTTAAGCGCGGCTCGGGCAGCCAATTTTGGGATAACGCTCGAGCCGCGTTTGTTTGCCGGTGAGGATTTGTTAGGAGCGTCCCCGCTCTGCTGGATTTGGGCGCAGGGCGGACGCGCCGCTGCCCTGCGCGCTCAATTTGGACACCAGCAATGCTATCTCTTGGTGTTTTGCATACTTCCCATTACAGATTGCATAAAAAGGCTGGGATATTTTTCCTGATCCTGATGTACCCCCGCCCGTGCCGTGCAAAAAACGGAGTATTCAGCACCGCGAGCTCTGCCGGTGCCGCTGCAGTCGGGTAGCATTGCGGAGATCGACGTCATTTTGGGGTCCGACGTGGCGCGAGGCATGCTTGTTTGTCTCGACGAGGCCTGTCTGCCGACCCAAATCGCCGGTCGAAGGCTACCGTGGGACTAATTAGATGCGCCCGGTGCGTATGCATTTGTCCCGGCCTGCTGAAAACTCCCAAAAATGCACGGTGCTCCCCAGGGGACCCGTGCTCGCAACGAAAACCATGCCCATGTCGCTATCCGCATCGCCTTTTTGCTGCACTGACTTTTCTGAATGCCGGGCTCGAATTAGTTAACCTGCCTCCCGTGTGGCTCCGGAGGGGCGGGGCATAAGGTTTATCGCGAGTTCCGCACGAGCCGAAGGCCACTTAATGTGGCCTTCGTGCGAGCAGGACTGCCCGAGCAGGAAACCTTATGCCCCGCCCCTCCGGAGCCACACGGGAGCCACTGCTAAGTTATCCCCCGGCATTCAGAAAATCTAAGTGCCAAAAAATAAGATTTTTTGACTCTGTGTTGTATAACCCGCCATTCGTGGGTACCATTCAACGCGTACGCAAACAAAAAGGGTTAATTCGCGTGGTATAACCGCGCGGCCCAAAAAGGAGGAGACAAGCATGTCGTCTTTGAAGCCGCTTGCAGATCGTGTTCTGGTCAAGCCCGACGAGGCCGAGCAGAAGACCGCTTCTGGTCTGTATATCGCCAGCAACGCTCAGGAGAAGCCGCAGCGTGGCACCATCGTTGCCGTTGGCGCCGGCAAGGTCAACGACAAGGGTGAGCACATCCCCATGGACGTCAAGGTCGGTGACGTTGTCATCTACGGTAAGTTCGGTGGCAACGAGGTCAAGGTCGACGGCGAGAAGTATCTGCTGATGCGCGCCGACGACATCTACGCCGTCGTCGAGGCCTAGTCTCGTCAGAATCTCTGATTCGTCTTTGAACGCGCCCGCCGCACAGGACTCGGAAGCGGCGACGCGAGTCACATTTCTTTTGGAGGATTACCTACCATGGCAAAGAACATTACGTTCAACACCGATGCCCGCGCTAAGCTTGCCAAGGGCGTCAACACTCTGGCCGACGCCGTTACCGTCACCATGGGCCCCAAGGGCCGCTACGTTGCGCTGCAGCGCACGTTCGGTGCTCCGACCATCACCAACGACGGCGTTTCTGTCGCCAAGGAGATCGAGCTCGAGGACAACATCGAGAACATGGGCGCTCAGCTGGTGAAGGAGGTTGCCACCAAGACCAACGACACCGTGGGTGACGGCACCACCACCGCAACCCTGCTCGCTCAGGCCATCGTCAACGACGGTCTGCGCAACGTCGCCGCTGGCGCCAACCCGCTGGCCATCCGTCGCGGCATCGACAAGGCCGTCAACGCCGCCGTCGCCGAGATGAAGAAGCAGGCCAAGCCGGTCGAGACCAAGGAGCAGATCGCTTCCGTCGGTACCATCTCCGCCGGTGACCCCGAGGTCGGCGAGAAGATCGCCGAGGCCATGGAGGTCGTGGGCAAGGACGGCGTCATCACCGTCGAGGATTCCCAGACGTTCGACATCACCATCGACACCGTCGAGGGCATGCAGTTCGACAAGGGCTATGTCTCCGCTTACTTCGTCACGGATAACGACCGCATGGAGGCCGTGATGAAGGATCCGTACATCCTCATCACCGACCAGAAGATCTCCAGCGTCCAGGACATCATGCCTGTTCTCGAGGCTGTCCAGCGCGCTGGCCGTGGCCTGCTCATCATCGCTGAGGACATCGATGGCGAGGCTCTGCCGACCCTCGTCCTCAACAAGATCCGTGGCGCCCTCAACGTCTGCGCCGTCAAGGCCCCGGGCTACGGCGATCGCCGCAAGCGCATCCTGGAGGACATCGCCGTCCTCACCGGTGGCCAGGCTGCTCTGGACGAGCTGGGCGTGAAGGTCGCTGACATCACCGCCGATATGCTCGGTACCGCTAAGTCCGTCACCATCTCCAAGGACAACACCGTCGTCGTCGGCGGCGCTGGCTCCAAGGAGGCCATCGACGCCCGCATCGCTCAGATCAAGGGCGAGATGGAGAACACCACCTCTGACTTCGACCGTGAAAAGCTCCAGGAGCGCCTGGCCAAGCTCTCCGGTGGCGTTGCCGTCATCAAGGTCGGCGCTGCTACCGAGTCCGAGCTCAAGGAGATCAAGCATCGCGTCGAGGACGCTCTGCAGGCTACCCGCGCTGCTGTCGAGGAGGGCATTGTCGCCGGTGGCGGCGTCGCCTTCATGGACGCTGCTCCTGCACTCGACGCCGTTGAGCTTGACGACCCTGAGGAGAAGATCGGTGTCGACATCGTCAAGAAGGCTCTGACTGCTCCGGTCGCTACCATCGCCAAGAACGCTGGCTTTGAGGGTGCCGTCGTGGTCGACAAGGTTGCCGAGCTGCCCGCCGGCCAGGGTCTCAACTCTGCCAACGGCGAGTGGGGCGATATGATCGAGATGGGCGTCCTCGACCCCGTCAAGGTCAGCCGCGTCACCCTGCAGAACGCTGCTTCTGTTGCCAGCCTGATCCTCATCACCGAGGCTACCGTCTCCGATGTGCCCAAGAATACTCAGCTTGAGGACGCTATCGCTGCTGCTACCGCTGGTCAGCAGGGCGGCGGTATGTACTAAGGCCGACAAGGTCTAGAACTCCCACCGGGAATCCGGGGGCGGGACGGGGACTTCTCTCCGGAACGTCCTCGGACATGCAAAGAGGCTCCGCATCGCGCTTCGCGCTGCGGAGCCTCTTTGCGTCCTGCGGAATGTTCCGGAGAGAAGTCCCCGTCCCGCCCCCGGATTCCCTGCGTTTACGGCCTTGAGGTCGGCGGGCGGAGAAGGACGTGGTTGTGGGGGATACGCGTCCCGGTTGCTGTTTCGCGGCAAAGCCGCGAAAAGCGCACCACTTTGGGGTGAGTGGGAGACGTGGTTGTTGCGACAACTGGTCCCCGCCACAAATTACCCTTGGCATACTTGCGCGAACGATTGCTCGTGCTACACTTGCAATTGCTGTTTCAGGGCGGGGTGGAATTCCCCACTGGCGGTAAATCGGGCGGTGCCAAAGGGGTGCCGTGGCGCAGGCGAGATACCTGTGACCGAGCCGATGAGTCCGCGACCCGTGCGTGTGTTGGTTCGCATGCCGGCTGAACTGGTGAGATCCCAGTACCAACGGTTAGAGTCCGGATGAAAGAGGCAGGTGATCTTATGTCTGAACAGTCGCAGCATATCCATTTTGAGAACACGAATAGGTGGAGCACCAAACAGCTCGTTACCATGGCGTTGATGTGCGCCTTGGGCGCCCTGTTTATGTACGTGCAGCTGCCCATCCTTCCTTCGGCGCCGTTTTTGACGTATGACCCGTCGCTGGTGCCGGCGATGGTGTGCGGTTTTGCGTATGGTCCTGGCGCCGGCACTGCTGTTGCCGCCATGGCGATCGTTATCCATGCGCTCACCACGGGTGACTGGGTCGGCGCGCTTATGAACCTGGTGGCTACACTGGGTTATATTCTGCCCGCGGCTATCGTCTACCAAAAGATGCATACCTACAAGGGTGCCGTGATTGGCCTGGTGCTCGGTGTCATTGCCGCTACGGTGCTGTCTATGGTCGCAAACCTTACCATCGGCGTTTGGTTCTGGTATGGCTCGGTCGATGTGATCGCCCCGCTCATGATTCCCGCCGTGTTGCCGTTCAACCTTATCAAGACCGTGCTTAACTCGGTGTTGACGCTTGCAGTGTACAAGGCGGTCTCCAACCTCATCACGCCTAAAAAGGACCAGGTCAAAGGCCGCGCATGATTGAGTGTCGGGGCGTTTCCTTTAGCTATGACGGTGCCGTGTCGGCACTCGACGGTGTCGATCTGAACATCGAGGACGGGGAGTTTTTCTGCATCCTCGGTGGCAATGGGTCGGGCAAGTCGACGTTTGCCAAGCATCTGAATGCGCTGCTGCAGCCCGATGCGGGCACGGTACGTATCAACGGTATGGATGCGTCCGATCCCGAGCTGGTCTACGACATTCGTTCGACCGCAGGCATGGTGTTCCAGAATCCCGACGACCAGCTGGTGGCAACGCTTGTCGAAGATGACGTTGCGTTCGGTCCCGAAAACCTTGGCGTGCCATCGGCGCAAATTGCGCAGCGCGTACGCGAGGCGCTGAAGGGCGTGGGCCTGGTGGGCTTTGAGCGCCACGAGACCCATGCGCTTTCGGGCGGTCAAAAGCAGCGTGTGGCGCTTGCCGGTGTGCTCGCCATGGAACCGCGCGTGCTCATTTTGGACGAGGCGTCCTCGATGCTCGATCCGCGCGGGCGCAAGGGCCTTATGAAGGCCTGTCACGTGCTGCACGAACGCGGCATGACCATCGTGATGATTACGCACTTTATGGAAGAGGCCGCCGAGGCCGATCGTGTCGCGGTGTTTCGGGCGGGGCGCGTTGCCATGCTCGGTACGCCCGAGGAGATTCTGACGCGGGCAGATGGGCTCGTGGAGCTCAACCTGGATATGCCGGCGTCGTGCTGCTTGGGCATGGCGCTTCGTGCGAAGGGCGTGCCCGTTCATGCGCAGGTGCGCGAGGCGGATATGGTCGCCGAGATTGCGCAGGTATATGCCGACCGGAGTGGGGAAGACGCCGCAGGGCGGCCTTCTGCATCCGATTCTCGTGTGCTCGACAACGTCTCCTCTGCAACCGACGGGACAGCCGTGTCGGAGCCCGTCATCGAGATTTCGCACCTCTCGCATAGTTACTCGCTGAGTGCCCGCGAGCGCCGCCGCTGGCATAAGCGCTCGGTCACTGCGGGCAAATCGAGCAAACAGGCTCTCTGGGGAAACGACCCCAGCAGCCCGTGGGCGCTGCGCGATGTATCGCTGACGGTGCGTCGCGGCGAGTTCCTGGGCTTGGCAGGTCATACCGGTTCGGGTAAGTCGACGCTGGTCCAGCATCTCAACGGTTTGATTCGCCCCCAGGAGGGTTCCGTTTACGCGTTGGGGCTCGACCTGGCAAACAAGAAAGACGCCGCCGCGGTTAAGGCCAAGGTCGGCGTGGTGTTTCAATATCCCGAGCGTCAGCTGTTTGCCGAAACCGTGACGCAGGACGTGGCGTTTGGCCCGCACAACCTTGGCTTGCCGCAAGATGAAGTCGACCGTCGCGTCGAGTCGTCGCTCTCGCGCGTGGGCCTCGACCTTTCCACGGTCGGCGACAAGAGTCCCTTCGAGCTTTCGGGCGGTCAGCAACGGCGCGTGGCATTCGCCGGTGTGCTCGCCATGGAGCCCGAAGTCCTGGTGCTCGATGAACCCATGGCGGGGCTCGATCCGGCGGCGCGCAGTGATTTCCTGGAGCTCATCGATCGACTTCACCATGGGGGCCTGACCGTCGTCATGGTCTCACACAGTATGGATGACCTGGCCAACTGCTGCGACCGCATCGTCGTGATGAACGAAGGTGCGGTGTTTGCCGAGGGAACCCCCGCGCAGGTGTTTGCACATGCCGATGAGCTCAAGTCGATCGGCTTGGGCGTTCCCGCCGCCCAGCGCATGGCTTTGGCGCTCGCGGAAGCGGGCGTGCCGCTGCGTTGCGGCGGGCTCTATACGGTTGAGTCGTTGGCCGACGAGTTGGCAAATTTGCTGATCGGTCGCTCAGACGGTTCTTCTAACGTCTCGGACATTGCTAAATCCAAGACGGTCGCGCGAGAGGAGGGCTGCTAATGGAGGCGTTTTCGTTTGGCAGTTACTATCCCGGCGATAGTGCGATCCATCGCCTGGATCCGCGCACCAAGCTGCTCCTGGGCTTTGTGTTTTTGATCACGACGCTGACCGTCGGCGGCTTCCGCGGACTGGCCCCGGTCGCAATTTTCGTCGTGCTGATCTATGCCGTGTCCCGGGTGCCGTTGCGCCGGGTCCTATCATCGATGGCACCGCTGCTGGCAATCGTCGTCGTGGTCGCGGTGCTCAACTTGTTTACCGATCAGAGTGGGCGCATCCTGTGGCAGCTCGGCTTTCTGCAGATAAGCGAGGGCTCATTGCGTTCTGCCGCCTTTATGGCGTGCCGCCTGACGTTGATGATGGCCGGCATGAGCGCCATTACGCTCACCACGCCCACGCTCGACCTCACCGCGGGCTTTGAGCGCCTGCTCGCGCCGTTTGCGCGTGTGGGACTTCCTGCGCACGAGCTCGGCATGATCATGGGTATCGCGCTACGCTTTATGCCGCAGTTTGCCACCGAGATGAAGCAGACGGCCGATGCGCAGGCAAGCCGCGGTGCACGCGTGACGGGAGGTCCGCTCGGCGGCGTGCGTATGCTCGGCAGTGTGGCGATTCCGCTGTTCACGGGCGTTTTCCGCCATGCCGAGACGCTGTCTGCTGCCATGGATGCACGCTGCTATCACGGTGAGCAGGGCCGCACGCGCCTGCATGCGCTTGCATTTCGCCGCGGGGATGCGCTGGCTGCGGTGGTGACGGCGCTGCTGCTCATCTGCGTCATCGTCATCAACCTTCAACTTGTTTAGGCGCGATTCGAGCGCAAGAAAGGGGTCCCTATGACCGACAACGATCGCACGGCTCAGCTCGAGCGCGTCTGCTCGTATCTCAGGCGCATTCCGGCGTGGTATCTTGCTACGACCGATGCGAGCGACGGGCATCAGCCCCGCGTGAGGCCGTTTTCGTTTGCCATGGTCGATGACGGCAAGCTGTGGTTTTGCACGTCGCGCGACAAGGACGTGTGGGCGGAGTTGAGCGCGAATCCCAAGTTTGAGGTATCGGGCTGGAAGCCGGGGGAGTGCTGGATCGTGTTAACCGGTGAGGCCGCGCTCGAGGACGATGCAGTCGTGAGCGACAAGGTGCGCCAGGCGGGCTTTAGGCACATGGTGGGCATTGGCGAGCAACACGATAGCGCCAACGACGGCCGCCTTGCATTCTTCTCGGTCCGCAACATCGCCGCACGGTTCTGCGATATCGACGGCAGCGAAGAGCGCCTCGAGCTCTGATTTCCCAAATTGACTACCCATTGCAAAAAGACTGGTCAGGCGACAGGAGGAAACGTGGACGGATTGAATACGGTGCTGGAGTATCTGACGTCGGTGCCGGCGTGGTATCTGGCGACGAGCGTGGACGGGCAGCCGCATGTGCGTCCGTTCTCGTTTGCACAGATTCAGGACGGCAGGCTGTGGTTTGTGACAGCGCGCACCAAAGATGTGTGGCAGGAGCTGCTGCAAAACCAGCGCTTTGAGGCCACGAGTTGGTGGCCGGGCCACGGTTGGTTGATCCTGCGCGGGCGTGCGGGACTGGAAGACCGGGCTTCGAGCGAAATGCGCGAAGCCGGGTGGAAGCATCTAGAGCGCCTGGGCGAGCACTATGAGGGGCCTAACGACCCCACGCTCGTCTTCTTTAGCGTCGAGGATCCCGAGGCTTTTATCTGCAATCACGACGAATGGGTGCCGGTCGAGCTCTAGCCAGCTGGCTTATCCTAACAACTTGGTTTTCGCATGGGCGGGCCCCGTATTGCCCGGCGCCGTTAGGAGCGCCGGTCAATACGGGGCCCGCTCCATTTGTCAATTCCTTCAAGCGAATGTGTCGGGAATGTTTCAATGCATGAATATGCAAGCCATTTACGTGTTAATGCATCTTTTGGTGCTAAAGTTTCAACCCACTTCATAACGACCGCTGCGAAATGCGCATCGGTGCATAAATCGCAGACAAGGAGTCTGATATGTCTTTGAAGGTTGGAATCGTCGGCGCGGCTGGATATGCCGGAGCCGAGCTCATTCGCCTCGTGCTCGGCCATCCCGAGTTTGAACTTGTTGCCATTACGTCCAACGCCGATGCCGGCCAGCCGCTGTCCGCGGTGTATCCGAGCTTTGCTGGTGTGAGCGACCTGGTTTTTACCACGCATGACGCGCCCGAGCTTAAATCCTGCGACGCCGTCTTCTTGGCCGTGCCGCACACGGCTGCCATGGCACAGGTGCCCGCGCTGCTTGCCGCGGGCGTCTCCTGCTTTGATCTTTCGGCCGACTACCGCCTGAGCGACGCGTCTGTCTTTGAGACATGGTATGCCGCCGAGCATACGAGCCCCGAGTTGCTCAAGACCCGCGCTTTTGGCCTGCCCGAGCTGTTCTGCCAGGACTTGGAGACCGCCGCATCCGACCATGCCGACGGCAAACCCGTGCTGGTCGCCTGCGCCGGTTGCTATCCCACCGCAACGAGCCTTGCCGCCGCGCCCGCCGTGCGCGCGGGCTGGGTGGCCGAGAACGGTCCCGTGATTGTCGATGCCATTAGCGGCGTGACGGGCGCCGGTAAGTCCTGCAACGCCCGCACCCATTTTTGCAGCGCCGACGAGAACTTGGAGGCCTACGGCGTGGGCAAGCATCGCCACACGCCCGAGATTGAGCAAATCCTTGGCCTGACCGATCGCGTCGTCTTTACCCCGCACCTGGCACCGCTCAAGCGCGGTCTGCTCTCCACGGTGACGCTGCCGCTCGCGCCGCAGGCTCTCGACACGCTGGCTCTTGAGGATGTCGTCGACCATTACAAGCAGTTCTACGCCGGTCGCACCTTTGTGCGCGTGCTCGATGCCGGCCAGCAGCCCAAGACGGCTTCGGTCGTCGGCACCAACGCTGCCCAGATTGGCCTCGCGCTCAACAAGCGCGCGGGCGTGCTGGTGGCGACGGGCGCCATCGACAATCTGTGCAAGGGCGCTGCGGGCCAAGCAGTCCAGTGCGCCAATATCGTCTTTGGCTTTGACGAGCGACGAGGCTTGCCTACAGTGGCGTGCCCGGTGTAGCACATTCGATTGTTAACGATTTGGTAGTCGGGCATCGAATGGGGCGCCACTCTTAAGCTGGTCTCATGATCACGACTGGCATGGCGCACCAACCGATGTCCGTTTTTTTGTTTGACATAAGGAGTCATAAAGACGATGGATACCGAGCTGTTTGATATCAAGATTCGCGCCGTCGAGGGTGGCGTTACGGCTGCGGCTGGTTTTAAAGCTGCAGGCATCCACGCTGGGTTCCGCAAGAACCCCGAGCGTCTGGATTACGCGCTCGTCGTGCCCGATAAACCCTGTCCCGGTGCCGGCGTGTTTACCACCAATCGCTTTTGCGCGGCGCCCGTGCAGGTGAGCCGTGCCAACCTGGGCGGTGCCGACAAGGGGTACGGTATCATCGCCGGCATTTCGGTCAACTCTGGCAATGCCAACGCCGCCACGGGTGAGACCGGCCTTGCATGCGCGCGCGAGACGTGCAGCATCGCATCGCAGGTCATCGGCTGCGAACCCCAGCAGATCCTAGTCGCCTCCACGGGCGTGATTGGCCAGATTCTGCCGATCGACACGTTTGAGACCGCCATTCCTGCTGCCTACGAGGCGCTCTCCGCCCACGGTGGCGCCGATGCCGCTCGCGCCATCATGACGACCGACACGCACTCCAAGGAGTACGCCGTATCCTACGTCAGTGAGGGTGCGGGTCATGCGGGCAATGTCTATACGGTAGGCGGAATGTGCAAGGGCTCGGGCATGATCATGCCCAACATGGCCACCATGATCGCAGTTATCACCACCGATGCCCCCGTCGAGCCTGCGGCACTTCATGCCCTGCTGCTCTCGACCGTCAAGCAGACCTTTAACAAGGTAACGGTCGATTCCGACACCTCGACCAACGACACCTGCATCATGCTTGCCTCCGGCGCTGCCGCAAATGCCGAGCCTATTGTCGGGGGCTCTGACGCCTTCGACGAGCTAGCCTTTGCCGTGCATGAGGTGTGCGAGAGCCTGGCGCGCAACATCGCCACAGATGGCGAGGGCGCATCCAAACTCGTGACGGTTAACGTCACCGGCGCCGTGAACGACGAGGAGGCCGATATCGCGGCGCGCGCTGTTGCCAACTCTCCGCTCGTCAAGACCTGCATTGCCGGCCACGACTGCAACTGGGGTCGCGTTGCTATGGCGCTTGGCAAGTGCGGTGTGAAGTTTAATCAGGAAGACGTTTCCATCGACATGATGGGCATGCCCGTCTGTCGCGACGGTCTGACTGTTCCCTTTGACGAGGACGAGGCTCTACGACGTTTCGAGGCGCCCGAGATCGTGATCTCGGCCGACCTGGGCGCAGGCGACGCGGCAACGACCGTGTGGACCTGCGACCTCACGCATGAGTACATCTCCATCAACGGCGACTACCGTTCCTAGATTCCAGGCACGCTGCGCATCTTGCCGCGATTGCGGACAGCGGAGCACGGCGCGATAACGATACGAAAGACGAGGCAGATTATGAAATTCGCACGCGATTGTCGTTCGAGCGAATCCAACGAAGCAACCGCGCAGCTGCTGTTCGAAGCGCTGCCGTGGATTAAGAACCTGACCGGCAAGACGGTTGTTATCAAATATGGCGGAGCCGCCATGGTTGATGAGCAGCTGCGCCGCGACGTGATGAGCGACATCGTCTTGCTCAAGATCATCGGTATGCGCCCCGTCATCGTGCACGGCGGCGGCAAGGCTATCAACGAGGCGCTGAGCCATTACGATATTCCCGTCGAGTTTAAGAACGGCCAGCGCGTGACCACGCCGGCGACTATGGATATCGTGCGCGAGGTGCTGGGCGGCAAGGTTAACCAGGAGCTGGTTGTTGCCATCAACCACCACGGCAACCTGGCCGTGGGCGTGTCGGGCAGCGATGCCGGCACGCTCATCGCCGAGCCGCTCGACCCCGAGCTCGGTCGCGTGGGCAAAGTGACGCACGTCAACACCGACTATATCGAGCGCCTGCTCGATAGCGAGTACATCCCCGTCATCGCTACCGTTGCGGCGGGGGAGGACGGCGGTTTCTTCAACATCAACGCCGACACCGCTGCCGGTGCTGTTGCCGCGGCGCTCCACGCGCACAAGGCGATCTTTTTGACCGATGTCGATGGCCTGTACAAGGACTTTAGCGACAAGGACTCGCTTATCTCCAACCTAACGCTCGACGAGGTTAACGAAATGCTCTACGGCGGCGAGGTCGATAAGGGCATGATTCCCAAGCTGCGTGCGGCCGTCGATGCGCTTACCGGCGGTGTATTTCGTGCCCACATCATTAACGGTACTACGCCGCATTCGCTGCTCCTGGAGCTGCTGACCGATGCCGGCGTCGGCACCGTGATCCATTCCACCGAGACGGCTTACGAGTTCGATACGCATCCGCATCCGCTTTCGACGTTTGCTGCGCGTCTGACCGAGAACCTTGACGAGGTCGAGAAGCTTCAGACGGTCTAGCTGACCCGCAGCCGCCCCATTCCTGCACCCATAGCCCCGCGCCGTCTGGCGCCCAACGAAAGGCATCCCATGTCACTTGCAGCTCAGCAATCGCTTGAATCCCATTACGTTATGCATACCTTTGGCCGCTCTCCGGTCGAGTTTGTCGAGGGTCACGGCATGAAGCTCACCGGCGACGATGGCCGTGAGTACCTCGACTTTCTTGCCGGCATCGGCGTGTGCAGCCTAGGTCATGGCGACCCGGCTGTGCTCTCGGCGCTCGAGGCACAGACCAAAAAGCTCATGCATGTCTCCAATTACTTCTACATCGAGCAGCGTGGACAGGTCGCGGCGCTGCTGTCCAAGCTTGCCAACGACGACGTGGACAGTGCACGCGTGATTGCCGATGCCATTGCCGCCGGCGATGAGACCACGGCAGCTGCGCTCGGCGCTCCGACGGCGGACGAGCAGGTATGGGAGACGTTCTTTGCCAATTCTGGTGCCGAAGCCAACGAGGGCTCGATGAAGCTCGCGCGTCTGTACGCCAAGCGTGCTGGTAACGGTGGCAACACCATCGTGTGCATGCGCGGCGGCTTTCACGGCCGTACGCTCGAGACCATTGCCGCCACCATGCAGGATTGGCTACAGGACAGCTTCCGTCCGCTGCCGGGTGGCTTTGTGGCATGCACACCCAACGATGTCGACGAACTGCGTTCGATCTTTAAGCACCTGGGGAGCGAAATTTGTGCCGTGATGCTCGAGCCGATCCAGGGCGAGAGCGGTGTGCATCCCATGACCGAGGAGTTTATGGCGGCGGCGCGCGACTTGGCGCACGAGGTGGGCGCCGTTCTTATCGCCGACGAGGTCCAGTGTGGCATCTTCCGCTCCGGCAAGCCGTTTGCATTCCAGACCTATGGTGTGGAACCCGACATTATGAGCCTTGCCAAGGGCATTGCCGATGGCGTGCCCATGGGTGCCGTGGTGGCAAAGAAGGAGATCGCCGACGTGTTTAAGCCCGGTGATCACGGCTCGACCTTTGGCGGTAGCTGCTTGGCCGTCGCGGCGTGCGCCGCGACGCTCTCCGCGCTCGTGCGCGGCGATTATGCCGACCATGCCGCCAAGGTGGGTGCTTATATGGAGGCAAAGCTCACCAAGCTGCCGCATGTGGTCGAGGTGCGCGGTCGCGGCTTAATGCTCGGCTGCGATCTGGATGACGCTGCGGGCGATGCGCATGATATTGTTGCCCGCGCGCTTGCCGCCGGCGCCGTGATTAACGCGACCGGAGCTCATACGCTGCGTTTCCTGCCGCCGCTTATCTGCGAGGAAGCCGACGTGGACAGCCTGATCGAGATTTTGTCGGACGTTTTGGCCTAACACAGCGCAATAACTCAATTTGGACCGGGTTCCGGACTGCGGACGTGCCATATGCGGCACGATTCAGCGGTCTGGAGCCCGTTTTGCCTTAGATTTGCTAAGGCGGGGAGACCTGCTGGTCAAAAAACATCAAATATGAGTACTGTTATCGATTTGGTAGCAGCAATTTTGGACTAATAAGGCCAGATAGCTAGTCGAAATGGCGATGAATGTACGATTTTGATCCAATTATTAGTCCTTATAATGGACATATGTTGCGTAACTTAAGCAAATACTATCTTTTGATATGTTGTAAGCAAGGTAGCAGTACTCATTTTTGCCATTTTCTGGCCACGGCCTTTGTGACAGACGTGCTGGCGGGTTCGAATCCCATGCACTGGGCACAAAAAAGAAAGGCTCCCATCGCTGGGAGCCTTATCAGTCTAGTGGTGGGCGATGAGGGATGTCGCGTGCGGCTGACGCCGCCCGCTCTCGCTTCGGGCCTACGGCCCTCGCGTGCTGCGCTGGAAAACGCTTCGCGTTTCCTCGGCTCCGCACCCTTGCGGGTTCGAATCCCATGAAATGGGCCCAAACAAAAAACGGTCCCCTTTCGAGGACCGTTTCCAAATCAGTGGTGGGCGATGAGGGATTCGAACCCCCAGCCTTGTGCGTGTAAGGCACCTGCGCTAACCGTTGCGCCAATCGCCCGTGCGGAGAGAGTATAGCAAAACAATCGCCTCATTCATCTCATATCCATTAAAGGTAACCGGCGCGTGTCACAGCGGAGCTGATTCAGTTGAGATTGCCTGAACATTCCGCCCCTCTTTACGCCCTCGGGTATACTCAAAAGCTACTGATTCGATTTGATGCCCAGCAACAGCAGAGGGGATAGTATATGTGCGGTTTTGTCGGTTTTGTCGGTGGGACGGATAACCAATCCGAGGTGCTCACCAAGATGATGGACCGCATCGTCCATCGTGGTCCCGACATGGGCGGCCAGTTTATCGAGGGCCGCGTTGCCCTGGGCTTCCGCCGCCTGTCGATCCTCGACCTGACCGAGGCCGGCGCTCAGCCCATGGCCAATGAGGACGGCAGCGTCGTTATCGTCTTCAACGGCGAGATCTACAACTTCCAGGAGCTTCGCTCCGAGCTCGAGGCCAAGGGCTATAAGTTCCACTGTGGAGCCGACACCGAGAGCCTCCTGCACGGCTACGAGGAGTGGGGCGAGGCCGTACTCGATCGCCTGCGCGGCATGTACGCCTTCGTCATCTGGGACAAGAAGAAGAACAAGCTTTTTGGCGCCCGCGACATCTTTGGCATCAAGCCGCTCTACTACTATCCCATGGCCGATGCGGGTGACGGCGCTCCGGGCGTGCTCTTTGGTTCCGAGATCAAGAGCTTCCTGGACTACCCGCACTTCCACAAGGCGGTCAACAAAAAGGCCCTGCGTCCGTACATGACGCTGCAGTATTCGGCAACCGAGGAGACCTTCTTCGAGGGTGTCTACAAGCTGCCGCCGGCGCATTACTTTACCGTAGACATCCCGACCGGCAAGATGAACATCGAGCGCTATTGGGATTGCGATTACTCTGCCGTCGAGAAGCCGTTCGAGGAGTACGTCGACGAGCTGGATGAGGTCGTGCACGAGAGCGTCGAGGCCCATCGCATCGCCGACGTCAAGGTCGCGTCGTTCCTCTCCGGTGGCGTCGACTCCAGCTACATCGCCGCTTGCCTCATGCCCGACAAGACCTTCTCGGTGGGCTTCGATTACAAGAATTTCAACGAGACTAACTACGCCAAGGAACTTTCCGACAAGCTCGGCGTCGAGAATGTTCGCAAGATGATCACCGCCGACGAGTTCTTTGGCGCACTCGAGGACATCCAGTATCACATGGACGAGCCGCAGTCCAACCTGTCTTCCGTGCCGCTGTGGTTCTTGGCCGAGATGGCCCGCAAGGACGTCACCGTCGTGCTTTCGGGCGAAGGCGCCGACGAGCTCTTTGGCGGCTACGCCTACTACGAGGACACGGTCCCAGTCCGCAAGTACAAAAAGATGGTGCCGCTGCCCATCCGTCGCGCGCTCGGTAACCTGGCGCTGCATATGCCGTACTTCAAGGGCCATAACTTCCTGGTCAAGGGTGCCGAGATCCCTGAGAAGTCGTTCCTAGGACAGGCTCTGGTATGGCCGGAGCGCGAGGTCGACGGCGTGCTCAAGCCCGAGTACAACACCGGCGATGGCGCCTTCGAGCTTGCCGCTCCCATCTATGCGCGCGTGAAGGGTCAGCCCGAGCTGGTCAAGAAGCAGTACCTGGACATGAACATGTGGCTTCCGGGCGACATTCTGCTCAAGGCCGACAAGATGTGCATGGCGCACTCGCTGGAGCTGCGCGTGCCCTTCCTGGACCGCAAAGTCATGGAGTTCGCCGAGCACATTCCCGACCGCTACCGCATCAACGAGAACGGCAACAAACAGGTACTCCGCCACGCTGCCAACAAGTCGCTGCCCGATGAGTGGGCCACCCGTCCCAAGGTGGGCTTCCCGGTGCCGATTGTCTACTGGCTGCGCGAGCAAAAGTGGTACGACTATGTCAAGGAGTACTTCACCGCGCCATGGGCAAGCGAGTTCTTCGATACCGACGAGCTCATGCACCTGCTCGATCTGCACTTTGCGGGCAAGGGCGATTTCCAGCGCAAGATCTATACGCCGCTCGTGTTCCTGGTGTGGTATAAGCGTTTCTTTATCGACGAGGACCAGCCTTCTGTACAGGCTGCCTAGCCTCGGCTTACGAACGCCTGCGCGTAACGGCTCCTCCGGGAGCCGTTTTTGCGTGAGCACGTTTCAGTTACTATGAAAACCGTCCCTGCCAAATGGCTGAGAAAGGTGAAAGATGCACCATTCGGATTCCGCGACCGTGACCACGGTCGATACGCTTGCCAAGCTTCTCGATGTGTGCGGCGAGCTGCGCGCATCAGAGCAGGTTGACGAGCGTGCCGTGACCGGCTGCTCGTTTGATTCGCGCGCGGTCTCGGCAGGTGACGTATTCTTTTGCAAAGGTGCTGCCTTTAAGCCCGCGTTTTTGAGCATGGCGCTCGATGCGGGCGCCGTCGCATTTGTGTGCGAGGAGTCGCTGGTCGAGTCTCTGGAGCCGCTGGCGCAGGAGAGCGGTGCTGCAATGCTGGTTGTTGATAGTGTTCGCACGGCCATGGCCCTGTTGCCGCCGGAGGTCTACGACCGTCCCGACCACGACGTCAAGATCGTGGGCATCACCGGCACCAAGGGTAAGACCACGGCCGCTTTTATGCTCCAGTCCATCATCAAGGCGGCGGGCGAGTCCTGCGGCATGATCGGCTCGGTGAGTACCGACGATGGTATCGAGTGCTACGAGAGCACCAACACCACGCCCGAGGCCCCCGAGGTCTGGCGCCATATCGCCAACTGCCGCACGTCCGGTCGCCAGTCCATGGTCATGGAAGTCTCGAGCCAGGCGCTCAAGTACCAACGCGTCGAGAACCTGCCCTTTGATGTGGCGTGCTTCCTCAACATCGGCCGCGACCACATCTCGCCGATCGAACACCCCACGTTTGAGGATTATTTTGAGAGCAAACTCAGGATCTTTGACCAGGCAAAGACCGCCGTGGTGAATCTGGGCACCGAAGAGGTCGACCGTGTGCTGGAGGCAGCGTCGACGGCCGAGCGCTTGGTGACCGTTGGCGTCGAGCATCCCGAGGCAAGCCTGTGGGCGAGCGACGTACGCATGGTCGGCTTTAGCATCGAGTTCAACTTGCATGGCCTGTGTGCCGACGAGTCCGAGGCGGGGGAGAAGATCCTGCTGGGTATCGCGGGAGACTTTAACGTGGAGAACGCGCTGGTCGCTATCGCCGCCGCGCGCGAGATCGGCATCGGTATCGAGGCTATCAAGAAGGGCCTCTCCAAACTGCGTGTGCCGGGCCGTATGGAGGTCGTGGAGTCGAAGGACGGCCGCGTGATTTGCGTTGTCGACTACGCGCACAACCAGCTTTCGTTCCGCTCGCTTTTCTCGTCGGTCAAGCGCGCGTTTCCCGCCAGCCCGGTCATCGCAGTATTTGGCGCTGCCGGCGGCAAGGCGCAGGAGCGCCGCGAGCAGCTTCCGCGCGAGGCCGCACCATATTCCGACCTGATGATCTTTGCCAACGAGGACCCGGCTCACGAGGACCCGATGAAGGTCTGTCGCGAGCTTGCCGAGCATGTTCCCGACGATACGCCGAACAAGATCATCCTCGACCGCGAAGCCGCTGTGCATGCGGCGTTCAAGGCGGCGCGCGAGGAGTACGTCAACCCCGATGCTCCCACCATTGTCTTGCTGCTGGCAAAGGGTGACGAGGAACTCATGCACGTGGGCGACGAGTTCGTGCCCATCGAGAGCGACCTTTCGCTGGCCAATCGCCTAATCGATGTTACCCAGTTTGACTAATGAACCATGATGGCGGCGGCGCCCTGAGTGCGCTGTCGCCATAAGCGTGTTCCCTCAATCAAAACATGCCGTCCAAGTCCAAACCCTTCTACGTAAACGGAGTAACCATGTCCCACAACACCCTGCCGACCGTTGCCGAGCTTTCGGGCGAGATGCGCGAGCGTCTTGCCAAGGTCAAGTATGTCTTTACCGATCTGGACGCCACGATGCTCGCCCCCGGCTCGTGCGTGCTGCGCGATAACGACGGCAATCCCTCGACCAAGCTCGTCGAGGCGGTTGTCGCACTCGCCCGTGCCGGCATCCAGGTGGTTCCCACCTCGGGTCGCAACCGCACCATGATCCACGAGGACGCCCGCGTGCTCGGCCTCAACTCTTACATTGGTGAGATGGGCGGCCTGGTCATGTACGACCTCAAAGCCAACGATTGGGAGTATCTGACTGGCGACATGCCTTACGACCCCGTCTGCGGCCTTACTCCGCACCAGGTGATCGAGCAGACCGGCGTGTGCGAGAAGATTCTCGCCCGCTGGCCGCATAAGATCGAGTACCACAACGACATGTCGACTGGCTACAAGTACCGCGAGGTCACCGTCGGCATGCGCGGCGATGTGCCCGACGATGAGGTCCAGGCCATCCTGGACGAGGCCGGCTGCGGTCTGATCTGGGCTTGCAACGGCCATCTGACTCACCTGTCCAAGCCGACGACGCTCGAGCTCGATCGCGTCGAGGACGGTCGCGCGTTTAACATCAATCCCGCCGGCCTCAACAAGGGCGTTGCCATCGCGCGCTTCTGCGAGCACCTGGGGATCGAGCGCGAGGAGACGCTCGCGCTCGGCGATTCCGAGTCCGACTTCTACATGGCCGATCACGTGGGCACGTTCTGCCTGGTCGAGAATGGCCTGACGAGCGCCGGCGCGCCCGAGTTCCTGGCTGCTTGCGAGAACGCTTTCGTTACGCGCGGCAAAATTGTCGACGGTTGGGCGGCGACGGCAGAGCTGCTGGTCGCGGCGCGTTCGTAGCGCGGCGTCGCCGCACTTGGACATGTCTTTTCGAGAGAGACTGGTGAGGTAATGTCCGATATCGAGAATCCGACAGGCGACACGCGCCCGATTGGCGTGTTCGATTCTGGTTTGGGCGGTCTGACGGTTGCGCGCGCCATCGCGACGGTGCTGCCGCACGAGTCCGTCTACTACTTCGGCGACACCAAACGCTGCCCCTACGGCACGCGCACCGAGGATGAGGTGCGCTCGTTTGCGTTGCAGGCGGGCCGTTGGCTGTCGAAGCACGACGTCAAGATTATGGTCATCGCCTGCAACACGGCGACAGCTGCGGCCTTGCGTCTGGCCCAGCAGGTGCTCGACGTTCCCGTGATCGGCGTGATCGCGCCGGGTGCCCGTGCGGCAATCAACAGCACCCGTTCGCGTCGCGTGGGCGTGCTCGCCACCAACCTCACCATTCGCTCGGGCGCCTACACGCGCGCCATTCAGGATCTAGATGCCGGCGTCGATGTATACGGTTGTCCTGCCTCGAGCTTTGTCGAGGTTGTCGAACACGAGCTCGCCTCGGGCGCGCATCTGCAAGAGCAGTGGCTCGAGAACGAGGACATCTTCGATACGCCAGCCGTGCGAGCGCTGGTGGGTGCCACGGTTGAGCCGCTGCGCGATCGCGGAATCGATACCGTGGTGCTCGGCTGTACGCACTTTCCGCTGCTCGTGGGGCCTATTCGCCATGCGCTGGGGCCCGGGGTGCGTGTGGTGAGTTCCGCCGAGGAGACTACGCGCGAGCTGACCGATATCCTCACGCGCCGCGAGCAGCTGGCGGGCGACGCTGCCGAGCCTCAGCATCGCTTTGCGACGACGGCCGATAACATTGCCGAGTTTGCGGTGGCGGGTAGCTTTATCTTTGGCCAGCCGCTCAAGAGCATCGAACATATTGATATCGACGAACTGAAATAGATGTAGGGTTACCGTCCAAAGACTTGCCCTCTTCTTCTGCCGAAAGGATATTTCTATGGAGTACATGCAGGTCAACCGCGCCAACGGCCGTGCCGCCAATGAACTGCGCCCCGTCAAGCTCACCCGTGGTGTTATGAAACATGCCCACGGCTCGTGCCTGGCTGAGTTCGGCGACACGCGCGTGCTGTGTGCCGCCACAATTGAGGAGGGCGTGCCGGGCTGGCGCAAGGGCGCCAAGGCCGGTTGGGTAACCGCAGAGTATGCCATGCTGCCGGCATCGACCGGTAAGCGTTGCAAGCGCGAGTATACCAAGCGTAAGGGCCGCTCCATGGAGATCGAACGTCTCATCGGCCGCAGCCTGCGTACCGTCGTCAACATGAAGGCGCTCGGCGAGTACACCGTCACCGTCGACTGCGATGTGATCCAGGCGGATGGCGGCACGCGTACGGCGAGCATTACCGGTGCCTGGGTGGCGCTGCATGATGCTCTTGCTATGTGGGTCGAGGCCGGCAAGATCGAGCGCATTCCGCTCACGGGCCAGGTTGCCGCCATCTCTATGGGCGTTGTCGACGGCAACACCATGCTCGACCTCGATTATTCCGAGGACAGCCACGCCGAGGTCGACATGAATCTCGTCGCTACCGACACCGGCGAGATGATTGAGCTCCAAGGCACCGGCGAGCAGGCGCCCTTCGACCGCAAGCGTCTCAACGCCCTGCTCGACCTGGGCGACAAGGGCATCGCCGAGCTCATCGAGCTTCAGCGCCAAGCCCTCGCCTAACCTGCCAAAAAGGGATGTTAATTTTGGTAGGTTTTATCTGGGAAAACGTCGAAGTATAAGGTTTCTGTCGCCAGGGAGGGGAGAGGGCTCGAGGCCAGTTTCCCTTGGGCGGCATTGCTATAGAGACAAGGAGGCCAGTCATGGCACTAGAGAAGATCGATATCGACACCCTCGACCCGGCGGCGACCATCGTCGTGGCAACGGGAAATGCCCATAAGCTCACCGAGATCGAGGCCATTTTGGGCAAGGTCATGCCCGAGGTTCGCTTTGTGGCGTTGGGTCAGCTGGGTGATTTTGAGGACCCCGAGGAAAACGGCACGACGTTTTTGGAGAACGCCATCATCAAGGCACAGGCCGCGGTAGAGGAGACGGGGCTTATGGCCATCGCCGACGATTCGGGCCTGGTCGTTGATGCCCTGGACGGTGAGCCGGGCGTGTACAGCGCACGCTATGCGGGCGTGCACGGCGACGATGCCGCCAACAACGCCAAGCTCCTCGTGAATCTGGAGGGCGTGGCCGACGAGGACCGCACCGCGCGTTTTATGAGTGTCGTCGCGCTTATCGACACGGACGGCCTGGTCACTTATGGCGAGGGCGCCTGTGAGGGCGTCATTGCGCACGAGGGCCGCGGCGATTACGGCTTTGGCTATGACCCGCTGTTCCTGCCGGTCGACACGCCGGGCAAGACTATGGCCGAGCTTACGGCGGACGAGAAGAACGCCATTAGTCATCGCTTCCATGCGCTCGAGCACTTGTCTTCCAAGCTGACGGGCGAGGAGTAGGCCGTGCGTGCGGTGGTGCAGCGCGTGCTCAATGCCGGTGTGACGGTCGACGGCGAGTGCGTGGGAAAGATTGGCCGCGGTTACCTGGTACTGCTGGGCGTGGGCCATGGCGATACGCGCGCCGAGGCCGATAAGCTGTGGGGCAAGCTCCGGGGCTTGCGCATTAATGAGGACGAGAACGGCAAGACGAATCTGGCGCTTGCCGATGTCGACGGTGAGGTGCTCGTGGTGTCGCAGTTCACGCTGTTTGCCGATTGCCGTCATGGTCGCCGTCCGTCCTTTACGGATGCCGGCGCGCCCGATGTGGCCAACGAGCTCTATGAGTACTTCCTGACGCTGGTGCGCGAGGACGTCGAGCATGTGGCGCACGGCATCTTCGGCGCCGACATGAAGGTCAGCCTCGTCAACGACGGCCCGTTTACCATCGTTCTCGATACGGACAACCTGTAAGCAGTCAATTTGGGACGTGTCTCTATAGTTTTGTCAACCGCGTGCTTCGCGCCATTTCGGC
>DXZW01000010.1 GCA_019419455.1 Collinsella sp. | reverse complement strand
GTCATGCCGAAATGGCGCGAAGCACGCGGTTGACAAAACTATAGAGACACGTCCCGGCGAGCCGGGCAGCCTTCGGGGACACCCCCGTTCTCGCTGTGCGCGCGGCGGCCGCCGCATGCGCGAAGACAGACTAGGGGAACCCCGCCGAAGGAGAGGATTGCGGGCCGCCGGAGCGGTATCCGCGGATATGAGACTGAGCCGAAGGCGTCGATGACATGCCGGGGGCGGACCGGGACGGGTTTAACGGCAGGCCCCGCCGACCGATTGCAAGCGGTCGGCGGGGCCATTGTGGCCCTTGACAGTGGATTGGGTCATATGAGCGAGCTGGCCGCATTTGAGACAAGGTGACGTGAAACGAAAGGGCGCTGACCTTCTGGTCGCGCCCTTGAAGTTGAACGTCAGATTATCCAAATGCGGCCCGCGCAGCGTCGGCAGGTTACGGCGTTTGGTAAAACGCCGTAACTCGACGCCGTAACCCTAAAGCTCCGTTACTTCAACGTTGTTGTAGATCTCGTCCCAGCGATCCATGACCAGGTGGCCGGTCTTGGGATCCATGGCGTTGAGCTTGCCGCAGGTATTGGCGGTCTTGAGCACCGTGACGTCGTCGGCACCAGCAGCAATGGCATGCGCAAAGCCGGCGATGGTCGAGTCACCGGAACCCGTCGCGTTCACAGCCGCAATCGCGGGCGTCTTGGCGCGGAACGCGCGGCCCTCATGGAAGCCCACCGAACCGGCAGCGCCCATCGAGACGACGACCCAGGGAATACCGGCAAAGCGGCCATCGGCGGCAAGCGCCTCGCGCAGGGCATCGACATCATCGGTCGTAAAGGACGTACCCAGCAGGCCGTTAATCTCGGTCAGGTTGGGCTTTACGAGCTCAGGCTTAGCATCAGATTCCAGCGCGGCCTCCAGCGATGCATCCGAAGTGTCGAGCAGCACCTTGGCGCCCGCCTCCTCGGCAATCTTGACGAGCTCGGCATAGTAACCGGCATCGACGCCACGCGGCAGCGAACCCGAAAGCGTCACGACGTCCGCCTTCGCTGCAAGCTCGGCGAACTTGGCCGTAAAGGCCTCAAGCTCGGCAGGCGCAATCTGAGGGCCGCTCTCCAGCAGCTCGGTCTGATTACCCTCGTGCAGAATATTCAGGCAAATGCGCGTCTCACCGGCGATGGGCACAAAGTCGTTCTTGACGCCGTCGGCATCCATAAGCTCGGCCATATAGGCACCCATGTGGCCGCCGAGCAGACCGGTCGCGAGCACGTCGTCGCCCAACTGCAACAGCACACGGCTCACGTTGAGGCCCTTGCCGCCAGCGGTCTTTTCGGGCGTCACGCGGTTCACGTCGTCGATAATCAGCTTGTCGAGTTGATAGCGCGTATCGATCGACGGGTTCATGGTAACGGTCAGAATCATGTTGAACTCCTGTTCCGGGGCGGCATGACCCGCCCCAAACATACGATAGCTCGTTAAAGGATCTCGATCTCAAAGCCGCGGATGACGGTCTCTCCCGGCTTGGCCACCAGGCAGCCACGCTTGTGCTCCAGAATATCGTCCTCGTCGGAGCAGGTGGACAGACCGCCCCACGGTTCAACAGCCACAAAGTCCCCCTCGGGCTTGCTCCACACAATCAGGTACGGCATATCGGGGAACGTCAGGCGCACGCCCTTGTCCTCGGTTTTCTTAGTCAGCGTAACCACGCGGCTCTCGAGCACGTCAAAGATGGTCTCCGCGAAGTCGAAGAGTTCGTGGGTAAGCGGCAGGTTCTGGCCGATCATGGGGTTCTTGCTGCGATGCTCAACATCAATCAGGCCAGTCGAGGGAACGGCAGTACAGAGCTCGGTGGCCTCACGCTGCTCAAAACGAAGCTCATAATCGTCATAGGACTCGCCCTCGTCGAGCGGGCACTTAAAGCCGGGGTGACCGCCCACAAAGAATGGCATATCCTCGGTGCCCTCATTGGTCACCTCGTACGACACGGCCACCTTAGCCGCATCGATCGTGTAGCGCGCGACGATCTTAAACGGATACGGATACTGCTCGAGTAGCTCGGCGTGGTCGGCAGAGCTTAGGCTCAGCGCGACCATGCTGTCGCCCTGCTCCTCGAGCTTCCACTCCTGCTTGCGGGCAAAGCCGTGGCGGGCAAGCTTGACCTCGCGGCCGCCCATGGTCATCGCGCGGCCGTCACGAAGGCCGCCGCAAATCGGAAAGCAAATGGGTGCCTGGCCCGACCAGACCGCCGGATCGCCCTGCCACAGGTACTCACGGCCGTTGGCCGCAATAGAAGTGAACGACCCGCCCGCCGTGGTCAACGCCACACGAATCAAACCGTTATCAAGAACAAACTCCATAGGAGCCTTCCCTTTCTTACGACAGCCCGCCAAGTCAATAGGGCTGATAGAAAACCGGCCCGCGCCCCCTCACAGAAACGCGAGCCGTCAATTGAAAAGCTGCAGAATGCCGGGTACCGCCAAAACGAAGCACACAAGCTCGGCAAGCAAACGTGTTATCGGAGCAACTTGCCATACCAGAACGCTTCGCAACAACAGCGGTAACCCCACAGGCCACTCAGACATCAGCGAGAAGCCAGCTGGCGAGGCAAGGTGCCGTGAAGCGAGACGGCATTGACCTTCTGGTCATGCCGTCGAAGCTGAGCGGCAGATTGCCCGCCAGATGGCTTCGCAGCGTCGACCGGTCCGGCGTTTGTTAAAACGCCGGAACCCCCTTAGTCGTGATACTCGCCGCGGTCCCACTTCTCGAGGAACTCGTCAAAGAAGTGCGGGTCAGCCTGAGCCTCAGCGTCGACCTTATTGCAGGCATCGATCTTGGCAATCAGGGCATCGTGCTCGGGGGTCTTCTCGTAGGGCTCCTCCAGGAAGGCAAGCATGATATCGGCCATCAGGAACTCGCCGGTGATCTTGCCGCCAAAGCCCACGATGTTGGCGTTGAGCTCGCGACGGGCATACAGGGCGGAGGTCATGTCGCGAACCAAGGCGCAGCGAGCGCCGGGAACCTTGTTGACGGCGTTGGTGATGCCGATGCCGGTGCCGCACAGGGCCACGCCAAAGTCGGCCTTGCCGCTGGCAACAGCCTCGCCCACGGCCTTACCGTAGATGGGATAGTGCGTACGGGTGTGGCTGTAGGTGCCGCAGTCGAGCACCTTGTAGCCAGCCTGCTCCAGGCGGTCGGCCAGATAGATCTTCTCGTCCGTAACGATATGGTCGCAACCGATTGCGATGGTCTTCTTCATCAGAACGTCCTTTCGTCTGAATTCACAAGTTGAGGTAGAAGTTCGAGTTCTCGGTGGCTCTCGTTAGGCCATCTTGTTGAGCATGTCGACACGGATCTGGTGACGGCCGCCGGCGTACTGGGCGCGCAGGAACTCGCGGGCGATCTTCTTGGCGACCTCGGTGCCCACAACGCCCGGGCCCATGGTGACCATGCGCGAGCCGTTGTGCTCGCGGGTCATGTAGGCGGAACGCTCGTCGGAAATGTTGGCGACGACCATGCCCTTGATCTTGACGGCGGCCATATAGGATCCGACGCCGTACTTATCGAATGCGAAGCCCTGGGAATCCTTGTGCTCCAGCAGGTCCTTGGCAACGGCGGTCGCGGAATCGACAAAGTCCGCGGCAGGGGTCTCGGAATAGTCGACGACCTCGTGACCGTCGGCGATGAGCATCTCCTTGATGGACTCCTTCATCGACATACCGTCGGCATCGGAAGCGATTACAACCCTCATGACATCCTCCTTGAGAGATACGCAGGTGCGTAGTTTCTGTTTGGAAGTGTTGAATCGCGCTCAGGTCCGGGCATCTGAATGTGCGGTTCTTCACTGTTCATGTTTATTTGAACACATTCGAACATCGACTGCAACAACTATTTGTTTATCTTTGTTCTTTTTTGAACAAATGCCGTTCACGGATGATTGTTGAACGTTTGGGCCCGGCACGGACGTAGCGACCATGTGTCCAACAAACAAAAGGGCGGCCGAGAACGTGTCTCGGCCGCCCTTCTTGCGGTTGATCTTCCAAAGATCGCGTTGCCGCCTACTCAGACCGCCCGCTCTTCTTGGCATGTTTGGACGGAGCGCTCAGAAAGCGACCCGTCAAATAGTTCGCCGGGCCGGAAATATCAATCCCCAGTAGCACGTGCCTCAGCCACAAAAACGCCGCGAGCACCAGCAATGGAATCACGCACGAGGTCACGATCATCACGATGACACCTTCGATCAGATCGGTCACCTGCTGCACAATTTCATCGGTCATCTGCTTGGCACCGCTGGTCACCGATGTGACGAGACTCGAGGCGCCGTCGGCAAGCTGCTCAAGCACATTCTTGGACTCTGCGGACTCGGTCTTTTTCTTGCTTGCTTTGGAGCTGTCGCTATCTGCCGCACCCGCAGCGTCGGCCGCCTTTTGCTCGGCCACCTCGATGCTCACTCGATACGTTTCGTCGACCTTTTGCGACACCCATACGCTTGCAGGCACCAAGGCCATTCCGATCATGGCGACCACCAGCACGCGAGTCGCCACGCGGCGCAGGACGGCGCTCGTGCTCCAGCGCCCGTGAATGCCGAGCGACACCGCAAAGAGTACCAGCGCAAACGGGATCAGGATGCCTAGGCCAACCGACCACAAAATAGTCAGCAGATATTTCTCGAGATAGAGCACGGCAAGCACGATGCCCAAGTTGCCTGAAAGCTGCGCGAGCTGCTCGGCAACCGGCGTTCCCGTATCACCCGGCAGCGCGGTAATGCCCGCAGATAGCGCCACGCACGAGGTCGTGAGCGCCAGTACGTTACCTTTCTTTTGATCGATGACCTCGATGGTGGAGTCCCAAGTCTTGGTATCGGCAAAATGCGGACGAGCTACAAAGCCCGACAGCAGCGCCAGCACCACGAGCGCAACGATAAAGCCAATCTGGAGCTTTTTGTTTGCGCACACGACATCGGACAGGCTGGGCTGCAGCTCGGTTACCGTCGTATGCTCGGTTATCTGGACAGGACGCCCATGAGCCATCTCATACGCGTCTCTTTTTTGAATTGATCCGTTGTCCGGCATTTGGATACCTCCTCATTCCGGCCTGTATTGCGGTGGAAAGTATACCCACCCATCGAAAAACCGAACGGCAGGAGGCGCAACAAGCTGCTGCATGATCCGCCCGCCATGAAATGGGCCCATCTACTACGTTTAACCGCCCATCCCCGACCATGCCACAAAGCGAAAAAACAAAACCGCAGGTAGAAGTCCTGCGATTTTTCATGAAACGCGGGTGTGTTCGAGGGTATCGGGTTAAACGTAGTAGATGAGCCAGTTTCGTGGCGAGCGCTGCCAACCGATCCTCCGGGGACGGGAAAAGCGGGTCATTTGGGGCTGTCGGCCCCTATTTCGCCGCAACCTAGATAGGTGGGATACAGAAAAACCCTGCCGCGGATAGCGGCAGGGTTTTTGGAAGGGGACGAGGTTGTGCGAGCTCGTTAGGCGAGCTTGGCCTCGAGCTCGGCGATGCGCTTGTAGGCATCGATGGTAAAGCGGGTCTGCTTCTCCAGAATCATGGTGGTCATGAGAGTATCCTGAGCGTGAGCCATGATGAAGGTCATCTCCATCTCACCGCCGCCGGCCTCCTGCGAAAGCAGCTTGGTCTGCGTGTCGTGGGCGCCGATAAGTGCATCGCTGGCGTCCTTGTGCAGCTGCTCGGCCTTCTCAAAATCACCCTCGCGAGCAGCATCGAGCGCTGCAAGCAGATCGGTCTGGGCGTCACCCGCGTATGCGACGATCTCGAATCCAACCATCGAGATTTCTTCTTTGGTTGCCATGTTGCGTTCCTTTCACATATGAACCAATGGAGAGCATCGCGTCCGGGCATACGCGCTGCGCTGTGTATGACAGAAACATTAACATTCAAACAAAACAGAACAATGCAAAACGCAATTTCGAGCTATGAACGGTCGATTTTCGCCCGTGAACGGTTTTTAAACCAATGCGAACAATATCGAACACAGTTAGCGGCAACCCAAACAGGACCGCACCCTAACGCAAATCGCGCACCGTATCGCCCTCTACGAGCACGCCGGGGATCAGCATGTGCTCCACGCCAGACGCAACCCCCTCGGCACCGGCGATCTTGTCGACCGCCCACATGCCGACACGCCTGTTGTTAAAGCGCACCGTGGTCAGGCGACGGTCAGGCACGATGTCGCCCAGGCTGTCGTCAACACCCACCACGCTCACGTCCTGGGGCACGCGCTTCCCGCGCGACTCGAGCCCGCGAATGCAGCCGTAGGCCATGGCATCGTTGGAAGCATAGATGGCGGTACAGGTCGGATCGTCTGCCAGAGCCTGACCGGCAGCATATCCGCTCTGTGCCGTCCAATCGCCACGGACGAGTCGCGGCGGCTCAATACCATGTGCGCGCAGTGTCTCACGCCAGCCTTCCTCGCGCTGCATGCCCGAAAGCGAGCGCTCGGGGCATGAGATAAAGTGCACGGTCTTGTGCCCCTGCTCCAACAAGTACTCGACCACCTGGCGCGAGCAATCGAACTGGTCGTTATCGACCGTTGAACAGAGCGGGTGCTCCAGCATGGTAACGAGCACCGTCTGCATACCGGGCAGCGGCTCGAAGGTGCCAAAGTCCGCCGGCATGCGATTCATGATCACAACCATGCCATCCACCGGAAGTACGCTCATGCGCGACGATGCACTCTCGAGGGTATACGGATGCCCGTCTACTTTAGTGAGAGTGATGGCATAGCCGTGTTTGTCGGCCGCGGCGGCAAAGCCCTCCATGCGGTCGAGGTTGCCGGTGCCGGTAATGTTGAACATGGCGACGCCGACGGTCTTAAACTTGCCGCGACGCAGCGATCGACCGGCAAAATTGGGTCGATACCCCAGCTCGCGCATGGCGGCACGCACGCGCTCCTTGGTCTCGGGGCGCACGCTGGGCGAATCGTGCACGGTGCGCGAGACCGTCTGCTCCGAGACGCCCGCGAGACGCGCCACGTCCTTAACGGAAACCGATTTTTTAACAGCGGCCATAGGTCGATCTTTCTATGTCAACGATGCCATTGGCGGCACCCTACGCAGTCAAATGAACTCCTTCAAGTATATCCAACACCTCCCCCACAATACGTTTACCACCCAAAACCTACCGTTCACCGACAATCTTGCTTCCCCGAACGGCTTTTGTCGCCCAAATGTTAACGTTGCCATTGCGCAAACACAGAGCCACCGGGCGGCTCAAACGTTTACGCGTAAGGAATCGATGGTTCGCAGGCACAGGAACCACTGGTTCGCGTCTTTTTTGTGTCGCAAAATGGCAACGTCAACATTTTGGCAACCGAACGCCAAAAGCTACCATCGTTGCTAACCCACCGACTCTTAGGAGCATTGCATGGAGCAACTCATCGCCATCATCGAAAAGGGCCAGCCCTTTTTCAACGCGATCGCCCGCAACAAGTACCTCAAGGCGATCCGCGACGGCTTTATCTCCGTCATCCCCATCATCATCTTCTCGTCCATCTTCTGCCTGGTAGCCTCGGTGCCCAACATCTGGGGTTTCTATTGGCCCGATGACATCAACAACGCCCTGTGGAAGTGCTACAACTACTCCATGGGCATTCTGGCCATCGCCTGCGCCGCCACCACGGCCAAGCACTTCGCCGACGCCCAGAACCGCGATCTACCCAAGAACAACCAGATCAACTTCATCTCGTGCATGTGCGCAGCCATCATCGGCTTCTTGCTCCTTTCGAGCGACACGATCGCCACGGATGCTGCCAGCGGCTTCAACACCACCTACCTTGGTTCCAAAGGCCTGTTGACCGCCTTTATCGCTGCGTTTGTGACCGGCATCATCTACAAGTTCTTCATTAAGCGCAACATCACCGTCAAGATGCCCGAGCAGGTTCCGCCCAACATCTCGCAGACCTTTAAGGACATCATCCCCTTCTCCGTCTGCATCACCGTCTTTTGGGTCTTTGACATCGTCTTCCGCGCTGCCTTTGGCTTCTGCTTTGCCCAGGGCGTCATCCAGGTGTTCCAGCCCCTGTTCACCGCTGCCGACGGCTACATCGGCCTCGCTGTAATCTACGGCGCCATGAGCCTCTTCTGGTTCGTGGGCGTCCACGGCCCTTCGATCGTCGAGCCCGCCATCGCCGCCGCTCTCGTTGCCAACATGACCGACAACCTGGCTGCGTTCCAGGCCGGCCAGCACGCTTCCGCTGTCCTGACCCAGGGTGCCCAGTACTTCGTCGTCTGCATGGGCGGCACCGGTGCCACGCTCGTCCTGGTCTTTATGTTCTGCTTCCTGGCCAAGTCTCAGGAGATGCGCGCCGTCGGTAAGGCCGCCATCGTCCCGGTCTGCTTTGCTGTCAACGAGCCGCTGCTGTTCGCCGCGCCCATCGTGCTCAACCCCGTCTTCTTTGTCCCGTTTGTCTTTGCTCCGATCGCCAACATCTGGATCCTCAAGATCTTTATCGACTTATTGGGCATGAACGGCTTTATGTACACCCTGCCTTGGACCGTTCCCGGCCCCATCGGCACCATCATGGGCTTGGGCTTCCAGCCGCTCGCCTTTGTGATGCTCGCCCTCATCCTGGTCGTCGACTTCGTCCTGTACTACCCGTTCTTCCGTGCCTATGACGCCCAGAAGTGCACCGAGGAGGCCGAGATCTCCCAGGAGGAGCTCGCCGCCAAGAACGCTGAGAAGGCCGCCAAGCTCAACGACGCCTTCCAGGGCAAGGCTGACGCCAAGAGCGTTGCCGCCGGCGCTGCTGCCGAGGCCGTGAAGGCCGACGCCCCCGCCGCTTCCGCAGCGCCCGCCACCGAGGCTGCGACCGCCAGCGACCTCAACGGCAAGCGCGTGCTCGTACTCTGCCAGGGCGGCGGTACCTCGGGCCTGCTCGCCAACGCGCTGGCCAAGGCTGCCAGGGAGCGCGGTATTAACCTCGAGACCGCTGCCGAGGCCTATGGCAACCACGTTGACATGCTCCCCGACTTTGACCTGGTCGTCCTGGCCCCGCAGGCCGCAAGCTACCTGGCCGACCTTCAGAAGGACTGCGAGCGCGTGGGCAACAAGTGCGTCGCCTGCCGCGGTAAGCAGTACATCGAGCTCTCCCAGAACGGCGACAAGTCTCTCGCCTTCGTAAGCGAGCAACTCTCGAAGTAAGTAACGCTCAGGGCCAGCCGACCATCCAAGACCGGCTGGCCCTTCGATTTAGACGATTGGATCATCATGTCCGTTAACCCTGCTAGCGTCACTAACCCGCCTGCGCAGTTTCCCGAGGACTTTGTCTTTGGCGGCGCCACTGCTGCCTACCAGGTAGAGGGCGAGACCCGCACTCACGGTAAGGGCAAGGTTGCCTGGGACGACTTCCTGGAGGCCCAGGGGCGCTTTTCCCCCGATCCCGCTTCGGACTTCTACAACCAGTACCCCGTCGACCTGGAACTGTGCGAGGAGTTTGGCATCAACGGCATCCGCCTCTCCATCGCCTGGAGCCGCATCTTCCCCAACGGCACCGGCGAGATCAACCCCGAGGGCGTCCAGTTCTACCACGACCTCTTCGCCGAATGCCATAAGCACCATGTTGAACCGTTCGTCACGCTGCATCACTTTGACACGCCGCTGCCCCTCTTTGAGAAGGGCGACTTCCTCAACCGCGAGACCATCGACGCCTTTGTGGACTTTGCCACCTTCTGCTTTAAGGAGTACGCCGACCAGGTGACCTATTGGTTCACCTTTAACGAGATCTGGGCGGACGCCTCCAACACCTACATCGAGGGCACCTTCCCCGGCGGCGTCAAGGCGCATCTGGCCGAAGCCTTCCAGTGCGAGCACAACATGATGCTCGCCCACGCCAAGGCCGTGCTGGCCTTCCACAATGGCGGTTTTAAGGGCAAGATCGGCGTCATCCAGTCGTTGGAGTTTAAGTACCCGCTCAACGAGAACGACCCCGCCGACATCAAAGCCGCTAATAACGAGCACGTGTTGCAGAACCAGTTCTTGCTCGACGCCACTTTCCGCGGCGACTACGCGCCTGACACCTTGGAGTGCGCCAACCGCCTGGCTGCCGTCTCGGGCGGCACCATCGAGATTCTGGACGAGGACCTCGAAATTATGCGCGAGGCCGCGCTCTACAACGACTACCTGGGCGTTAACAACTATCAGTGCCGTTTTTTGAAGGCTTACGATGGCGAGAACGACCTGCACCACAACGGTACGGGCGAGAAGGGCACCGGCCGCTGGCGCGTTAAGGGTATTGGCGAGCATGTGAACAAGCCTGGCATCCCCACCACCGACTGGGACTGGATCATCTATCCCGAGGGCCTGTTCGATCTGCTCGTCTACATTAAGCAGCGCTACCCCAACTATAAGCAGATCTTCATTACAGAAAACGGCATGGGCTACAAGGATCCCTACAAAGACGGCTTTGTGGACGACCAGCCGCGCATCGACTACATCGAGCAGCACCTGCGCTGGTTGCTCAAGGCCATGGAGGTGGGCGTCAACGTGGGCGGTTACTTCCTGTGGAGCCTGCAGGACCAGTTCTCCTGGACCAACGGATACAACAAGCGCTATGGCTTCTTCTACGTTGACTTTGAAACCCAGAAGCGCACGCCCAAGGCAAGCGCCTACTGGTATAAGCACGTAGCGCAGACCCGTCGTCTGGACTAGCGGCTTGCGGGGTTACCCGCCCACATAACCTGTCCCCATTTCTCAGCCGGGGGCGGCACGTCACACGGCGCGCCGCCCCCGACCTTTTTGTTCAGGTCGGGAGCCGTTTGTCTCGATCTGTAACATCTAGCCGAGTTTTTTGGTCCTAGCTGTTACAGATTGAGACGAACAGGATTGCTCTTTCCGAAGAATCTAAATCTGTAACACGTAGCCCGCTTTTGACCGTCTACCTGTTACAAATCGAGACAAACGGAGTAGGACCTAACCCCGTATGTCCCTAACAGTCGAGCGTTCGACCAGCGTACTCGGCACATGAATCGCCTCGATAGACGAGCTCTCTCCAATCGCCGCCTCAAACGCAAGCTTACCGACACCGCGCAAATCAAATCGCAGCGTCGTCAGTCGATTGTGAGGAACAAGTCCCTCGAGTGCGTCGTCGATACCAACCACGCTCACGTCGTCGGGCACGGACAGGCCCGCGTTCTCGAGCGCGGCGATAACGCCCAGCGCCATCTGGTCATTTGCCGCAAGCACGGCAGTCGGCGCCTGCGACCCGCCGGCAAGCACCTCGGCCGCAATCCGCTCGCCCATGGCGTACCCACTGTCCGCACTCCAATCGCCACGCAGCATCGGAGCGGCATCGACATGAGCACGACCCAGCGTATCGCGCCAACCGGCCTCACGAAAACGCGAGGAAATCGAGTTTTCCGGACCCGCCACAAACCGCATATTCGAGTGACCATGTTCCAGCAGATAATTGGTCAACAGCTCGCACGAACCATACTGGTCGGAGTCGATCGTCGTGCAGCGCGGATGCGCATACATGGACAGGATGACCGTTCGCACTCCCGGCTGGGGAACAAACTCCTCAAAATCGGGAGCCATGCGGTTCATGTTGAGAATCATGCCGTCGACGGGTCGCTCGACCATGCGGCGCGAGGCATCGGCAAGTGTATAGGGCTTGTCGCCGCCCATCTCGATCATAGTGACGGCAAAATCGTGCTCGCGCGCCGCTTGCATGATACCCTCGAGCGTCGCCAGGTTACCGACACGTGTGATGTTGTACATGCACAGGCCAATAGAACGATACGACCCGCCGCGCAACGCCGCTCCAGCAAAATTGGGACGAAAGCCCAGCTCTTCCATGGCGGCCAGCACACGCTTGCGCGTCTTTTCCGTCACGTTGGGCATACCGTTGACCACGCGAGACACAGTCTGGCGGCTCACGCCAGCGAGCGCCGCAACCTCTGCCGCGCTCGCCGAATGACCATTCCTTGTCTGCTGAGCCATGCCTTCCACGCTAACCTGCTTCCCAACTATTCCCCGCGCCCATGGCGCATCGTACATACATCGATAACGTGCTCATGATACCCGAGCCATATACCACAACATGAAAACTTCTGTCAATCAAAACCGCTTACCGAACAAATACAACCGTTCGCAGCTGTTTGAAGTTGTTTTGTTTCTATACATCCCAGCCGGATGTTAACGTGCTCATTGTCAAATGTTCACGTGCTCATTTTGGTTCTAATCATTTTAAGATAGTGTTTATCGGGCTTTTTCACCGCTGAACGCTAACCAGGGAGCCTCCTGAGCGCAAACGCACAATATCGAACAGCGAGACGAGAGGGTGTATGCATATGTCTTTGCTAAACCGCGTACAGCAGCTGCCGAAGGGCTTTGTTTGGGGCGCCGCAACCGCCGCGTACCAAACGGAAGGTTCCACGAAGGTGGCAGGCAAGGGTAAGACCATGTGGGACGATTACCTTGTCGCCCAGGGTCGCTTTTTGCCCGACCCGGCCAGTGATTTCTACAACCGCTACGAGGAGGATATCCGCCTTTCTGCCGAGCATGGACTCAACGCCATCCGTGTGTCCATCGCCTGGACCCGCATCTTCCCCAACGGCGACGATGCCGAGCCCCTCGCCGAGGGCGTTAAGCACTACCACGAGCTGTTCGCCTGCTGCAAAAAGTATGGCGTCGAGCCCTATGTGTCCCTGCATCACTTTGACTCCCCCGCCGCCCTGTTCAACCAGGGCGACTGGCTCAACCGCAAGACCGTCGACGCCTATGTGCGCTATGCCGAGTTCTGCTTCCGCGAGTTCCGCGAGGTCAAGAATTGGTTCACCATCAACGAGCTCATCAGCCTCTCGCACTCCCAATACATCCAAGGCAACTTCCCGCCCAACCATCACTTTGATGTGACGAGCGGCATCCAGAGCCAGCACAACGAGCTCGTTGCCCACGCCCGCGCCGTCAACCTGTATAAGGATCTTGACGAGACCGAGCACCTGGGCGGACGCATTGGCATGGTCAACGTCCTGACGCCGGCATATCCTGCCACAGACTCGCCCGCCGACCAGCACGCCGCCGACCTGTACAACGCCTTCTACACCGACTTCATCATGGACGGCGCCTTCCTGGGTCACTACTCCGCGCGCACCCTCTCACTCATCAACGAGATTCTGCGTGCCAACAACGCCACGCTTACGGTTGAGGACAGCGACATGGAGGAGCTCGCCAAGGCGGCGCCCCGCAACGATATGTTCGGCCTCAACTACTATCAGTCGGCGTTTATCGCCGCCTACGATGGCGAGTCCACCAACAGCTTTAACGGCACCGGAGACAAGGGCACCTCGTGCTTTAAGTTTAAGGGCGTCGGGCAGCAGGTCGATATGCCGGGTATCCCCACCACCGACTGGGATTGGCTCATCTACCCGCAAGGCCTCTACGACACGCTCAAGCACATCAGCGCCACCTATCCCAACCTCCCCGTCATCTATATCACCGAAAACGGCCTGGGCCACAAGGACCCCGAGCCCGACGCAAACGGCATCGTCGCCGATCCCGAGCGCATCGACTTTGTCGACCAGCACATGGAGAAGGTGCTCCGGGCGCGCGCCGAGGGCGTCGACGTCCAGGGCTACTTTATCTGGAGCCTGCAGGACCAGTTCTCGTGGGCCAACGGCTATAACAAGCGCTACGGCCTGTTCTACATCGACTTCGACACGCAAAAACGCTACATCAAGCAGTCGGCACTCTGGTACAAGGAGCTCGCCGACACTATGGCGGACGCGCAGTAGCGCATCGCCTCGCTTTCCCCCGAGAGGGGAGCGGCCCTATGCGATACAAACCCAGCCGCTCCCCTCTCTCCCCCTGGGACCGACCCCGCCTGCACCCGGGCTTTTAGCAAGCGGGAGACCATATAGGTTTTCAACGTCCATGCCATTAAGATTTCATGCAAAGAGGAGCGTGAACTATGGAATCGATCGTTAAGTTCTTGGAGAAAGGTCAGCCGTACTTCGACAAGGTCTCTAAGAACATCTACCTTCAGGCCATTAAAGACGGCTTTTTGGCAGCAATGCCCATCATCCTGTCTTCTTCTGTCTTCCTGCTTATTTCGACCCTGCCGGGCGTTGTCGCCACGGTCGGCGGCTTTACGCTGCCCGACTGGTGGAACGTCGACGTCGTGAACTTCTGCAACAAGGTTTACAACTTCACGATGGGCGTCGTGGGCATCATGGTCGCCGGCACCACCGCAAGCGCGCTGACCGGCTCCAAGAACCGCCGCATGCCTGCCGGCAAGGCCATCAACGCCACGAGCACCATGGTCGCCGCCATGTGCGCTATGCTCATCTTGGCCGTTACCCAGACGAGTGCCAAGATCGACGGCGCCGATGTCTCGGTGTTCTTTACCGACAACATGGGCACCAAGGGCCTACTGAGCTCCTTTGTCGCCGCATTTGCCACGGTCAACATCTATGCCTTCTGCATTAAGCGAGACATCACCATCAAGCTGCCCAAAGAAGTCCCCGGCGCCATCGCCCAGAACTTCCGCGACATCTTCGCCTTCAGCTTCTCCATCCTGTTTGTCGCCGTCATCGACGTTATCTGCCGCACCTGCTTGGCCGTCCCGTTTGCCAACGTCATCTCCACGCTGGTGAGCCCGCTGTTCGCCGCTGCCGATTCCTACGCCGGCCTCGCCCTCATCTGGTTCATGATCCCGCTGTTCTGGTTCATGGGCATCCACGGCCCCTCGGTCGTTAAGCCTGCCCTCAACGCCGCGCTGTTTGGCAACATCACCACCAACCTCGCCACGCTGCAGGCCGGCGGTCACCCCGCCCTCGCCCTGACCGAGAACTTCGGTAACTACATCGGCGAACTCGGCGGCACCGGCGCCACGTTCATTGTCCCGATCATCTTCCTGCTCTTTATGCGCTCCAAGCAGCTCAAGGCCGTCGGCAAAGCCTCTGTCGTACCCGTGATGTTCGCCGTCAACGAGCCGCTGCTGTTCGCCGCGCCCATCATCCTCAACCCGTACTTCCTGATCCCGTTCCTGTTTGCCCCCGTGGCCAACGTCCTCATTGGTAAGTTCTTCATCGACTTTTTGGGCATGAACGGTTTTATCTATGCCATGCCGTGGGCACTCCCCGGACCGATCGGCACCTTCATCGACACCAACTTCCAGCCGATCTCTCTGGTCCTGGTTGTCGTCCTGCTGGTCGTTGACTTCTTGATCTACTACCCGTTCTGCAAGGCCTACGACAACGTCCTGTGCAAGCAGGAGGCCGAGACCCTGGCCGAAGAAGAGGCCGAGGAGACCAAGGCCGTCAAGACCGCTGCCGCCCCCGCCGTTGAGGCTCCTATTGTCGAGACCGCTTCTGCCACCGAGGCCTCCGCAGCTCCGTCCGCCCTTAAGGGCAAGGATCTGAGGGTTCTGGTTCTGTGCGCTGGCGCCGGCACCTCTGCACTGCTCGCCAACGCGCTTAAGGAAGGCGCCGACGAGCTGGGCATCGACATTACCGCCAACGCCGGTGCCTACGGCAGCCACTACGCCATCATGGACCAGTACAACGTCATCGTCCTGGCTCCGCAGGTTCGCACCTATTACAACGAGATGAAGGCCGACACCGACCGCCTGGGCATCACGCTGCTGTCGCCCAAGGGCAAACAGTACATCGACCTCACTAAGGATCCCAAGGGTGCCGTCGCCTGGATCGAGGAAAACCTCGAGGCATAAGACGCTGACACCACCTGCCGCTCGCAGACAATAAATGGCCCGTGCATCGATGTGTGATGCGCGGGCCATTTTGTTTAGACCGCACCCGTCCTCCTGTTCATCTCAATCTGTAACATCTAGCCGAGTTTTTCGGTCCAAGCTGTTACAGATTTAGACGAACGGGCGGCCCGGGCCGAACAATCTCGATTTGTAACATGTAGACCACTTTTGACCGTCTAGTTGTTACAGATCGAGACAAACGGAATAAGCTGGACCGAATTGTCTAAATCTGTAACATCTAGCTGAGATTTTCGGCCCTACCTATTACAGATTTAGACGAACAGGCCGAGCACGTCTACGCCCGCAGGTCCTTCACGCTGGAACGCTCGACCAGCACGCCCGACACAAGCGTACGGCTTCTGGAGCTCGGGGCTTCCAGACCTGCGACGACCTCGTTAAGCGCACGGATGCCCAGCTCGCGGTGGCGAAACTTCACTGACGTCAGAATCGAGTTGGGAATCGTCTTGTAGAGTTCGTCGTCAAAGCCGATCACGGACACGTCGTCGGGCACCCTGAGCCCTCTGTCACGCAGAGCCATCATCACGCCGTTTGCCATGCAGTCGTTAGCAGCGAGGACCGCCGTGCAATCGGGTTTATCGGCAAGCGCAAGGCCCGCGGCATAGCCACTATCCGCATTCCAATCGCCTTGCAGAGGCTCGGGCGGCTCAATGCCACGCGCCTCGAGTGCCGCACGCCAACCTTTCATACGGCACTGGCTCGACAGCGACTCTTTCTTACCAGAGACGAAATACACGTTCTTGTGCCCGCGATTTAAGAAGTGCTCGCACGCCATGCGCGCACCACCCTCTTGATCGTCACTAACGGTAGAGCAGGTAGGATGTTCCATCGGCGTGATAATCACCGTCTTGAGGTCTTTCGGCGCCTCAAAGGTATCAAAGTCATCGACCATCTGACGCAGGTTGAAGATCATGCCGTCGACGGGAAGCTGCGACATCCTACGCGCAGCATCGGCAAGGGTCATCTTCTCCCCCGCCCGCTTTTTGATCATCGTAAGCGCAAAACCACGCTCTTCGGCGGCATCTGCGATACCGTCAATCATGTCCACGGCGCCGCCCGACAAGTGGAACATCACCACGCCGATGCACCCGTAACGGCCCAACTTGAGTGAACGCGCGGCAAAGTTGGTTCGAAACCCGAGCGCCTCCATTGCGGAATGGACCCTATCGCGCGTCGACTCGCGCACGCTATCGGGCTCGTTGATCACGCGCGACACCGTCTTGAGAGAAACGCCCGCGGCAACTGCCACATCGTTCATTGAGACATTTTTCTTGTCCATCGTTGCCACTACTTCTCCAGTCGGTTATGCATCGCTTGTTTTTTGCGTTCTAGCATACACTACCTGCCTGATTGATAAATCAACCGTTTACCGAACAATATCGACCGCTCACCCGTATATCCTTGTTGCTCTTCCAAAAATGTCTTACGTTGTCATTAACGAAATGACAACGTTGTCATTTCGCAATGCCTTCCTTAAGCAGGAAGGTTTCCGGGCAGTCCTGACCATCCATCGACGACCAGTTCCATCCACATGCATCGCGCATCGAGCAGCAAAGGAGCTCTATGGACGCCATCGTAAAGATGCTCGAAAAGCATCAACCGTTCTTTGAGAAGATCTCGAGGAACATCTACCTCCAGGCCATCAAGGACGGATTCCTTGGGTGCATGCCCATCGTCCTCACCTCTTCGATCTTTCTGCTCATTGCCACCCTTCCCGGCGTGGTCGGCATCACGCTGCCCCAGCCGCTCATCGACTGGTGCAACAAGCTGTACAACTTCACCATGGGTGTCATGGGCATCATGGTTGCCGGCACCACTGCCAAGAACTTCACGGCATCCATGAACCGTCGCATGCCCGCCGGCAAGGTGCTCAACGACGGCTCCACCATGGTGGCCGCCCAGTGCAGCATGCTGCTGCTCGCTGTTACGCAGTTCACCACCAAGTTCAACGGCTCCGAGCTTTCGGTCTTCGATTGCACCAGCATGGGTACGCGCGGTCTGTTCTCGGCCTATATCGCCGCGTTCATTACCGTGTGGGTCTACAAATTCTGCGTCTCGCGCGATCTGACCATTAAGCTGCCCAAGGAGGTTCCGGGCGCCATCGCTCAGAACTTCCGCGACATCATCCCCTTTGGCGGCGCCGTCATCATCTGCGGCATTATCGATGTCGTCGTGCGCAACCTCATGGGCGTTCCGTTCTCCGAGCTGCTTATCAAACTGCTCTCCCCGCTCTTTACCGCTGCAGAAACCTATCCTGGCCTTATCCTTATCCAGGCAGCCACCGCGTTCTTCTGGTTCATCGGCGTCCACGGCCCCTCGATCGTCCAGCCGGGCATCGACCCCATCCGTCTTGCCAACCAGGCCGAGAACCTGCAGGTTCTGCTGGCCGGTGGTCACCCCGCCCATTCCCTCACCTTCAACATGTCGCTCGTGGGTGAGTTCGGCGGCACCGGCGCCACGTTCATCGTGCCGCTTCTGCTGATTCTCTTTATGAAGTCCAAGCAGCTCAAAGCCGTCGGTAAGGCCTCGATTGTTCCTGTTGCCTTCGCTGTCAACGAACCGCTGCTCTTTGGCGCGCCGATGATCCTTAACCCCTACATGCTCATCCCCTTTGTTGCCGCCGGCTGCGTCAACGTGAGTGTTGCCAAGTTCTTTATCGACAACGTGGGCATGAACGGCTTCTCCTTCGTGGTGCCTTGGGCTACCCCTGCCCCCATCGGCATCTTCATCACCACGAACTTCCAGCTTATCGCCCTGGTATTTGTCGCGATCATCATCTTGCTGGACGCCATCATCTACCTACCGTTCTTGAAGGCATACGATAAGCTGCTCTGCGACCAGGAGGCCGAGCGCGCCGCCGAGCTGGGTCTCGAGTCCGATGGTGCTGCCACCATCGCCGCCAACGCCTCTGCGCCCGCTGTCGAGCAGGCCACCGCTTCCGTCGAGACGACCGTTGCCGCCGCCGACAGCAAGCCTGTCGCCGATCAGCCCGAGCCCGCTGCCGATGCATCCGCCAAGAAGGATGTCGATGGCCTGAAGGTCCTCGTCCTGTGCGCCGGCGCCGGCACCTCTGCCATGCTTGCCAACGCCATCAAGGAAGGTGCCGCACAGACCGGAGAGAACATCGCTTCCTCCGCAGGCGCCTATGGCCAGCACACTGCCATCATGGATCAGTACGACGTCATCGTGCTCGCTCCGCAGGTTCGTAGCTACTACAACGACATGAAGGCCGACACCGATCGTCTGGGCATTAAGCTGCTCGCCCCGCGCGGTAAGGAATATATCGACCTTACTCGCGACCCCGCTGGCGCCATCAAGTGGCTCCGCGAGAACCTCGACTAGTTCCTCCCTCTGTTGGTGCCCGGATCCCCAGTTCGGGCACCTCTCCCTATTCGTATCCCACAGAAAGGATGACTCATGACCAACCCCATGCAGTTCCCCGACGGCTTTGTGTTTGGCGGCGCCACCGCCGCTTACCAGGTTGAGGGTGAGACCCGCACGCACGGCAAGGGCAAAGTGCCCTGGGACGATTTCCTGGCTGCTCAGGGTCGCTTCTCCCCCGACCCCGCAAGCGACTTCTACAACAAATATCCGGTCGATATCGACTTGTGCCAGCGCTTCGGCATTAACGGCATTCGCGTCTCCATCGCTTGGAGCCGCATCTTCCCCAGTGGCACCGGCGAGATTAACCCCGAGGGTGTCGCTTTCTATCACGAGCTTTTCGCCACCTGCAACAAAGCTGGCGTTATCCCCTATGTCACGCTCGATCACTTCGATACGCCCGAGGCCTTTTACCAAAACGGCGGCGAGGGTTTCCTGACGCGCACGACCATCGACGCCTTCGTCGAGTACGCCAAGTTCTGCTTTGCCGAGTTCACCGAGGTCAAGCACTGGTTTACCTTTAACGAGATTCCCGCAACCGCCGAGGGCAGCTTTATCGTCGGCAACTGGCCGCACGGCGAGAAGTACCGCCTGGACAAGGCCTTCCAGCTCATGCACAACATGATGGTGGCCCACGCCAAGGCTGTCGTCGCCTTCCATGAGGGCGGCTTTGAGGGCGAGATCGGCATTGTCCAGAACCTGGAGCCCAAGTATCCCCTCGATCCCAACAGCGCTGCCGACTGCGAGGCGGCTCGTATGGCCGACGTCATCAACAACCGCTGGGTACTCGACGCCACCTTCCGCGGCCACTATGCAGCCGACACCATGGAGGCCGCGACCAAGCTGGCCCATATCGCCGGCGGCGAGCTCGACGTCCGCGACGAGGACATCGCCGCGCTGACCGCCGCGCTCCCCTACAACGATTGCCTGGGCGTCAACACCTACAAGTGCCAGTTCCTGCGTGCCGCCGAGGGCGAAAACGACATCAACCACAATGGCACCGGCGACAAGGGCTCCTCGCGCTGGTTCCTCAAGGGCGTGGGCGAGTCATGCGTGCGCGAAGGCGTACCCACCACCGATTGGGACTGGATCATCTATCCCGAGGGCCTCTACGACCTGCTGCTCCGCATTAAGAACGATTACCCCAACTACAAGAAGATCTACATCACCGAGAACGGCATGGGCTATAAGGACGACTTCGAGGACGGCTTTATCGACGACGCCCCTCGCATCGACTACATGCGCCAGCATCTCGCATGGATCCTCAAGGCAATCGACGGCGGCGTAAACGTCGACGGTTACTTTGTGTGGTCGCTGCAGGACCAGTTCTCCTGGACCAACGGCTACAACAAGCGCTACGGCCTGTTCTACATCGACTTCGAGACCCAGAAGCGCTATCCCAAGGCGAGCGCGTACTGGTACAAGAACGTCGCGGAGACCGGCCTGCTCATGGCCTAATTCAAGCCGCATACCCCCTGTCGGCCGCATGCGAATCCCTCCACGGGTTCGCATGCGGCTTTTTTGTTTTGGCTCGACCCGAGCAGGCCGTTTGTCTCGATTTGTAACATCTAGCAGGGATTTTCGGCCCCAATTGTTACAGATTGAGATGAACGGGGGCACCCGGTTCGAAATATCTAGATCTGTAATACCTAAGCTAGCAGATGACCTGCGTGTGTTCCTCGATGGCGGCGCGATTCTCGGCGGCGATGCCCGGCTCGCACACCACGGCGTCCAAGCTGTCCAGGCGGCAGAAGGTGTAGAAGTCGCGCTTGCCGATCTTGCTTGAATCGGCGATCAAGTAGCGCGAGTCTGCCTTGCTAAAGGCGAGCTGCTGGATACGGCCCTCGTCCATATTGGACGTAGACACATCGCCATCCAGAATGCCGTTGGCGCCGATAAACGCCGCGTCGATGCCCAACGCACGCAGGGTATCCTCGGCCGTTGGTCCCACAAAAGCGGCGGTGCGGCGACGGTACATGCCGCCCACGAGGCACAGGTCGCAGTCTTCGCGCGCCTCAAGCAAGTTAAACACCGAAAGCGAATTGGTCACGATGCGCAGGCGAAACGCCGGCAGCATCGAGGCCATCTGCTCAACCGTGGTGCCCGTACCCAAAAAGATGGTCGAGCCCTCCTCGATGAGCTCAACGGCGCGGCGCGCGATCTGCAGCTTTTCCTCGGCATGCTTGGTACGCTTTTCGCTGTGCGAATACTCGTGGCGCAACATAGCATGTGGACGGCCCTGCGCGCTACGGGCTCCACCGTGCACGCGCTCAATCTCACCTAGGCTCGCAAGCTCCTCAAGATCGCGGCGGATCGTCATATCCGAGACGCCCAGTGCGTCCGAGATCTCCTTGACCGAGACCGTGCCCTGTTCCTCGAGCAGCTGACGAACCTTATCCTGTCGCTCCGCCTTAATCACGATGAATCCTCGCCGTTCTTTGCGCACATATCATTCAAACAGTAACGAACAAATTGTATCAGACTCGTGCGCGTCAAAAATCAACGCCAGCACAGCTCCAATCATCACTTTTTTGAGAAAAATACCCCCTGCTTTAGTGGGGTGTAGTGATAATCTCACCTGTTCGCGCTACAGTTTGTCGGAAATACCTCGATGTTAGGAACCAAATGATCACTTCCGAGCTTTTCGGCACCGCGCCGTGCGGTACCCCCGTTCATCGTTACACCCTCAACGGGCCCGAGATCTGCGTTCGCATTATGGACTATGGCGCCACCGTGCTGGGTATCGATGTGCCCGACATTCCCGGCAACGTGCGCGATGTGGTGCTGGGCTTCGATAAGCTCGAGGATTACTTTGACAACCCCGCCTGCTTTGGCGCGACCATCGGCCCCGTGGCAAACCGCACCGCGGGCGCCACGATCACCATCGACGGCACGGACTGGCATATGCCGGCCAACGAAGGCGTCAACAACCTGCACAGCGATCTTGAGCATGGTCTGCACAAGCGCGTATGGGACGTTGAGCTCGACGAGACTCACAACGCCGTGCGCATGACCACCTCGCTTAAGGATGGCGAGCTGGGCCTGCCCGGCAACCGAATCTTTACGGCTGTGTTTACCGTTACGCGCACCGGAGTCTTCCGCATCGAGTATGGTTGCGAGAGCGACCGCGCCACCTACGTGTCCATGACCAACCACACGTACTTTAACCTTGCCGGCCATAACGCCGGCATGGACTGTGAGCACTTCTTTATCGCCAACGCTGCCCACTACTTGCCCATTAACGAGCAGAACATCCCCACCGGCGAAATCGCTCCGGTCGAGGGAACACCGTTTGACTTTCGCGAGCTGCGCCCCGTCGCACCCGGCATGGAGGCCGACGACCCGCAGATTAAGCAGGCCCGTGGCTACGATCACTGCCTGTGCATCGATGGCTATCAGTACGGCCGCAACCTGCGTCGCGCCCTACATGTCGAGGAGATGTGGACCGGTCGTGAGCTGGACTACTACACCACCGCCCCGGGCGTGCAACTCTACACCGGCAACTGGCTGGGCGACGAGCACGCCAAGGACGATGCCAACTATGGCTGGGGCGCCGGCTTTGCCCTCGAGGCCGAGATGTACCCCGACACGCCGCACCAGCCGCTGTTCCCGCAGGGCATTGTGGGTCCGGGTCACCCCTACAGCAATATGATCGAATACCACTTTATGAGGCACTAGGCCCACAACGCGACATCTCGCACAGCAACGCCCGCCGGCACCACCGCCGACGGGCGCTGCTTCATGCCTAAATCCTTCTTTTCGATGCCACCGAATTGGTGACATAACAAAACTATGCCGAATTACTACGATGAACCCACTATGTCCGACCACGCGCTGGTTTATAAAAAATTAGCAACTCGTCTACCTGCGGTTTTATTCTCTGCAAATTTGGCATGCTCGGCGATAAGCAATTCATCGTAGTAAACCGGCATAGTTTTGGCGGACAGCGCCACACAGATCCCCTACGAAGGCAAAATGATCCGTTTTCCTCCGTCCCCAAGGGATCAGTTGAACAGATTGCCGATGGGGTCGGGGGCGGAACTGGGGAGATAGCGGATTTCTAGTTCTATGCCGAGCTTTTGCAGCTCTCTGAGAACAGCGACGTCTGTGTCGTCTACGGCAACTGCGGGCGTTGCGGGACGCTTGCCCTCCCCTGCCTGCATATGACCAATGCTGATCTTGGTGATCGGCACACCGCCCTTAACCAGCGCGAGCGCATCGGAGGGTGAGGCCACCATGATCAGAATCAATTGGCGAGGCGTTGCGGTATGAATGACGTCGATGGTCCTTTGCACCGAGAAAAACCGCGTCCAAACGCCTTCTGGCGCCGCCACCCTCATGGGTGCCCATTGGCGCGAATCTGCCGCGATCTCATCGTTGACGATTAGGACAAGGTTGGAACCCACGGCTTCGTTCCACAGCTCAACGTCTTGTCCGTAAATGAAACGGTCGTCGATGCGTGCGAGAAGAATCTTGGGTTGAGTCATCGCTGCCCCATTCTGTTTGAGACCCGTAAGAGCAAGACATCGCGTCTCCAATATTAGTGCATTTAAAGTGAGAAAAGCCGTCAGAACACTTGCGCGGATTTGCGATATCCCGTATCATAGACAGCCGTTGACGCCTCAGTTGCGCCATCACATGGCCGCCAGCGTAGCTCAGTTGGTAGAGCACCGCTCTCGTAAAGCGGGGGTCACCGGTTCGAGCCCGGTCGCTGGCTCCATTGCATTAGTGCAGCTCAGAAGCGTAATTGCTTCTGAGCTTTTTTGTTTTCGCGTCTCTTTCCTCCTTCTCCGAGGAGTGAAAAAGGGGTGAAAAACTTTTTTAACTGTTTTCCATAAATAGTTAGCATCATCCAACGTTCACATTAGATCGAACAACAATCCTGTTACGCATAGCCTAATTCCGCTGAGTATCAGAGAAGAACGTCCGGATTATATGCATCCAGCTTCGCTTCTCCAGTCGCCAGTGACTCCTCCAGCCGGTCAGCATATTCAACAATAGAGCCGTAGAATATGGGAGTATAATCCGAACTTTTCGATAAAGAGGGGTTCCGCTACGTCAATCCTCTTCTTGGCAACCGCGGCCTCATCCTTTTCATAGTACCCAGTGCCAGGAATCCGCTCGTTTGCCTGCGGCAAGCACTTAAGCTGCCTACACAAGCGCGCCGACCCCTTTGAAAGACCCATAAAGGTGATAGCACCAGAGATTACGCCACCGACGCCCACAACAACCTTGCCAGCGGCATCCCCCACCGTCTGCTTTGTTATCTTGATACCCATGAAGCTCAAGAGCTTCTTCAGGATCGGATACCAACTGGTCTTGGTTAGCGACTGGCGAGCGACCTTTTTCGCGACCGCCTCTTGGGCGTTTTTGGCGATTACGGTTAGCATCGAATTCGCGCTGCCTACACCCATCATCACACCGAGCAACACTGCCATTTCGTAGAGAGTCTCGTCATCAACGTCGTCACATTCTTCAAAAAAGGTCTGCCAGCCATACAGGTATGCCAGTTTCTGCATAATCCTGAATGCGTGCACGTAGTATTACGTAATATCGGCAGGAATGGTGCCCACCATCGCGACACCTCCGGGAAGACCCGCTGCAAAGGAAAAGGCGGTTGACTTCTTTGCCTCATAATCAATTACTTCTCTAGCAATTCTATCGATCAGGCCCACATCGATTCCGGCGGTAACGGGGGTCGTTTCCACGGCAAACTCGCCGACATCTTTATGGACACCCTTCCTCCTCAGCTCCGAGCGGAGGAAATGGGGCCGATCAATTCTCACTCCCTTTAGCCGAGCAACTTTTTTCATAAAGTCAATCAAAAATCTCTGGGCCTCCGCCAACTGCTCATCGCTCTTGTCTTTTAACTCTGCAAAAGCCGAATCAACGAGAACAGCGACCCCAAGGCCCTCGCCCTCGTTTTTCTTTCCAAGCAGCCTGACGTCCATACAGCCTTCCAATCAATGCGCCGCGCGGGCTATCGCGTTCTGCGACAGGCCGGACGCACGGAGCCTGAGGGCCTCCCTGGCCCTTATCCTTCTCGCCATGCTGTACCTCCTTGGTCTCGGCTGCATGGACAGCCGGAACGTACCAGGGGGACGGTGCCGACGGGAATATCGGCGGTGCCGAACGGCAATATTCGGGATGTGAGCGGACGGTGTGTAAGCGCAATATCGCCGGTGTCAAAGAGGACAATTACTCAAACAGGTGAAGGAGGGCATCGAGGAGGATAAGGAGATTTACGGTGGCAATTAAGAAGCCAACTCGCCGCGTCATGCCCGTTGGAGAGGCGAGCATGACCCTCATGGGTAATCAAGACACACGAAACAAAGGGGATTCGACAAGTCGCAAGAAAGGGGAGTGCATCACCTTTTGGGTTACGGAAGAGCAGAAGCAAGAGATGAGCACCTACGCGGCGGAACACAACACCACGGTATCAAGGATCATCATCGAAGGCCTTGAGATACGCATGGGTAAAGGGCAATCATTATAGCTTAGCCTTCTGCAATTGCTGCGACTCGATGCGGTCCTATCGATTTGCGCAACGGTGTGACGCGTTATCTAGACTGACGATCGTTTCCGCTGCATTTGCCAGCTCATTATCATGTGAAACAATGATAATGAGCTGTTTCAATTTGTTGTTTCTGACATACGAAGCGAGTTCGGCTCGGCTTGTTTCATCCAATCCAGTTGTAGGCTCATCGAGCACCAAGACTGATGGATTACGGGAAATTGCCGACCACAAGTATACACGGCGCAGCTCACCAGCCGAAAGTTCAGGACAACGTTTCTCAAGCAAGCCCTCTATGCTGGTTGTCAACGACGGTAGCTCATTCATATGCTGGTGCTTTGTAAAAAATGGGGTGTTGAAATAATCCAACAGGTCCCGAACCGTCTCATCTGGAGCGAAGCACGGTTGGGGGCAGCACGATATCGTGTCTGAACGTATGTAATCCAAATTGCATTTTTCAATCGGCATGTCGTTGTATGTTACTTTGCCTGCCGATGGATACAGCCCAAGGAGCAGGTAAAGGAGCGACGTTTTTCCTCTTCCATTTTCTCCGGTTATGCAGTATGTTCCAGGGCCGGAGAAATCGAAGGAAAATCCGTCAAGAACCTTTCGGGGAGATCCGTCTGGAAGGGGTACCGTAAAATCCAACTTGGAAACAGAAATGCGATTTATTGTGTCAATCTTGACTAAACCTGTCTGATCTTGCTCTGGTTCCGGTCCTACCTTTCCTATGGCGCTCATCCTGTCCCACGAAGCCTTGGCATCCTGATAGGACTTGAACAGGTTCATCGTGTTTTTCAAGGTTTTAAATAGGACGGCAAAATATGCACCGACGATGGTGTATTCGCCTATCGTCATGGTTCCATTGATGATTCGCACTCCGGATACGATGAGTATTATCGCTTGAAACACGGCAGCAAAAAGGCTGTCAATCGATGTTAGTGAGAATGAGAGCTTTCCCGAGTGCAAGACCTTTGGAAAATACTTTTCAAATCCGGTGTCAAGTGCTAGCTCGCTTTTATTGTATGAAGACGTTAACTGAATGTTGAGAATCTGATTCAACTGCGATGCTATTACGGCATAGAAAGCGCTATCTGCCTCCTTCTTCTCGTACATGACTTTATATAGAAGCTTTCGCAATCCGGTAATAACGAAGAGATATGCCACAAGAAGGAGGATGGAGAATAGTGCGAGGAGTGGATCAACCGACCATATGACGAGCAACACGAAAGGAATGGCGACAACAGACAGGGGAGCGCTGATAAAGTTTGTTAGAACGAAAGAAGAAACAACACCTGAGTCAGTGAAAATCCTTTGCGTCGTATAGGCTGAGTCGGTTGTTCGGTTCGTCAGAAAATTAACTCGCTCAAAGCGCAAGACGGTTTCCCTGAGTAGGTCAAAAGAAAGCTTTGTGGATATACGGATAGATAACGTTCCTGCAAAATATGAAAATAAGGCAGAAAAGACCCCTATTGAAGCTACGAAGAGCGCAAAAAGCACAGCATCCTTCTCGCTGCGATTGGCAAGAAGGAAATCTAAGAACTTTCCGTTCACATATGGTGCGGCATAGGAAAGGGCGATTCCAATCGTCGTGATGGCAATGAACGTGAAAGCACCCTTTGTTTTACTAAACTTCGATAAGACGTACCGAATCAAGAATGGCCCCAATCTATCAGGTATGAAATACCAACTGATGACACCTTACACCGCGGTTCGGTGGAAACGAAGCGGCGACTAATCGGCACGAGCGCTTCCATAGAGAGTCTTTGCGAGCTGGATCCTCATAGAAACGGGAATTTTATGTTCGATCAATAGGCCGCGCACGGCAGTCGGACGGCTGAAAAATAAAACAGCCGTCCGACTAAAGCTGTAAATTTTTTCATTGTTTGTTGGGCATGCGCCTGAAGTTTCATGCAATAGGAAATCCATTATGACCATGGTCGAAATGTGAACACTACGATCGTTAGCAAGGAGACGCCAAGACCGGCAAAGATTATGATGAGCGGCAGAATGAAAGCCGCCGATGCCGATAATGGGATTTGGGACGCAAAGGCAATGATGCCCGCGAGAACGAGACCGGCTCCCGTCAACGCTATTCCGAGTCCGACCAATCTGGCAACAAGAGGAATCTTCTCGCTTGGAATATGAGCGATATGGTAACTGTGAATCAGGCCGGGATTGCCGGTCTTTACCATTAACACCCCGACAACGAGAAAGCAGATTCCTCCTACCATGCCGCCAATGGATGATCTTAGCGCTTCAGGACTCATTGCTCGTCTTGGCCACCTTGCTCGCTGAGGGGAAGTGCTGCGGCAAAAGTGATGAGGACCAGTTCATAGGCTCCAACTGCGGTGACTCCGACCGCCACATTTGCTCCCCACACGATGTAATACATGTCGAACCAAGTTTCCGTTCCAAGAGTCGATGCTCTGGTCGGATTCATGTTGTCTACTACGGGCTTCTCGTACATTTAACCCAACATCTCCTTCAACGATGAGTTCAACAGTTCATCCGCGGTATCATCAATCAGGTCAACGTGTAGATCACCTCCCATATCTATATCGCAAATTGTGTCGGACATACGCTCCATGTCGTCAATGGTCCACATGTGGTTACAGAGGTCTTGAACCAGTTTTGTGGACCAAATTGAGCTAAGTCCGTTGTTCCAGTAATCCTCAAGAGGGTGGTTTCTGATGTTGCCAACCACTAACGGGATATACGGAGAAACGACGATGTCGCCGTTTGCGTGCACTGAAACCTGATCTAATAGATATCGGTTATCAGAGAAGCGAATTAGATGGTCGACGGGGTCGCCCCATTGCGGTCGGACATTCGGGTGCTTCCGAAGGAAGTCGTCCTCTTGAATGGCGTGAATCAACGTACGGTATTGGGAATAGTCCGGTCTAATAAATGTGTTCTTTCGCGCACGGCCCAAAACCATGAGGGGTTGGACACGTAGTTCGATAAAGTCACCCGGCGTCCTCTTCGGCCTGTTAGATTTGGTGAAAATCTCATCTAATAGTGAGATGACATCGGGAAACTGTTCGGTGTTGAACGACGTGGGCGTAAATGCGATAGCAAGGTGCAAATCGGAATGGTTGAGTACGGTGGCAACTGCTTCTTCGACGATTTCGAAGGCTCCCTCATGTCCCCTCAGCCTATCGTGAGCTGACCCAATGCCGTCTAGGCTAAATTGGATGCTTTTGAGTCCGGAATCTTCTAAATCTCGGAGAAGGGATTCCGTGAGGAGAAGCCCGTTGGTTACCAGGCTCGCTGCAACATTCCCATCTCGCAATATGGGAAGGCAGCGCAAGATATCTTTACTGCGCAACAAGGTTTCTCCTCCACAGAAACACATGCTGTAAAGCGACATGTCTGCCATTTCCTTTGCGAAAACAAAAAGTTCATCTGAGGTCAACTCGTCGTGCATGACCTCATTCTCGCCGCTGCTGTTATAGCAGTGCAGACATCTCAAGTTGCACTTGTTTGTTATGTCAAGGGCGACGTGATGTGGCGCTCTGAGAACGTTGGTGTACTTGTTTTCCGAAACTCGTCCCATGGTTCCTCTTAACAGACTTCTGAAAAACAGTATACATTCATGCAGTCGCCGTCGCTGCACTCACCTGGAAAAGTGCCAGCGCAAGTGAATTCTGGCTCATTGATAAGATTTCGAATTCCTTCGTTTGATGCAATTTCCTTGCTGGTTAGGTTCAGGTGGAAAAAATTGGGAACATCGCAAAATTCTTGACGATAGAAGCTGGCCGCAGCGGCAATACATTGAACGGCGATGCTTGCGGGGCACAAAAGAAGACAGATGTCTGCGTATCTGAGTAAGGGATTGCTGGAGGGGGCGAGGCCGAGTAGACCGGTTGGTCTCCCTGACTCATATACAATGAAAAATTCCTTGCTCAGATTGAACAATCCGTTTCGCACCTCTAGCGGTCGTTCATACTGCTCGACGGAAAGAGGCCAACCGTAGACAATTGTGGGACTTTCTGGTTCTGATGAGCTCGCCTGGCTTGCCAGGGAGCAAATCAGGCGAATATCGTTTTCTTGGGCAAGCCGTATATGGGTCCCATTGTCCACGCAAATCTCATCGGCAATGGGTGTGCCATTTTCGGTCGGAGTTTTGACCCATCCTATTAGTCTCGATACGCTGAAACCTCTCATTGCCGAGGCTAAGTCAGATTTGAGCATGTCCGGATTGGCGTCTGGAAACTTGTCGCACATCCGATTAAGGATTGTTTCGACGGTGTTTTTACCATCGCACAGAGAGACGATGTAGCTCCCGCTTCCGTTCAACATGATATAGTTCAGCTCATCGCGTCCGGTTAGAACAGAGCGGTACCCGTTCTTTTCCTCTCTTGAGTATGGGAGAGAAATCGATTTCGGGATAAATCCCCTTATTTCGTCAAAGCTCCATTCCATAATTAATCCCTCCTTGTGTCTGTTTGAATATGAGCCGATTTTAGGCTCTTCGGTAGTTTCTGTGGGCGAGACATCAATTTTTCCGCAGGTGGATGCAAAAAGCCGGGCAGGGTAGGATTTCGCTTGCTACATCAACCTACCGGAAAGGCCCTGACGCATGAACAGGATACTAAGCCGCGCGCTCGCGCTGGTCCACACCGTGATCGAGTACGCCAGCATCGACGGCGGCAGGATAATCGTCGGCGTCAGGCCGTGGACGAGTTTCGGGCTGCGGTGCCCCGTCTGCGGGAGGGCAGCGAATGCTACGACAGGTCGCCAAGGCCGCGGCTGTGGCGCGCGATGGATGTGTTTCGTCAAGAGGATTTGAGCAAAAAGAGCATCGGAAATTGAGCAGCCTGA
>DXZW01000001.1 GCA_019419455.1 Collinsella sp. | reverse complement strand
CCGTCGGATGACTTGAAGAAGGGGGAGGCCTCGCGGCCTCCCCCTTTTTTGCGTTTACGTGAAACATTCCTTATGCAATTAAATCAATTTAATCATCCACCGCTGAATATAGACGTTCACCGTTCTTTGGTCGGTTCTTTGTTCTCAATGGACTAATATTTGCTTTAGCGCACTGCTGCGCTTGTCCTGTTTTACACGGGTCGTTTTATTGATTGTGACGGAAGGACTCACATGGCAGATGTTCATGAGCTGCTTGATACTTGGATTGCCAATGTCAAGGACGAGGAGCTCCTCGCTGAGCTTAACACGATGAAGGAGCAGGGTGATGAGGACGCCATCACCGACGCTTTCTTCCAGGATCTCGCCTTCGGTACTGCCGGCCTTCGCGGCACTATCGGTGCGGGCACTAACCGTATGAATATCTATACGGTCGGTCGTGCGACCCAGGGATTCGCTGACTACCTCAATGCGACCTTCGAGCATCCGACGGTCGCCATTGCTCGCGATAGCCGCAATAAAGGTGAGCTGTTCGTCAAGACGACGGCTGCCATTCTTGCAGCAAACGGCGTGACTGCCCTCGTGTATTCCAAGATTTCTCCTGTGCCGACGCTCTCCTGGGCCGTCCGCGACCTTAAGTGCTCCGGTGGCATTTGCATGACCGCTAGCCATAACCCAGCGCCTTATAACGGCTATAAGGCCTATGGCCCCGACGGCTGCCAGATCACCAGCGAGGCCGCCGATGCAATTTCTAAGGCTATCGCCGAGACCGATACGTTCACCGGCGTGAAGTCCATGGACTTCGATGAGGCTCTTGAGCAGGGTCTGGTCAAATGGATCGATGACTCGTGCCTCGAGCGTTATTACGACGCCGTTCTCGCCCGCGGCGTGACTAACCTTTCTGCCGAGGAGATCGCTGGCGCTCCGCTTAAGCTTGTCTATACGCCGCTCAACGGCACCGGCCTCATTCCCGTCACGACGGTGCTCGAGCGCGCTGGCATCACCGATGTCACGGTTGTTCCCGAGCAGAAGGAGCCTAACGGCGATTTCCCGACCTGCCCGTATCCTAACCCCGAGATCCGTCAGGCCATGCAGAAGGGCATCGATCTCTGCGAGCAGGTTCACCCCGATCTGCTGCTTGCAACCGATCCCGATGCCGACCGTGTTGGCGTTGCCGTTAAGAATGGCGATGACTATCTGCTGCTGACCGGCAATGAGATGGGCGTTCTGCTGCTCGACTATATCTGCAAGACCCGTGCTGCCCGCGGTGAGGACCTCACTAAGAAGGTTGCCGTTACTACTATCGTTTCTTCCGCCATGGTTGACGCTCTGGCCGACGAGTACGGTTTTGAGCTCCGCCGCTGCCTGACGGGCTTCAAGTACATCGGCGACATCATTACCTCGCTTTCCGATGCTGGCGAGGTCGATCGCTTTATCTTTGGTTTCGAGGAGAGCTACGGCTATCTGGCCGGCGACCACGTGCGCGACAAGGACGCCGTGAGCACTTCACTTCTGATTTGCCAGATGGCGCAGTATTACAAGCTCCAGGGTAAGAACCTTGCCGATGCGATGCACGAGCTGTACGAGAAGTATGGCTACTATCACAACAAGACGATTTCGCTGAGCTATCCGGGCGCTGAGGGTGCGGCAAAGATGGCCGGCATCATGGCTGGTCTGCGCGAGAACCCGCCCGCGGAGCTCGCCGGTTCCAAGATTGAGGCCGTCGTGGATTACAACACCTGCGTGAACGGCCTGCCGAAGGCTAACGTCATTGAGTTCGATCTTGAGGGTGGCAACAAGGGTATTGTTCGTCCTTCTGGCACCGAGCCCAAGATTAAGCTGTACATCTTCGCAAAGGGCGCGGATGCCGCCGAGGCTGATGCGGCACTTGACGCGATTGAGGAGTCCGGTCGCAAGCTATTGGCCTAAGGCTTTGAATGCCTAAGTCTATAGATAGACGAAGGAGGGGATCTCGGAAACGAGGTCCCCTCTTTATTACTGCTAAATACAGCTGAGAATTACAAACTGTGCAGGAAATGTGTACGCCCAGATTCCCGCCCACGGCGCCCCTCCGGTCTGGCAATATATCTCCTTGCCGCGCGGCCCGGTCGGACCG